>CAZNVY010000008.1:30372-44955 GCA_964576605.1 uncultured Elstera sp. | reverse complement strand
CGTTGGATTGGATTTCAGCCCGAACGCCTTGGCGGTGGCCCCGATCTTGACCGAGGCCAAGGTCGCCGCCGTGGTGATGAATGCCGCCTCTTCAGCCATTCCCGGTCGGTCCCCCTATATCGTGCGCACCTCTTTCACTCTGGCGCAGGTTTCTGCCCCCATGGCCCAATGGGCGTTGACGCAGGGGATTCGGCAGGTGACAACCCTGGTTTCTGATTACGGACCGGGCCAGGATGCAGAACGGGCCTTTCATGCCGCCTTTAAGGCCGGGGGGGGCACCATTCGCAATGCCGTGCGCGTGCCGCTGACCAATCCTGATTTTTCGGCCTATGTGCAGCGTCTGAAAGATGATCGACCGGAAGCTGCCTTTATCTTCTTCCCCTCCGGCGATCAGCCCACGGCCTTTATGCGGACGTTCCGCGAGCGCGGCCTGGAAGCGGCCGGGGTAAAACTGCTGGCGACTGGCGATGCGACGGATGATGCGTTTCTGGCCAATCAGGGCGATGATCCCGCCGGGCTGATTACCGCCCATCACTATTCGTTCGCGCATCCGTCGCCGCGCAATGCCGCCTATACCGCCGCCTTCCGCCGGATTGTGGGGGACGGGGTGCGCCCCTCCTATATGTCGGTCGCCGCCTATGATGGGTTGGCTCTGATCGCCGCCGCCCTGACCAAGACCGGCGGTAAGACGGCGGCCCCGGCTTTGGTGGAGGCGATGAAGGGGCAAACCTTGGAAAGTCCGCGTGGCTCGATCACCATCGACCCCGAAACCCGCGATATTGTGCAAACGGTCTATATTCGCAAAACCGAACGGGTGAATGGCCAGATGGTGAATGTGGAGTTCGATGCGATTCCGGCGGTAAAAGACCCCGGCGCAACCCCGTAAACGAAAGGCCTAGGGATGCCCAGTGTCTGGATCGGGCTTTTGTTCGATGGGCTTGCTTATGGGATGCTGCTGTATCTCATGAGCCTTGGCCTGGCGGTGACCTTGGGGCTGATGGGCTTCGTGCATCTCGCCCATGGGGCCTATGCTGCTCTGGGGGGGTATCTGGCGGTCACCCTGGTAACGCAGGCGGGCTGGTCCTTTTGGGCCGCGCTGCCCATTGCGGCCCTCGCGATGGCGGCCCTAGGGGCGGGGGTGGAGCGCGCGCTCCTCCACCGGCTCTACGCTCGCCCGCCGTTCGATCAGATTCTGTTCTGCATTGGCTTTTTGTTTTTGATCATGGCCGGAATTACGGCGGTTTGGGGCGGAAGCCAGCAGACGCTGCCCCTGCCCAATATTTTGCGGGGGCAGATCGAGGCGGCCGGGGTGGCGGTGGGGCGCTACCGGCTGTTTCTGCTGGCCCTGGGGAGCGGATTGGTGCTGCTGCTCTGGGCGGGCTTAACCCGAACCCGCTGGGGGGCACGGCTGCGGGCGGCGGTCGATAACGCCGATGTGGCGCGCGGCCTGGGGGTTCCGGTCGCGCGGCTATTCGCCGGAACCTTTGCCCTCGGCACGGGGCTGGCGGGCCTAGGGGGGGCGTTGAGTGTACCGCTGGTCGGCCTCGACCCGGCGTTTCCGCTGAAATATCTGGTGCTGTATCTCATCATCGTTTCGGTTGGTGGTTTGGGATCGCTGACCGGCCCGCTCTGGGCCGCCTTGGGGCTTGGGGTGCTGGATGTTTTCGGGAAATATTATCTACCGCAGGTCGGCGGTTTCTTGATTTACGCCGTGATGGTTGGGCTGCTGCTGCGCTGGCCCGATGGGATTTTTGCGGGGCGGCGGTCATGATGCGGGCGCGCGAACCCATCGCCTGGGCGGTGGTTGCGGCGGCGGTTTTCTGGGGCTTGCCGGAGTGGCTAGCGCTGGCGACGCATTTGACCGTGCTAGCCCTCTTCGCCCTGTCGCTGCATGTGCTGACGGGGCTTGGCGGTATTTTAACCCTGGGGCACGCGGCTTTTTTCGGTCTGGGGGCTTATGTTGTCGGGCTGGCGGCTCAGGCGGGGTGGACCGAACCGGTGAGCGGATTGGCCTTGGCCGCCCTGGTGGGGGCGGTAGCCGGGGTGGGAGCGGGGGTAGTGCTCGCCCGGCTGCGTGGCCTGCCAGCTTTGATGGTAACCCTCGGCCTAGGGCTGCTGCTGCACGAGGCGGCTTTGCGCCTGCCGGGGGTAACGGGGGGCGAGGATGGTCTATCCGGCCTAACAATCGCGCCGCTGTTTGGGGTTTTCCCTTTCGATCTTTGGGGGCGAACCGCCTATTGGTACGCGCTGGCAGTGCTGGCCTTGGCCTTTTGGGGCGTCAGCCGTCTGGAAGCCGCGCCGTTTGGCGTGGGACTGCGGGCCTTGCATGATAATCCAACCCGACTGACGGCGCTGGGCGCGTCGGCGGCAGCCCAGGTCCGCACGGCCTATCTAATTGCCGGGCTGCTGGCCGCGCTTGCGGGCGGTTTGCTGGTGCAGACGGTGCAATTTGTTTCGGTCGAGGTCTTTAGTTTCCATCGGTCGGCGGATCTGCTGGTCATGCTTATTCTGGGCGGTATTGGTCGGCGCTATGGGGCGCTTTTGGGCCCCGTGCTTTATGGCGTGCTGCGCGAATTTCTGGCGGGCTGGCACCCGGCCTATTGGGGGGCGGGCCTCGGCGTGGCGTTGATGGCGATCGTGCTGTTGGCCCCGCGAGGATTGCTGGGCCTGGGCCGTAAATGACAACCGCCCCAGTCTTGGGGGACCGGGGCGGGGTCAGACACATCCAATGCGGACGTTTACTTGAACTCGATGGGCGGTGGTTCGCTTTCATCCATCGGCGGAAGCTCGATCTGGATCGTGCTGGGATCAACCTTAGATCCCCCGTCAATCGAGTCGAGAACCAAACCAGGCCATAGGGCTACGACTAAGACCATGATGGTCTGTAGGATAATAAAGACAATTGAGCCTCGATAAATCTGTGCCGTGGTAATGGGCGCAATCCGGCGTTTGGTGACCTGATCCTCATATTCCTTCGATGGTGCGACCGATCGTAAGAAGAAAAGCGCGAAGCCGAAGGGTGGGGTTAAGAACGAGGTTTGTAGGTTCATGCTCAGAAGAACCCCAAACCAAACAAGGTCGATGCCCAGTTTTTCGGCGACTGGCGCGACTAGCGGCACCAGAATGAAAGCGATCTCGAAGAAATCCAGGAAGAAACCCAGCAGGAAAAACAGAAGGTTTACGGCAAACAGAAAACCGACATATCCACCGGGAAGGCTGGTTAGCAAATGTTCAACCCAGATATCGCCATCAACCGCCCGGAAAACCAGCCCGAAGATCGTCGAACCGATCAGAATGAACAGCACAAAAGTTGATAGTTTGGCGGTACTGTCCAAGGCCGAGCGCAGCAGGGAAAAATTTAGTCGGCGCTTTGCAAGGGCCAGCAATAAAGCCCCCGCTGCGCCCATTCCGCCGCCTTCGGTTGGGGTGGCAATACCAATAAAGATCGTCCCCAGAACTAGGAAGATCAAAACAAGAGGGGGCAACAGCGAGATAACGACACGTTTCACCAGATCCCAACCGCGCAGCGTTCTCGCTTCAAGCGGCAAAGCGGGGGCGAATTTGGGTCGGATGAGGGTGATAACGAAAACATAGAGCAGGTAGCAGGCCACCAACATCAGGCCGGGAATCATCGCCCCTTGATACATATCGCCAACGGATCGGCCTAATTGATCGGCCATAACGATCAGTACCAACGAGGGCGGAATGATCTGCGCTAACGTCCCCGACGCGGTAATCACGCCCGTTGCAAGGCTCCGATTATAGCCATAGCGTAGCATGATCGGCAGCGAGATCAGCCCCATCGAGATCACCGAGGCCGCAACCACGCCGGTGGTGGCGGCCAATAGCGCGCCAACACAAATGACCGCATAGGCAATACCGCCACGGATCGTCCCGAATAATTGCCCAATGGTATCCAGCAAATCTTCCGCCATCCCGGATCGCTCTAGGATTAGCCCCATGAAGGTAAAGAAGGGGATCGCCAACAGGGTATCGTTGGTCATAATCCCAAACACGCGCTCTGGCAGCGCCTGCATGAGCTGGATCTGGAGCAGACCGAGTTCGATCGCCAGAAATCCGAACAGCAGCCCATTGGCCCCCAGCGCGAAGGCGACCGGGTAACCGAGCAACAAAAACAGAACAAGGCCACCAAACATCAGCGGTGCCATGTTTTCGATCAAAAATTGCGTCATGATGGATTACTCGCTCGCCGCTCAGTGATGGCTGCGCTTTTCGCCAGGATCAGGGATCAATCCCTGCAAAAAGGCGAAGCGCTTAATCATTTCGGAAATTCCCTGCAGCGACAGCAATGCGAACCCAATTGGGATCAGCACTTTTGCAGGCCAGCGGATCAAGCCTCCGGCATTGCTGGACATTTCATTATGAATGAAGGAGTCCCATACCATTGGAAACGAGAGGTAGAAAATCAAGATCGTCACAGGCAGCAGGAAAACCAGCGTGCCGAAGATGTCGATTTTGGCGCGGGTGCGCGGGCTGAGGCGACCGGTCACAACGTCGATCCGCACATGTTCGTTCTTCAGCAAAGTATAACCCGCTGCCGGCAGAAACACGGCGGCGAATAGATACCATTGCAGTTCCAACCAAGCGTTAGAACTCATGTCGAACGTGTAGCGAATTAAGGCGTTAACGGCGCAAACAGCGACTGCCACCAATAGCAGCCATTTTACCGAACGCCCGATAAAGCCGTTCAGCCCATCTATCGCGCGGCTAAATGCAAGTAAGCCTGTCATAGCCCCCCTCATTTCTTATCATTGGCGGAAGGGTTAGCCCCTTCCGCCGTTTTGTCCCTCTTTACTGCGCGCGTTGGCTGCCCGCCGTAAAGGTAAAATTGTCGAACGTGGTTTCGGCAACGCGGAACCACAGGTACTGATCGTCGCGGAACGCCTTCCACGGTTCGTAGATTTTTTTCCACTTCGGATTGGTTTGCGCCAATTCGTCGTAGAGCGCATAGGCGGCCTTGTGCGCGGCCTGCAGGATTTCGCGCGAGAACGGACGCAGCAAGGCCCCCGACCCGATGAGCTTTTTCAACGCGATGGGATTTTGCGCGTCGTATTTGCTCATCATCGTGACCGTTGCCTCGTGGCAGGCGGCTTCCAGAATGGCCCGATACTCCTTCGGCAGGGTTTCAAGTTGCGCCTGATTGACGATGGCCGACAGATTCAATCCGCCTTCCCACCAGCCCGGATAATAATAATATTTTGCGACTTTGTAGAAGCCGAGTTTTTCGTCGTCGTAAGGGCCGACCCATTCGGCGGCATCGATCGTGCCTTTTTCCAGCGCCGGGTAGATGTCGCCGCCGGCGATTTGCTGCGGCACCCCGCCCAATTTTACCAGCACCTGACCGGCCAGACCGCCGATGCGCATCTTAAGACCGGTGAGGTCGGCGGGGGTTTTGATTTCCTTACGGTACCAGCCGCCCATCTGCGCCCCGGTTTGGCCCGCCGGGAAGCTGACGATGTTATAATCCTTCAGAAAATCGGCGATTAGCGCATTCCCGCCGCCCTGGTGCAGCCAGGCGAGGTGCTGGCGGGTATTGAGACCAAAGGGAATGGTTGACTCAAACGCGAAGGTCGGGTCTTTCCCGACGTAGTAATACATGGCGGTATGGCCCATCTCGACCGTCCCGGCCTGCACCGCATCCAGCACCTGAAGGCCCGGAACGATTTCCCCGGCGGCGAAAACGCGGATCTGGAACTTGCCCCCGGTTGCGGCGGAGACCCGTTGAGCGATGGTTTCCGCCCCGCCGTAGATCGTATCGAGACTTTTCGGGAAGCTCGACGCCAGGCGCCATTTAATTTCGGGTTGGGTCTGGGCGATGGCCGGTGCGGCAATGGTGGCGGCGGCGGCCCCCAATCCGGCGGTCTTCAGAAACGCACGACGTTCCATAATCATTCCCTCAGCCTTAAGTCGGCGTCTGGGAGTGGCGTTCGTGGCGAACCGAACGTGTTTGACCCCTCCCCAGGCCCGCCGACGGTTTTTATGATGGTGTCGGTTCGTGGGGCGAAGATAGGCTTCCGGTTCAAAAGCGGGAGAGCTACCTTCGTAGGGGGCCAGAACCCGACTACATGAAGGGGCGGTAGAGGCGTGCAAGGCTGGCTGGTGATTGCGGTTTCCGCCGCCTATATCGCGACGCTTTTCGCGGTTGCCTGGTACGGGGACCGGCAGGCGGCGCAGGGCCGTCCGCCCTTGCCGCTTCTCTGGCGTAGCGGCTTGTTCTTCGCCCTAACCCTGACCGTCTATACGACAACCTGGAGCTATTATGGCTCGGTCGGTCGGGCGTCGACCGGCGGGTTCGATTTTCTGCCGATCTATGTTGGGCCGACGCTGGCGCTGCTGCTGGGACACCGGATGCTGCGCAAGGCGTTGACCATTGTAAAGGCGCAGAATATCACCTCCATCGCCGATTTTCTGGCGGGGCGCTACGGCAAAAGCCAGACAGTGGCGGCCCTGGTGACCGTCACGGCGCTGGTTGGGCTGCTACCCTATATCGCCTTACAGTTGAAAGCCCTGGCCAGTAGCTTCGATGGGCTGACGGGGCAAGGGGCGTTGCCGTCTGATCCGATTTGGTCGGATACGGCTTTTGCCGTTACTTTGGCCATGGCGGTTTTCGCTATTCTGTTTGGGGTGCGCCACATTCATGCGCGCGAACATCATCGCGGGTTAATGCTGGCGATTGTGTTCGAGAGTGTGGTGAAACTCCTGGCCTTTATCGCCGTCGGCGTGTTCATCATGCTCGGTCTGCCGGAAGGGCCGGTCGAACTGTTTCAAATTGCCGCCCGCCAGCCGGAACTGATGCGGCTGCTCGATCTCGATCTGCTGGCCCCGACCTGGATCAGCAATACCTTGATTGCCTTCTTCGCCTTTTTTTGCCTGCCGCATAAATTTCATGTGCTAATGGTGGAGAATGAGGATAGTCGCCACCTGCGCCGGGCGGCGCTGATTTTTCCCGCTTATTTGCTTATTTTGTCGATCTTTATTGTTCCCATTGCTCTATCCGGGCTGATGCTGGTGGGGCAGGGAACATTGAACCCGGATACGTTCGTACTGGCTTTGCCGCTGCGATTGGGCGCGCCGGAAATGGCGTTGCTGGCATTCATCGGCGGCCTATCGGCAGGAACCGGGATGGTCATCATGTCGGTTGTCGCCCTAAGCACGATGGTCTGCAACGATGTGGTAATGCCGCTGCTGTTGCGCCGGGCACGGTTCCGGCAGGAGCGCGACTTAACCGGCGTTTTGCTGTTTGTGCGCCGGGCGGCAATCGTCGCCATTCTGCTGCTGGCCTATCTGGTCTATCGGCTGATCGGCGAAAGCTATGCGCTGACCACGATTGGTCTGATGGCGTTTGTTGCGGTCGCACAATTTGGTCCGGCGTTTTTGGGCGCGCTTTATTGGCGGCGGGCGACGCGGGTTGGGGCGATTGCCGGGATTGTGGCGGGAATGGCGGTCTGGGCCTATACGCTGCTGCTGCCGGCGATTGTGATCTTGCGTCAGGTCACGCTACATTTTCTTCAGGAAGGCCCCTGGGGAATCGCCGATCTTTCCGCTCATGCGCTGTTCGGTTTAGGCGGGCTGGATGCGATTTCCCATGCCACGCTGTGGAGCTTGCTGGCTAATCTTCTCTGCTTTGTGCTCGGCTCCTATCTCAGCCGCCCATCATCGGTGGAGCGGGCGCAGGCGGCGGCCTATGTCGAAGCGGCGGCGGCCCCAGAACCACCCGGCCCGCGCGGCTGGTCGGCCTTAACCCGATTGGCCGAGTTACGCGGCATTGCCAGCCGCTATCTGGGGGAGGAAGCGGGCGGCGGGGCGTTTGATCGGTTTGTTGCCAGCCGTACCGCCGCGGCTGGGCCGGTATACCGCGATGGCATCGCCGATCTCGACGCCGTGCGCTTTACCGAACATCTCTTGGCGGGTGCCATCGGCTCGGCCTCGGCGCGGGTTGTCATGGCGGCCTCGCTAAGGCGGGAAACCTTGTCACGCGGTGCAGCGCGGCAGATGCTCGATCAAGCGTCGGAGGTTATTCGCAGCCAGGCCGATCTATTGCGCGGCACCATCGATAGTGTGCGCCAGGGTATCTGTGTGCTGGATGCTGATTTATCGGTGCTGATGTGGAACCGCCGGTTCCTCGATCTCTTGGATTTGCCGCCCGATCTGGTCCGGGTCGGTGTGCCGCTGGCCGAGCTTGTGCGCTTTAATGCCGCCCGTGCCGATTATGCGGCGGGGGATATTGATGCCTTGCTGGTTAATCGCTTTGATGCGATCACCGATTGGCCCTATCGGCACGAGCGAACCCGACCCGATGGCACCGTGATCGAATTGGTAACCGATCTGATGCCCGGTGGCGGCTATGTCACCACCTATACCGATGTTACGGAACGGCATTTGGCGGCGGCGCGCCTGCGGGAGATTAACGAGAGCCTTGAAGCGCGGGTTCGCGACCGGACGGAAGCGCTGGAGGCGGCAAAGGCAGAAGCCGAACGGGCCAATTCCTCCAAAACCCGGTTTCTGGCCGCCGCTAGCCATGATCTGATGCAGCCTTTGAATGCGGCCCGACTGTTCGTAACGGCCCTGTCTGATCGCCTGACGGAGGGTAATCCGTCGGCGGCGCGGGATATGGTGCAGCATATTGGCGCGTCGTTGCGCTCGGTCGAACAATTATTGTCGGCGCTCTTGGATATTTCGGCGCTGGAAGCCGGGGCGATGCGGGCGCAGAAGCGCGATTTCGCCCTAGGGCCGCTGCTGGAGCGCTTATCGGTCGAAGTCGCGACCCAGACGGCGCAGCGCCCGCCCCATCGGTCCCTGCGGGTTCGTTTCGTGCCGACAGGGG
Organism: uncultured Elstera sp.; assembly: GCA_964576605.1. GTDB lineage: Bacteria > Pseudomonadota > Alphaproteobacteria > Elsterales > Elsteraceae > Elstera. The sequence continues at coordinate 36,110 of CAZNVY010000008.1, read as the reverse complement.
CGCGCGTGCAGACCGATCCTGATTTGCTTCGGCGGATTGTGCAGAATTTTTTAACCAATGCCGTGCGGTATACGCCGCGCGGCACGGTTCTATTGGGATGCCGCCATCGCGGCGATCAGGTGCGGATCGAGGTTTGGGATACGGGTATCGGTATTCCGCCAGAGCGCCAGCGCGAGATTTTCGAGGAGTTTCGGCGTCTTAGTCCAGTGGGAGAGGATGGGCAGACTGGCCTTGGCTTGGGATTGGCCATTGTCGATCGCATCGCCCGTGGTTTGGGGCATCCGGTCGATCTTTGCTCTATTCCTGGCCAGGGATCGTGCTTTGCCGTGACCGTGCCCCGCGCCCTAACGCCGACCCCGCCGGCAACCCCGCCGCTGGCCCCCATCGCCCCGGCCTCCGCCCCGCCGGGCCTTGATATCCTCTGTGTCGATAACGACCCGGCGATCCTAGCGGGGATGCAGGCACTATTAGAGGGGTGGGGCTGCCGGGTTCGTCTGGCGGCCTCCCCGGCGGCGGCCCGCGTGGCTCTGGCCGAGGCAACACCCGACCTGCTGATCGCCGATTATCATCTGGAGGCCGAGGTCGACGGTCTATCCTTGCTGATCGCCGTAGCGGCCCCGCCGCTGGCCCGGCTGTTGCTCACCGCCGACCGTTCCCCCGACCTGCGGCGACGGGCGCGGGCCGCTGGGGTACAGATTCTGTATAAGCCCTTGCGTCCAGCGGCTTTGCGCAGTTATCTCAACAGCCTTAACACGCCGCCGGAGGAAGAGGATCGGTGACCCCCCGCTTTCTGATCGCCGACGATCACCCCCTCGTGCGGGCCGCACTGGGCGAGACCCTGCGTCGGCGGTGGCCTACGGCGGAGGTTCTGGAAGCGGCCGATTTCGACGCGGTGACCGCCCGGCTGGCCCCGGCGGATCCGGAGGCCGCCGATACGGACATCGATTTGGTTCTGCTCGATCTCACGATGCCGGGCAGTCAGGGGCTGATGGGGTTGATGCTGCTGCGCTCGCACGCGCCAACCGTGCCGGTCGCGATTGTCTCGGCGCAGGAAGATGCCGATACCGTGCGGCGGGCGCTGGGGTTTGGGGCCGCTGCCTTCATTCCAAAATCCGCGTCGGTCGAGACTATTCAAGACACGATTGCCGCCATTCTGCGCGGGGAACCTCCCCCGGCCGAGGCCGCTCCTCAAACTGCCGAGGATGAGGATCTGTACCGCCGCCTTGCCACCCTATCGCCGCAGCAATTGCGCGTGCTGGCGATGATTGGGGAAGGCAAGCTGAACAAGCAAATCTGCTTCGAGCTTGGCATCGCCGAACAAACGGTGAAGGCCCACGCCAGTCAGATTTTCCGCAAACTGGGCGTGGTCAGCCGCACTCAGGCAGCCTTGGTGATGAATCGGCTCGCCCCCGGCGGTTAGGTTTTGGGTGGCAGCGTGCGGAGCGCGCGGGCAATATCGGTGCTCACCGCGCTGATCGCTTTATTTATTCCAGCAACTGCGCCGGGCAGGCCGGGACCATTGCCCGCCTGGCGTTGGGCAATCGGGCCAGACAGGGTTTCTGTGCGGCTTCCGGCATCAAACACAATCCAATAGCCGCCGAGGCTAACGTCCCCCGATGCGGCGCTGATGTCGAGGCTGGTCAGCGTCAGATAGACTTCATAGTCCAGCGGCACCGCCGGGCGGCTGGCCTGGATCAGCTGAGTTTGCTGACCCAATAACCGGGTTAGATTTTCCGACAAGACGCGCGATAGGGTGGCTGGCAAGCGTTCGGCCCAGCGGTCGCCGTCAACCGCCCTAACCTCATTGGCACCAGCGCGGACGATCAACTCAGGCCGGTCAAGATATTCGGGCACTTGCGCGGCGGCGATCCCGATTGCCAGCCTCTGCGGCAGGGGCGCGGCAGTGGGGGGGACGGCCACCGGGTCGAGTACATAGAGGCGTGGGGCCGGTTCGGGCGTTAGGCATCCCCCTAGGGCGGGGGCGAGCAGCAGCAAGGGCAGCAGGCGGCGCATCAGCGTTTTCCAACGATCAAGGCATTGGGGTTACGCTCCAATTGCTCGGCAAAGCCACGGAGGGAGCGGGTGACGTAACTCAGGTTGCGCAGAATTTGATCCAGATCGGCGCGCTGGGCCGAGGCGGGACCAATCAGCCCATTGGCCGATTGGATGGTCTGCTCCATCGCCTTTAGGGTTGCATTGGTCTGCGCGGCGAGCAGCAGCAGCTGCCTATCGGCATCCTGGGCCAGCTTGCGCGAATCGCCCATCAAGCCGGCCACATCTGATTGCGTCGCCTTAGTTGCCTGCTGGATGATCTGCAGCGTGGTCCGGGTTTCCGCTAGCGTTGCCTGCAAGGATTGGCTGATCGGGCCGATCGCATCACGGGCGGCGGTGGCGGTCTGCTCCAGCGCTTCGGCACTGCGGGCGGTATTGGCCAAAAGGCTGGTAATCTCTGGCGAGGTGAGCAGCGTGTTGAGGTTGGTTAGCAGGGCCAGGGCGGTCCCCGCCAAATCCTGCAAGGGCAGGGCACCCACCGTTTCCAGCAGGGAATCGAACCCCGACCGCAGGGTGGGAATTTCCATATTCCGCCCATTTTCCGCTGCAGGCGGCGGCGGGGCAGCTGGGAAGAAATCGAGGTTGACCGACACAAGCCCGGTCACAAAGCTTTGCACCTGCAACTGGGCGCGCAGGCCCTTTTCCACCGCGTCATGCAGGCTTTCGGCAATGGTTTGTGAGGCGGGGCCGTCAAAAAAAATCTTGTCGCGGTCGATTTCCAGTTCCACCGGAATGCGTGCCTGATAGGTGCCGGGGGTAAGTTGCAACTGAATGCTGCGCACTTGCCCGATGCGTACCCCCCGGAACGTCACGGGGGCCCCAAGATTAAGACCGCTGACCGACCCATCGAACCGGGCGATGGCAACTTCCTTCCGATCCTTCTGGAAAAAGCCTGACCCAAAGGCGATCAATCCGCCAAGCGCCAGCAGCAGCGCCCCTAGCACGAAGCCGCCGATAACCACGGGATTGGCGCGCTTGCTCATGCTTCAGCCTTTCCGCCAAGGGGTTCGCCCCGGCGCAGAAACGCCTGCACCTGGGGACTGGGACAGTCGGTCAATAGCCGACGGGGGGGGCCGTGGGCAATGGGCGTTCGCGTTTCGGCATCGAGGAAGATCGAATTGTCCGCGATCGCAAAAATGCTGGCCAGTTCGTGGGTAACGACGACAATCGTTGCCCCCAGCGACGCGCGCAGTTCCAAAATCAGATCATCGAGTCGTTTGGCGCTGACCGGATCGAGGCCCGCCGAGGGTTCGTCGAAGAACAAAATATCGGGATCTAGCGCGATGGCGCGGGCCAAGCCCGCCCGTTTGCGCATCCCGCCCGAAATTTCCGACGGCATATAATCCTCAAACCCGCGCAGCCCGACCAGGGCCAGCTTCAGCGCCACCAATTCTTCGATCTCCGGCTCGGTCAGCCGGGTATAGGTGCGGATCGGCAGGGCGACATTCTCTGCCAAAGTCATGGAACTCCACAGCGCGCCGCTTTGGAACAGCACGCCAAACCGGCGAGTTAGGCTATTGCGTTCCTGACCAATGGCCGTGCACAGATTCTCCCCATCATACCGGATCGCCCCGCGCACGGGGGTAAGCAGCCCGATCATATGGCGCAATAAAGTGCTTTTGCCGCACCCCGATCCGCCCATGATGACGAAGATTTCCCCCGCCTGAACCGTTAGATCGATATTCTTCTGCACCACATAGGCATCGAAAATCATATCAAGGCCGGTTACTTCGATCCGCGGCTGCATCTCTTAAAGCCCCAGCAAATTCAGCAGCACGGCGAAGATCCCGTCTGCAACAATAATGAACAAAATGCCGGTCACCACCGCCTTGGTCGTCGCTTCCCCCACGGCGGCGGCACTGCGCCCGGCCCGTAGCCCCTGCAAGCAGCCTGCGCTGGCAACGATGATGCCGAAAACCAAGCTTTTCGCCAAGCCAACGATGAAATCGCCCAGTTTGACGGCGTTCATCGTCTGATTGATATAAGCTGCGCCGGTGACGTCGAGAATCCCGACCGAGACGATATAGCCGCCGATCAGCCCCATAATATCGGCATAAAGGCACAGTAAGGGCGTCATCAACACCAGGGCCAATACGCGTGGTAGCACTAAAAAATCGACCGGCGAAATGCCAAGCGTGGTTAGGGCATCAACCTCCTCGTTCCCCTGCATGGCACCGATCTGTGCCGCAAAGGCCGCCCCCGTGCGCCCGGCCAGGACAATCGCGGTCATCACCGCGCCCATTTCCCGCGCCATGGCGATGGCAACCAGATTGGCGACATAGAGTTCTGCCCCAAAGAGCTTGAGCTGCATCGCCCCAACAAAGGCCAGAATCAGCCCGATCAGCAGGGCGATGATGGTAACGATCGGCAGGGCCTGCGCGCCGCATTCTTCGACGAACAAGAGGAAGTCCCGTTGCTGAAACTGCGCTTTTCCCCGCAACAGCCGCAGTCCGGAAACGGTGATGCTGCCGAGAAAATTCAGCCAATCCCGGCCTTCCCTGGCAGCCCTTAGGGTGGTTTTGCCAAGGGCGGTGAGCGGGGCAAACCCCCGGTTGGGGCGGCCCGTACCCTCGCGTTCTGGCACTGCCGTTGCCAGACTATACAGCCGCCAAGCCCCATCCGGCAGCCCATGCAGGGTAAGCGGAATATCGCCGAGCGTGCAGATTTCATGCAATTTCAATAGAAAGGCGATCAAGCTACTATCGTAAATCGCCACCTTGGCCATAACCGTTATGCCAGCGACATAATCATCCCGCGCCAGCTCCTGCGTGATCGGCACCAGCGAGGCAACCCCATGGGCGACGTCCCAGTCGCCCGACAGCGTGATACATAGGCAGCGATCCGGCCCGCGTTCGATAACAACGCGCGGATCGGGATCACGGGGGCGGGACCAAAGCAAGGCCAAAGTAGAAATCCTCTTATCGCGTCAACAGCCGCTAGCGCCAAAGCGCGGGCAACCCTATCTTGTTCTAACCGGAATGCCGAGAGGGAGGATCGCGGCCCGACCGATTTACCACAGACGGCTTTCTTAGAAGCGTTATAAAATAGCCCTTGACGCCGCCCGGACGCCCTGCCATATCTAACCTCGTTCTTTGGAATTATTCCAAACCGGGGAGCGCCCTGGTTTTTTGCAAGTTTACCCTTACCCGAACAGGAGATGTTCACAATGTTGACCGTTGGCGATAGCTTCCCGAAATTCAACCTGACCGCCGTGACCGGCCCGAACCACCAGACCGATTTCGCGCAGGTTTCCAACGAAACCTATGCCGGTAAGTGGCTGGTCGTGTTCTTCTGGCCGAAGGATTTCACCTTCGTCTGCCCGACCGAGATCGTCGGCTACGGCAGCCTGGAAAAGGATTTCGCGGATCGCGATGCCGTGCTGATCGGCGCGTCGACCGATAGCGATTTCGTCCATGCCGCTTGGCGCACCCATCACGCCGACCTGAAGCCGCTGACCTTCCCGTGGCTGGCGGACATTAAGCGCGAACTGTCGACCGAACTTGGCATTCTCGAAAAGAGCGCCGGCGTTGCCCTGCGCGCTACCTTCATCGTCGATCCCGAAGGCATCATCCGCCACGTGACCGTTAACGACCTGTCGGTCGGCCGTAACCCGCAGGAAACCCTGCGCATCCTCGACGCGCTACAGACCGATGAACTCTGCCCCTGCAACTGGAAGCAGGGTGAAG
>CAZNVY010000008.1:28588-30309 GCA_964576605.1 uncultured Elstera sp. | reverse complement strand
GTCCAATCTTGGGCGCAACTTCGGAAGCCGCCATTGCGGCGGCTGCCAAGGGCGCGGATGCGCCCGCCCGGCGAGGGCCAAAAAGGCGGGAGATGCCGGGGCCGTCCGGCGGCAGTCTGCCTGCCCCCCGACGACCCCGGCACTCTCGGAAATCACCTCGAAAATGCCCGCGCGCTGACGCGGCAGGAGATCGCTATGTCCATCGAAACCCTGAAATCCGCTCTGCCCGATTACGCCAAGGATCTGCGCCTCAACCTCTCCTCGGTCCTGTCGCAGCCGATGCTGTCGGCAAACCAGACCTGGGGCACCGCGCTTGCCACCGCAATCGCCGCGCGCAACCCCGCCGTGATCGCCGCGATTAATGCCGAACTCCAAGGTAAGATCGACGCCACCAACATCACCGCCGCCAAAACCGCCGCCGCGCTGATGGGCATGAACAATATCTACTACCGCTACGTCCACCTCTCCCCGACCGCCGACTTCAAGACGATGCGCGCCGGGCTGCGGATGAACGGTATGGTCGGCCACGGCGCCGATGGTCTCGATTTCGAACTCTGGTCGCTCGCCGTTTCCGCCGTCAACGGCTGCGGCATGTGCATCGAAAGCCACGAGCACGAAGTCTTCAAGAAGGGCGCGACCAAGGAACAGGTGCAAGCCGTGGTGAAAATCGCCGCCGTGATTACGGCGGTGTCGGCAGCGCTGGAAGGCGCGGCGGCGCTCGGCGAGTAAGTGTTTTCAATCGCTGGTCAAGGTTGGGATTGAAACCCGCCTTGATCGGCGATTGCCTTTAGGTCGCGCGCGCCGTGTAAAATGCGGACGATGGTGACAGTTTCTGTGTCATATAGATAATAAAGCGCATAGTTTTGGTAAACAGCCATCCTCAGACCGGGGGCTAACTCAGACCGTTCTTGGCGTGACGCTGGAAAGTCCGCTAGATTTTTACTGGCGATGTGCAATTTTTCTATGAACCGGTCGGCAACTGTTTCTGAACTCTCTGCTGCAATGTATGACCAGATATCCGCCAAATCGCGCTCGGCGGTTTCGGTTAGCTGGAGCGTGCGGCTAATAGCTGCCTCCCGCGAGCAGTGATAGCCTCTGCACTAAAAGGCTTAATTCGGCCCGCCGCGACATCTGCTAAACCCTGATCGATATCCGCCTGAAGGGCTGTACGATCAGTGAGGGGTACCTGCCGCCGAAGGCTCCATTCCCGCACGGCTTCCTGAATAACCTCGCTGGACGAAGTATATTCGCCACCATCTACGGCCTGTTGAATGGTAGCGGCGGTTTCTGGCGGTAGGGTAACGGTCATGGGTGCTGACATGGGAAAAGGCTCCGGGCTATTCGGCGGCAGCTTTGGCCGCTTCTTCAGCGATCAAATCGGCGGCACTCAATTCCACCAGTTCGCCGTCGCGACGGATGACGATCCCAGTATTGGTTTGAATGGCAATTTTGCGCGCCTCGGCAGCGGCGCGGCGCAGAGCAGCCAGAGCAACCAACGCTCCTTCAGGGAGAGGTTTTAAAGATGGAACGTCATTCATAACTCGCCTCCGCCATCTAAAGGGATCGGCACGGCACTATCGTTATCATATAGCGCCCAGCCATCGACGGCAAAACGGCAATGGTCGAAAAGATTTCGAAGGCCCGCGTCGAAGCGCCTACGGATCACATCGTCGGGGATCGAATGCCCGCCTTGATGAACACGTTTCTGAACCCGCAGAACG
>CAZNVY010000008.1:0-28473 GCA_964576605.1 uncultured Elstera sp. | reverse complement strand
AAAATCCTCCCGTGCCGCAAAAGCCCGGTCGATTTCCTCCAGCATGAGCCGCCCCGCCCGCAAGGCCACCTTTTCCGGGGCAAAGGGCGACAGGCCCGCCGCGATCAAATCGGCGTTAATGAAGCGCGGGCAGTTGGCTTCGTTCGGCAAAAAGGCGCGGGCGAAAGTGGTTTTGCCCGCGCCGTTCGGCCCCGCGATCATTAGAACCCGGGGCCGCATCGGCTTACCCGCCCCGATACCCGTTGGTGATCGGATACCGCCGCTCGCGCCCGAAGCTGCGGCGGGTGAGTTTTACCCCCGGCGCGGCTTGGCGGCGCTTATATTCGGCGCGGTCGAGCATCCTCCAAACGCGGGTGACGAGGGCTTCGTCGAACCCTGCGGCCACCAGCTCGGCGCGGGATTTTTGGTCTTCGATAATCCCGGTCAGAATGGCATCCAGCACGTCATAGGGCGGCAGCGTATCTTGATCGGTCTGGTTCGGCTTCAGTTCGGCGGTCGGGGGCTTGGTGATAACGGTTTCCGGCATCACCAGCGTCTCCGATCCAATCATCGGCCCCAGGGCGCCCGCCGGGGCGGTGTGGTTGCGCCAGCGCGAGACGGCGAAAACATCGGTCTTATACAGGTCTTTCAGCACCGCATAACCGCCGCACATATCGCCGTAGAGCGTGGCATAGCCGACCGCCATTTCCGACTTATTGCCGGTGGAGAGCACCATTGCCCCCAGCTTATTGCTGAGCGCCATGAGGGTAACGCCGCGCGCGCGCGACTGGATGTTTTCTTCGGTCGTATCCGCCGCCCGCTCCTGGGTAAGCGGTGCCAGCATCTCGCCGAAGGCCGCCATCGCCGGGCCGATGGTCACCGAGTGCAGGGTAATCCCCAAGCGCATCGCCACGCCCGCCGCATCATCCAGGCTTTGCTGCGAGGTATAGGGGGAGGGCATCATCACGGCGGTCACCCGGCCCGCGCCCAACCCATCGACGGCAATCGCGGCGGCCAGCGCCGAATCGATCCCGCCCGACAGACCCAGGATAACGCCGGGAAAGCGGTTCTTATTCACATAGTCGCGCAAGGCCACGACCATTGCGGTATAGAGCGCTTCTTCCCGCCCCAGCGCCGGCGCGGGGGGCTGGTCGGACGATAGCGCAATCCGCCCGTCCGCCCCGCGCGTGAGTGTCAGACGCCCCAGCGCCGATTGAAAGGCGGGCAAGGTCAGCACGGTTTTACAATCGGCATCGACGGCGAAGGACGCGCCATCGAAGACCATTTCGTCCTGCCCGCCAACCTGATTGACATAGACCAGCGGCAGCCCGGTTTCGCCAATGCGGGCGACGGCGAGGGACAGGCGCTCGTCGGCCTTACCGTCTTCAAAGGGGGAGCCGTTGGGGACAATGAGGATCTCGGCCCCCATTTCCGCCAAGGCTTCGCAGACGTCCGGCGTCCACATATCTTCACAGATCGGCACGCCCAGCTTCACGCCGCGAAACAGGATGGGGCCAGGGATGGGGCCGGGGGCGAAGACGCGCTTTTCGTCGAACACGCCATAGTTCGGCAGATCGTGCTTTACGCGGATCGCGGCGATTTTGCCGTCATCGAGCAGGGCGACGCAGTTGCACGGGTAGCCGCCCTGATCGAGCGGCACGCCAACCAATAGCGCCGGGCCGCCATCGGCGGTTTCGGTGGCGAGTTCCTCCAGCAAGGCCCGGCAGTCGGCCAGGAATTGCGGGCGCAGCACCAAATCTTCCGGCGGATATCCGCACAGGGTGAGTTCGCCGAAGACGACGAGATCGACGCCGGTTTTCGCAGCCTCCGCCCGGGTGGCACGGATCAGCGCGGCATTGCCCGCCAGATCGCCGACATGGGGGTTGACCTGCGCCAGCGCGAGCGTCAGCCGATCCGTCATTCTAACCGTCCTCCAGGTACAAAAGCGTCGCAAGGCCGAACAGGCAACCAATCGCCGCCGGGGTCCAGGCCGCCATCAGCACGGGGATGCTGGCGGATTTGCCCAAGGCCTGCACAAGGTCGTTCATCAGATAGAAACCGAAGCCGATCAGCACCCCGAGGCCGATACGCGCGCCCACCCCGCCGCGCCGGGCCGGGCGGAGGGAGAAGGTGGCGGCAATCAGCACCATCGCCCCCAGCAGTACCGGCACGGCCAATTGGCTGTGCAGATACAGCCGGTGGCGGGTGGCGGAGAAGCCGGCGCTTTCCAGCACCGAAATAAAGTCCGGCAGCGCCCAGAACGACATGGTTTCCGGCCGCGCGAAACTTTCTTGGATCCGGTCGGGCGTCAGATCGGTCGGCAGCACCAGCCGCCCGATGGGTTTCGATGGCTGACCGTTCGGCGCTTCCGACGCGGGATCGACGATCCAGGCCCCGTCGCCAAGAGTGGCACTGGGGGCATCAACGCGGGAAACAAAGCGCCCTTGCGCATCGTAGCGCAGGATCATCACATCGCCCAGCGACCGTAGATCACGGCTCACACGGCCCGCGTGAATGATCGCCGTCGTGCCATCGCCGCCCGCCTGCCGCAACCATAGCCCAGCGGGGGAAACGATCATTTGTTCCACCTGCCCGCGCAGCAAGCGGCCCTCCAACATCTCGTAACGGGCAAAGGTGACGGCGGCCAGTTGGTTCAGCAGCGCGACTTTCACAATCCCCAGGCCAACCGCCACAAAAAGAGCGGGAGCCAAAAACTGCCAGACGGAAATCCCCGCCGCGCGCGCCACGATCAACTCGTTGCTTCGCGTCAGCCGCCAGAAGGCCATGATCGCGCCGAACAGGACGGCAAAGGGCATCAGAGTTTGCGCGGTTTGCGGCAGTTTCAGGAGCGCAAGATGCAGCACCGTCCCCAAGCCTACATCGGGCTTGCTGGCGGCGCGGCGCAGCAGTTCCACCGAATCGGCCAACAAAATCACCGCTGACAGACCGAGGAAGAAACTCAGCAACCACACGCTGAAGTGCCGGGCGATATAACCGCAGAAGAGCGGGGAAATCCGCATCAGCGCGCCTCCGTCGCCGGCGAAAACAGGGCAGGGCGGGCGATCAGCAGGGCGGCGGCGATAATCGTTCCCAGCGGCAGGGCATAAAACAGCAGAACGGCGCTGCTGCTCCGGTTGGCGAGGCTACCGAAGGCGAAGAACAGCCCTTGCACGAGGGCGGCGGCGACCACGGCCACTAGAATGCGCCGGTTCTGGCCGCGTCGGTTGAAATCGCCCGACAAAAGCGCACCGAAGGCAATCGCCAGAAACGCTGGGATCATCAGCGGCGCGGCGAGGCGCTGATGGGCTTCGATGAAAAAACCGCGCCGGGTGCGCTCGTCCACACTGGCTTCGGGCCAGAGCAGTTCGTCAAGATAACGCTCGGTCCCTTCGCGCTGGCGCGGGCCGACCTCGCCGGTGACACGGTTGATATCCACCGTGTAACGGTCGAAGAACAGAAAACTGACCCGCCCGGTTTCTCTATCCAACTCCTGCCGATTGCCACTCACCATGACAAGGCGTGGGCCTTCCAGGCTTTGCACGATCGTTCCCCGGTCGGCGATATAGGTCGCGGGGCGCAGCGGCAGCCGCCCATCGTGGACCATAATGCCGAAAAGATCGCCCTGCGCCCCCTGTTCGCGCACAAAAAGCGTTAGTTTCTCGTCCAATTGGGTGAAGACCCCCTCCTGCAGCAGCACGGCGGCAAAATTGCTGCGCAGGCTGGCCTGCATATCCTTAAAGGCCCGGTAGGAGGCGGGCAAACCGTAGAGCGTCAGCCCATAGCCAGTCAGCAGCGCGGCCAGCATGACCAGTACCGCCGGGCGCATCAATTGGCTGGGGCCGAGTCCGGCGGCGCGCATGGCCAGCAATTCGCTATCGGCTTGCAAGCCATTATAGGTGAAGAGCACGGCGGCGAAGAGGGCGATCGGCAGAATCACCGTCAGAAAATTCGGTAAAACCAGCGCCGAGATGGTGACGAAGGTCGTGATCGGCAGGCCCCGATTTACCGTCAGATCGATAAAGCGCAGGGACTGACTAAGCCAGATGGCGGCGGTTAGCACGGCCAACACGGCAAGCGTCGCCAGCAGAATGTGGCGGGCGATATAGCGGTCGAAGCGGGACAACATTGGCGGCACTATAGGCGGCAGGGCAGCCCGTCGCTAGTCCCCCCTTGCAGGGGGCACCCGCGCATCGTACATCCCCGCTATCACGCTCTACGGGGCAAGGAGGAAAGATGGATCGGTCGGCGAAGATTCTGGTGGCCGGGGCGCGGGGCCTCGTCGGGGGGGCGATTGTGCGCCAGTTGCGCGCGCAGGGGTTCGAGAACCTGCTAACGCCGTTCCGGGCCGAGCTGGATTTGACCGACCGGGCGGCGCTCGATGCCTATTTGGCCCAGCATAAGCCGCAGTTCGTGTTCGATGCGGCGGCGAAGGTGGGCGGCATTCAGGCGAATAATCAGTTCCCCGGCGATTTCATCCGCGACAATCTGCTGATCCAGACCAATCTGATCGATGCGTCTTACCGGGCGGGCGTTGAAAAATTCGTCTTCCTCGGCTCCTCCTGCATCTATCCAAAGTTCGCGCCGCAGCCGATGAAGGAAGAGCATCTGCTGACCGGCATTCTGGAGCCGACCAATTCCGCCTATGCGGTCGCCAAGATCGCCGGTATCGAGATGGTCAAGTCCTACCGCCGCCAGTTTGGCTTCAAAGGCATCTCCCTGATGCCGACGAACCTCTATGGGCCGGGCGATAATTACGATCTGAACAACAGCCATGTGCTGCCCGCGCTGATCCGCAAGTTCCACGAGGCAAAACAGAGCCACGCTAAAGAAGTGGTGATCTGGGGCACCGGCACCCCGCGCCGCGAGTTCCTACATTGCGACGATCTGGCCGATGCGGCGATCTTCCTGATGCAGACCTATGATAGCGACGCGATCATTAATATCGGCGTTGGCGAGGATATTGCGATTGGCGATCTAGCCCGGCTGGTGCAGGAGATCGTTGGGTTCGACGGTGCGATTGTGCAGGATACCAGCAAACCCGACGGCACGCCGCGCAAGCTTTTGGATGTCTCGCGTCTCACCGCGCTCGGTTGGCGTCCGAAACTATCGCTGCGTGAGGGGATCGCGCAGACCTATGCCGCCTATCAGGCTAGTTTGGCCGCCGCATGATGGCTGCCGCCGCGCTGGCGCTCTACCGTACCCTTGGCTGGGGATTGACCCCGCTGTTGCCCCTATTTCTGGAACGGCGGCGGGCGCGGGGAAAGGAACATCCAATCCGCTGGCGCGAACGGCTGGGAGTGGCGGGGCTTGCCCGGCCCGCCGGCCCGCTGATCTGGCTGCACGGGGCCAGCGTTGGCGAATCGCTGGCGCTTCTGCCGTTGGTTGAAGCCCTGCGGCAAACGCGGCCCGATGCCAATCTTCTGGTCACCACCGGCACCGTCACCTCGGCGGCGCTGCTAGCCGACCGGCTGCCGACCGGCGTTCTGCATCAATTCGTGCCGGTCGATATTCCGGCGGCGGTGGATCGTTTTCTGGCCCATTGGCGGCCGGACCTGGTGCTTTGGACCGAATCCGACCTGTGGCCGACGATCCTGACGCGGCTGAAGGCGCGCGGGACGCCGGCGCTGCTGCTGAATGCCCGTCTCTCCGACCGATCGTTCCGGCGGTGGCAGCGGGCGCGGCCCGTGATGCGGGCGTTACTGGGCTGTTTTTCCGATGTGCTGGCGCGCGGGCCGGACGATGCAGCGCGGTTTTTGGCGCTTGGCGCGGCAAAGGTGCAGTCCGCCGGAAACCTGAAGCTTGCCGCCGCGCCACTGCCGGTGGACGACGCGGTTCTGGCCGCGATCCGCGCCCGTCTCGGCGCGCGTCCGGTGGTGGTCGCGGCCAGTACGCACCCGACCGAAGAAGCGCTGATCGCGGCAACCCATCGGGCTTTGCTGGCCGATTTCCCTGACCTGCTGACCATTATCGCCCCCCGCCATCCCCAACGCGGACCGGAAATCGCAGCGGCGATCACCGCTCCTTGCCGCTCCCAGGGTGCGGAGCTTCCGGTCGAGGGGCTTTATGTAGCCGATACAATCGGCGAATTGGGGCTTTGGTACCGCCTCGCCCGCGTTGCGGTGATCGGCGGCAGCTTCATCCCCCACGGCGGGCAGAACCCGACCGAAGCGGTGCGCCTCGGCTGTCCCGTGATTGTCGGCCCGCATATGGAAAATTTCCGCGAGGATGTGGCGGCCTTGCTGGCCAGCGGGCAGGCCGTGCAGGCCACGGCGGCCGGGCTGGCGGGGGCCGTCAAAGCTGCACTCTTCGCCCCACGCCTGCCGCAATCAGAAGCGCTTAATAAGTCGACGGTGGTTGCGACTACGCTTACCTTGGTGAGGGGGCTTCTGCCGGAGCATGATTGATTGGGCGCGAGGCCAAAATCTACCCGGAGCCGGAACCAAAAGACGAAACGCGCGCCACCCGTGACGCTGACCTTTGGTATGATTGGATTGCACTGGTTGTGGAGTTTTTTTGGTGCTCTCCTCGGTTCGTCTCACTGATCGTAGATCATCAGACTATGGCTGGATACCCCCAGCGCTTCCAGCCGGTCCCGGCCCTTGAGGAAGCTGAGTTCGATAAGATACGCAGTGCCGGCCACGGTGCCACCGACCTTCCGGATCAGTTCGACCGCTGCCGCCATCGTGCCGCCAGTGGCCAGCAGATCATCCAGCACGACAACGCGCTGACCGGGCTGAATGGCACCTTCCTGAATCTCGATGACATCCTCGCCATATTCCAACGCATAGGCATGGCCGATGGTGGCACCGGGCAGCTTACCCTTTTTGCGCACCATGACGAAGCCGACGCCGAGTTCCAGCGCCAGCGGTGCCGCGACCAGAAAGCCGCGCGATTCGATCCCGACCAGCACATCGGGCTTTAGCGGCGCGACGGCGGCCTGTAGCTGGCGTACGGCTTCCTTCCACGCTTCGGCATGGGCCAGCAGGGTGGAAATATCGTAGAACAGAATGCCCGGTTTCGGAAAATCCGGCACAGAACGAATATGATCTTTCAGCGTCACGCGCGTATCCCTTATGTGACTAATTTCCCCTGCAGATCAGCACTAGCCGGGGGGCTTTGGCAAGGTTAAGGTCGTGGGATCTTTGGTGATTTGCGACGCTCGATCCCATGCCCCATGCGCTTCTAACCCTCGCTTCCGGTCCCCTGGTTCTCGACCTTGTGCCTTCGCTCGGTGGGGCCGTGGCCAATTTCATCCATGATAGCCGCCCGCTTTTTCGTCCGCCGCCCGCCGAAGGGTTGGTCGCGGCGCGGACGCTGGGGTGCTATCCTCTGGTGCCATTTTCCAACCGCATCAAGGAAGGCCGGTTCCGCTATGGCGGTGTGCGCTATCAGGCCGGGTCGGTTGGGTCTATCGATCCGCTGCACGCGATCCATGGTGACGGCTTCCGTCACCCCTGGCAGGTGGTCGCCTCTGGCCCGAAAGCGGCAACCCTTGTATACCAGCACGATGGGGCGGAAGGCTGGCCGTTCAGCTATCGGGCGATCCAGCATTTCGATCTGTCGGATACCGGCCTGACCGTGCGCATGACCCTGACAAACGAGGATATTCGTGCCTTTCCGGCGGGGTTGGGGCTGCATCCCTTCTTTCCGAAAAGCGGTGCGACCTTGACCACCTATGCGCCGACCTTTTGGAAAAGCGACGAAACCCGGCTGCCGTTGCTGGAAATGCCGGTGCCCCCCGCCTGGGATTTTGCCGGCGGGCGGGTGATGGCCGAAATCGAGGTGGATAATTGCTTTGCGGGCTGGAGCCGTCGGGCGATCATCCGCTGGCGCGACAAGGGTCTAAGCTTGACCATGACCGCTGACCCGATCTTTGGAAAAGTGGTGATTTATTCACCGATGGGGCAGGATTTCTTCTGCGCTGAACCCGTTAGCCATTTGAACAATGCGATCAATCTGCGGGCGGCGGGTGTTGCTGAAACCGGGGTTGTCGATCTATCGCCCGGCGAAAGCTTTAGCGGCGCGGTGCATTTCGCCGTGGAAGAGGATTGATCGGCGGGTTTGCGGCCTCTTCCAGCGGCGGCGCGGCTCGTGTATGGAAGGGCCTGCCCGGTGGCATGGCCCCCGGCAGGATAGTCAGCGGCTTTGCCGCAGCAACGCATGAGCCAGCGGCCTTGCCGCAGTAACGCATGAGAGAGTGATCCAATGGCGCAGGTGATTACGGTTCTTGGTGGGTCGGGTTTCGTCGGGCGGCATCTGGTGCAGCGACTGGCGAAGACTGGCGCGCAGATTCGCCTGGGCGTGCGGAATATCGAACTTGCCAAACGCCTGAAGCCCCTGGGCGATGTCGGCCAGATCGTGCCGATGGCGGTCGATATTGGGCGCGGTGCCGGGCTTGCGGCGGCGGTTGCTGGGGCGGATGTGGTCATTAATCTCGTCGGCATTCTCGCCCCCGGCGGCGGCAATAAATCCTTCCAGGCGGTCCAAGCCGAGGGGGCGCAACGGGCTGCGGAAGCGGCCAAGGCCGCTGGTGTGCCGCGCTTTATTCAAATGTCGGCCTTAGGAGCCAATCCGGACTCCCGCGCGCTTTACGCACAGACGAAGGCGGCGGGCGAAGCTGCGGTCTTGGCGGTCTATCCCGCCGCGGTGGTTTTCCGCCCCTCGATCATTTTCGGGCCGGAGGATGGGTTTTTCAACCGTTTCGCCGCCATGGCCCGGCTAGCCCCAGCCCTGCCGCTGATTGGAGGCGGGGCAACCTTGTTCCAGCCGGTCTTCGTGGGGGATGTGGCTGAGGCCATTGTGGCGGCGGTGCGCGACCCGTCGATCCAGGGGATCTACGAACTTGGCGGCCCGAAGACATATAGTTTTAAGGAACTGATGCAGTTCACCCTGGAGGCCGCGCATTTGAAGGCGCTGCTGCTGCCGCTGCCCTTCGGGGTGGCCGGGTTGATCGGTCTGGTCGCACAGATGGTGCCGGGCGCGCCGATCACGCTGGATCAGGTGGAGATGCTGAAGACCGATAATATCGCCAGCGGGGCCTATCCCGGTCTTGCCGATCTTGGAATTACCGGGGCAACGATCGAGGCGATCGTGCCGGCCTATCTAGCGCGCTTCCACCCTGGTGGGCGGTTTGGCAACCTTCGGGGGGCCTAACCAACGTCGGGGCGCGGGGCTGTATCTGTTGATGCCCAGTAAGAGGATCCCGCCATGGCGCTGCATTTTACCCAGGAAGAATTGGCGGCGCGGCGGGCAGCGGCCTGCGCGGGGCTGGCGGCGCAGGGACTGGACGGGCTGCTGATCTTCCGGCAGGAGAGTATGTTCTACCTGACCGGCTACGATAGCTTTGGGTATGTCTATTTCCAGTGCCTCTATCTAGGGGTGGACGGAAGGGTGATGCTGCTGACGCGCGCGCCCGATCTGCGGCAGGCGCAGCATACTTCGATGCTTACCGATATCCGCATCTGGGCCGACCGCGACGGGGCCGATCCAGTGCAGGATTTGGCGGCTGCGCTGCTTGGCTTCGGCCTTACCGGGAAGAGGCTAGGGGTCGAGTTTAACGCCTATGGCCTGCCTTATGCCTTGGGGAAGCGGCTGGTGTCGGCACTGGAGGGGCATTTTACCCTGGTCGATGCCTCGGACCTTGTGACCAAGCTGCGGCTGGTGAAAAGTCCTGCCGAGCTTGCCTATGTTCGCCGCGCGGCGGAACTGGCCGATGCGGCCCTGGATGCGGCGCATCAAACCATCGCACCGGGGGCTTTCGAGGGCGATATTCTGGCGGCGATGCATGGGGCGATCTATCGCGGCGGCGGCGACGATCCCGCCAATGAGTTTATCATTGGGTCGGGGCGCGATGCGCTGCTGTGCCGCTATTTCACGGGGCGCAAATATCTTGCGGCAGACGATCAAATTACCCTCGAATTCGCCGGGGTATACCGCCATTACCACGCCTGTCTGATGCAGACGATCCCGGTCGGCACCATCACCGACCGGCACCGCAAGCTGCACGGCGTCGCGATGGACGCGCTGGCGGCCTGCCGTGACGCGCTGAAACCCGGCGAGCCGGTAGGCGGGGTGTTCGACGCCTATGCCCGCGTCTGCGATGCCGCCGGGGAAACCTCCCACCGGCTGAACGCCTGCGGCTATAGCCTGGGCACGACTTTCGCGCCAAATTGGATGGATTGGCCGATGTTCTATACCGGCAATCCGGTCATCATTCGGCCGGGAATGGTCTTCTTCCTGCACATGATCCTGATGGATAGCGACGCGGGCATCGCTATGTGCCCCGGCCTAACCGTTGAGGTGACCGAGGGCGGCAATCAGCCGCTGACGCGACATACGCTAGACCTGATCGGCCGCTAACAAAAGCTGCCCCGCTGCTAACGTCGGCATGGGGGAATCGGTTGGTCTTTGGTCTGCAATCGATAGGTGAGACGAATTGCTGCGCGAAAAACCTCTTCTGCGACAGGTTGCTAAAGTCTAGGGCTAAACCGAGACCCAAACGATCTTTTCGGCCTTCACGGTAAGCAAAATTGACCTATTTTTGGCGCGTCGGTCGAATTTTACTGCGACTAACTCGCAATCATGGCAGAAATTAGTCCCGTTTCGGTCCTATATGTGCGTTTTCCCTGGAAAACCGCCCTTTCGGTCGGTAACCCTGTCCTTCCCCAAACGGGTTCGTGTTTTCGGGAAGGGAAGGATCGGCGCAATGGCGTCCAAGGCGGAAAAAACGGCGGCCAACCAAACGGCAACGCAGGCGCAAGTGGCGGCAACGGCAGTTATGCAGCGTTTCATTAAGCTGGCCAAAGCCATGCCGGACAAGCGCGATGCCGACGCGCGCCGCGCCGATTTTGATGAGATCTATGGCCGTTATTCGGCTGCCGAGGCTACGCAGCAGGCCTCCCGCTGCTCGCAATGCGGGGTCCCTTTCTGCCAGGTTCATTGCCCGCTTCACAATAATATCCCCGATTGGTTGAAGCTGACGGCGGAAGGCCGCTTGCAGGAAGCCTATGAAATTAGCCAAGCGACGAACACGTTTCCGGAAGTCTGCGGCCGCATCTGTCCGCAGGACCGGCTGTGTGAAGGGAATTGTGTGATCGAGAAGGGCTTCGAGTCGGTTTCCATTGGCGCGGTGGAAAAATACATTACCGATGCAGCGTGGGAGCAGGGGTGGGTCGCGGCCCCGGCGGCACGGGTCGAGCGCACTCAATCAGTCGGCATCATCGGCGGCGGCCCGGCGGGGCTAGCAGCTGCGGATGCCCTGCGCCGTAAAGGCTATCAAGTGCATATCTATGACCGGTACGACCGCATGGGCGGCCTGCTGATCTATGGCATCCCCGGTTTTAAGCTGGAAAAGGATGTGGTGGAGCGCCGCACCAAGCTGCTGGCCGATGGCGGCATTCATATGCACAGCAATTTCGAGGTTGGGCGCGATGCCATGCTGTCGGAACTGCGCGAAAAGCACGATGCGCTGCTGGTGGCGACGGGCGTTTACAAGGCGCGCGAGTTGGAAGCGCCGGGCGACGGGCTGCCGGGCATCGTTCCCGCGCTCTCTTATCTGATCGCGTCCAACCGCGTCGGCCTCGGCGATCCGGTGCCGGATTTCGACAGTGGCGTTTTGAACGCCAAGGATAAGAAAGTCGTCGTCATCGGCGGCGGCGATACGGCGATGGACTGCGTGCGCACGGCGGTTCGCCAGGGCGCGGCGTCGGTGAAGCTGCTCTATCGCCGCAACCGGGCGAATATGCCGGGCAGCCAGCGCGAAGTGCAGAATGCCGAAGAAGAAGGCGTCGATTTCGTGTGGCTGACGGCCCCGGAAAGTTTCCACGGCGCGGGTCACGTTCGGTCGGTCAAGGCGGTTGAAATGCACCTTGGTCTGCCCGATGCCTCGGGCCGTCAGGTGCCGACCAAGCTCGATGGGTCGGAATTCATTCTGGAAGCCGATCTGGTGATTAAGGCGCTGGGCTTCGACCCCGAAGACGTACCGGCCCTGTTCGGCGCACCGGAATTGGCGGTTACCCGCTGGGGCACGCTGCGCGTCGATCACAAGACGATGATGAGCAACCTCGACGGCGTATTCGCGGCGGGCGATATCGTGCGCGGCGCTAGCCTAGTGGTCTGGGCGATCCGCGACGGGCGCGACGCGGCGGAAAGCATCCATCGCTACATTCAGTCGAAGGCGGGCAGCCTCGCGGCGGCGGCGGAGTAAGGGAATGAAGATTGACATCATCCTAACTTTCGCCGGTCTCTGCGCGATCATCTCGGTTATGCCGGGGCCGAACGCCATGATGACCATGGCGCAGGGCATTACCAACGGCGCGCGTGGGGCGGTTTGGACGATTGCTGGATCGATCCTATGCCTGGCTGGGTTCATGCTAATCTCGGCTCTGGGGGCCGGGGCGCTGCTGATGGCCTCGCCGACCTTGTTTGAGGTGGTGCGCTGGGCGGGGGTTGCCTATCTGGTCTTCCTGGCCGTGCAAGCCTGGCGGGCACCCCCCGCCGCGACCGAGGTTGCGACGGCGGAAAAGCGCGCCAGCGTTGCGGGCCTCTTTGCCAAAGGTTTTGCCACCTCGCTCTCGAACCCAAAGGCCATTCTATTTTGGGGCGCGCTATTTCCGCCCTTCCTTGATCCAGATGTATCGGTCGCGCTGCAAATCGGTGTGTTGGGCAGCATCGCCTTTTCGATTGAACTGGTGGTGATGCTGGGCTACGGCCTCGGCGCGGCCTTCATCAGCCGGGAGTTGGCAAAGCGTGGCAAGACGACGCTGTTCAACAAAGTCTCCGGCGGGGCGATGCTCGGCGCGGCGGCGTTCCTGGCGTCGAAGTGAGGCGGGGGATGCGGGCGACACTTTGTATCGCGCTATTGCTTGCGCTGGGTGCGTGTTCGCCCCCCGGAAATAGGATTGCGTCCGTTCCTTCGATTAGTGCGCCGCCGGAGGTAAACGATCAACAACGCGTTCTGCGGGTTGCCTACGCGCTTAAGTTTCTCCAGTACACAAATTCCGAAGAAACTTACAGGAGCGAGCTTCGTAGCGCCATCGAAAAGACCTGGGACGATGTGGCCAAGCGCTATGCACCGGGACGTTCTGAAGAACATTCTACAGTTCTGAGAAAAACTCTTTTAGCAGAAGTCGATAAACGCTTTCCTGAAATTTTGGGTTTGATTGGCGGCGTCTTTGCAGATGTTTACACGACGGATGAGCTGCGCCGGATTTCGGATTTTGTCTCTTTGGTGAGTGTTATCAAATTAAAAAACAAGCAGCCGCTAACCGAAGAAGACTCCCGTGAGCTGCTTGCCGCAAATCCAGCCGAAACCCTTTCCGTTCTAGAACGGAAGAAGGCCGCTGTGAACGACCTGGCGAAGGTGCGCGGCGAGATCTGGGGACGATGTTTGGCGGAAGAAGTGCATCGACGTAATCCGAGTCTATTCCAAGAAAAGGCGATCTAACGCAGCCCCTACGCTTTGGTGCATTACCGGAAAGTAACAAGAATTGCCGCATCGCTGCGGTCTGCTGGGAAGGGTAAAGGACATGACCGAGAACAATCAGAACCATCTTATCGAATCGGGCGAAGCCTTTACTGCTGCCTATGCCCGCAATCAGGCCCATCTGACCGCGACGGGGATGTATCACCCGTCTGAGGCGCATGACGCCTGCGGCGTCGGCTTTGTGGCGGCCATCGACGGCAAGCCGACCCGCGCGGTCGTCGAAGCGGCGATCCAGGCGCTGAAGTCGATCTGGCATCGCGGCGCGGTCGATGCCGACGGCAAGACCGGCGACGGGGCGGGCATTCATTTGCAGGTGCCGCAGACCTTCTTCCTCGATTACGTTCGCCAGATCGGCCATCCGGCGCGGGAGAACGAGAAGCTGGCGGTCGGCATGGTCTTCCTGCCGCGCACCGATTTGGATGCGCAGGAACGCTGCCGCTGCATCGTCGAAGCCGAAATTCTGAACTTCGGCTATACCATTCACGGCTGGCGCCAGGTGCCGGTGAACGTCGATATCTGCGGCGAAAAAGCCAATGCCTCGCGCCCGGAAATCGAACAGATCATCATCGCCAACCCGCGCGGGGTGAACGAGGGGCAGTTCGAGAATGACCTGTTCGTCATCCGCCGCCGCATCGAAAAGCGCGTGGCCGAGGCGCGGATCAACGATTTCTACATCTGCTCGCTGTCCTGCCGGTCGATCATCTACAAGGGCATGTTCTTGGCCGAACAATGCACCGCCTTCTATCCCGACCTGCTGGACCCGCGGTTTATCTCGAATTTTGCGATTTACCATCAGCGTTATTCGACCAATACCTTCCCGACGTGGCGCCTGGCCCAGCCGTTCCGCGTGCTGGCGCATAACGGCGAAATCAACACGCTGCGCGGCAATGTCAATTGGATGGCCTGCCACGAACCGCGCATGGCGAGCGACGTGTTCGGCGATCTGATGGAAGATATTAAGCCGATCGTGCAGCCGGGAAGCTCGGATTCGGCGGCCCTGGATAGTGTGTTCGAGGTGCTGATCCGCGGTGGCCGTCCGCTGCCGATGGTGAAAACCCTGTGCGTGCCGGAAGCCTGGAACCCCGACGAGGGCACGACGCCCGATAGCTGGCGCGACCTCTATTCCTACTGCAATAGCGTGATGGAACCCTGGGATGGTCCGGCGGCGCTGGCGGCCTATGATGGGCGTTGGGTGCTGGGCGGCATGGATCGTAACGGTCTGCGCCCGATGCGCTACGTCATCACCGGCGACGGTCTGCTGATCGCCGGGTCGGAAGCCGGGATGGTCAAGGTCGATGAACAGACCGTGCTGGAAAAGGGCCGCCTAGGGCCGGGGATGATGATCGGCGTCGATCTGCAGCGTGGGCGCGTGTTCCACGATGCGGAGATTAAGGACGAGCTGGCATCGCGCAAGCCGTTCGGGCGCTGGGTGCAGCAGATCACCCGCATTGATGGGATCATTAAGGGCCATTCGCTGCCGGTCGAACGGCTGGACCGCGACACGCTGCGCCGCCAACAGATCGCCGTCGGCTGGACCACGGAAGACCTGGAGTTGATCCTGCACCCGATGGTGGAGGACGCTAAGGAAGCCGTTGGCTCGATGGGCGACGATACGCCGCTCGCGGTTCTTTCCAGCCAATATCGGCCCCTGTCGCACTATTTCCGCCAGAACTTCAGCCAGGTCACCAATCCGCCCATCGATTCGCTGCGCGAACGCCGGGTGATGACCATCCGCACGCGCCTCGGCAACCTCGGCAATATTTTGGAAGAAGATGAAAGCCAATGCCAGTTGCTGCAACTGGATAGCCCTATCCTCTCCACGGCGGAATTCGTCGCCATGCGCGCCTATATGGCCGATACGGCGGCGGAGATCGACTGCACCTTCGATCCGAAGGGCGGCGAATTTGCCCTGCGCGACGCCCTGAAGCGCGTGCAGCGCGAGGCGGAGGATGCGGTGCGCGCCGGCTGTACCCATCTGGTGCTGACCGATGCCGCCATGGGCAGCACCCGCGCGCCTTTGCCGATGATCTTGGCCGCGGGCGGGGTGCATAGCCACCTCGTGCGGCAGAACCTGCGCACCTTCACCTCGCTCAACATCCGCTCGGCGGAATGCCTGGATGTGCATTACTGCGCGGTGCTGATTGGCGTTGGCGCGACCACGATCAACGCCTATCTGGCAGAAGAAGCCATCGCCGACCGCCATGCGCGCGGCCTGTTCGGTTCTCTGCCGCTTGAAGATTGCATCAAGCGCTTCAAGAAGGCGATTGATGATGGTCTGCTGAAGATCCTCTCCAAAATGGGGATCTCGGTCCTGTCGTCTTATCGCGGCGGGTATAATTTTGAGGCGATCGGCCTATCGCGCACCCTGGTGGCGGAATTCTTCCCCGGCATGACCAGCCGTATTTCCGGCCTGGGGATGAGCGGCATTCAGGAAGAAGTGACCGGTCAGCACGCCAAGGCGTTCCAGGGCGATGCGGCGGTGCTGCCCATCGGCGGCTTCTACCGCTATCGCCGTAAGGGTGAAACCCACGCTTGGACGGCGGACCTGATCCATATGCTGCAAACGGCGGTCGCGACCGACAGCTATGCGACCTACAAGAAATATTCCGACGCGACGCGCAAGCTGCCGCCGATTGCCCTGCGCGATCTCTTGGACTTCAAGGGCGGCCGCACCCCGGTTCCGCTGGAAGAAGTGGAATCGATCACTCAGATCCGCCAGCGCTTCGTAACCCCCGGCATGTCCCTGGGCGCGCTTGGGCCGGAAGCGCACCGCACGCTTGGCATCGCCATGAACCGCATCGGCGCGAAATCTGATAGCGGCGAGGGCGGGGAAGACGCCAAATATTTCAAGCCACTGCCGAACGGTGATAATGCCAATTCGGCGATCAAGCAGGTTGCATCGGGCCGCTTTGGCGTGACGGCGGATTACCTCGTCAACTGCCGCGAGCTTGAAATCAAGGTTGCCCAGGGCGCGAAGCCCGGCGAAGGCGGGCAGTTGCCCGGCTTCAAGGTGACCGAGATGATCGCCCGCCTGCGCCATTCCACCCCCGGCGTGATGTTGATCTCGCCGCCGCCGCACCATGACATCTATTCGATCGAAGATTTGGCGCAGCTCATTTACGACCTGAAGCAGATCAACCCGAACTGCAAAGTCTGCGTGAAGCTGGTGGCCCGTTCCGGCATCGGCACGATTGCGGCGGGCGTGGCCAAGGCCAAGGCCGATATTATCCTGATCTCAGGCCAAGTCGGCGGGACGGGGGCCAGCCCGCAAACCTCGATCAAATTCGCCGGCGCGCCGTGGGAAATGGGCCTCTCCGAAGTCCATCAGGTGCTGACCCTCAACCGGCTGCGGCATCGCATCCGCCTGCGCACCGATGGCGGCATCAAGACCGGGCGCGATGTGGTGATCGCGGCGATGCTGGGGGCCGAAGAATTTGGCGTCGGCACGGCGTCGCTGGTGGCGATGGGCTGCATTATGGTCCGCCAGTGCCATAGCAATACCTGTCCGGTTGGCGTCTGCACCCAGGATGAAGCCCTGCGGGCCAAATACGACGGCACGGCAGAAAAGGTCGTCAATCTCTTCAGCTTCATCGCCGAAGAAGTGCGCGAGATTCTGGCCGAGCTTGGTGTCCGCTCGCTGAACGACGTGATTGGCCGGACCGATCTTCTGTCCCAGGTTAGCCGCGGCGCGCATACGCTGGACGATCTCGACCTGAACCCGCTGCTGGCCCAGGCCGATCCGGGCGACTATCCGCGCTATTGCACCCTGGAAGGCCGTAACGAGGTGCCGGATACGCTGGATGCCCAGATCGTCAAGGACGCCCAGCCGGTGTTCGAGGCGGGCGAGAAGATGCAGCTTACCTACAATATCCGCAACACCTACCGCGCCATTGGCACGCGCCTGTCGTATCACCTGACCAAGCAGTTCGGCATGACCGGCCTGAACCACGATCACGTGACCGTGCGGTTGCGCGGCTCGGCGGGCCAGTCCCTGGGGGCCTTTGCGGTGCAGGGGCTGACGCTGGAAGTCTTCGGCGATGCCAACGACTATGTGGGCAAGGGCCTGTCGGGCGGGCGGATCATTGTGCGTCCGATGACTGCAAGCCCCCTTGTGACTAACCGCAATACGATCATCGGAAACACGGTGCTCTATGGCGCAACGGCGGGCCAATTGTTCGCCGCGGGGCAGGCGGGCGAACGGTTCGCGGTGCGCAACTCCGGTGCCCAAGTGGTGGTCGAAGGCTGCGGGTCGAACGGCTGCGAGTATATGACTGGCGGTGTCGCGGTCATCCTCGGGGCGGTCGGCGATAATTTCGGCGCGGGTATGACCGGCGGCATGGCCTTCGTCTATGACGAAGACGATAGCTTCCGGCATCGCATCAACCCCGAAACCGTATTGCATCACCGCGTTGAAGTGCCCCATTGGGAAAACATCCTGCGCGATCTGATCGAACAGCATGTCCAAGCTACGGGGTCGAAGTGGGCGATGAGCCTGCTGGCCGATTGGGACCGTCAGATCGGCCACTTCTGGCAGGTGGTGCCGCGCGAAATGCTGGGGCGGCTGCAGGTCCAAACCCAGTTGGCGGCGGTGAGCGCGGCCGAATAAGGCGGTTTAGCAGGCGCAGGCGCGCCCGGCCGAAGCTTGGTGGCCGTAATCACCGCGATTGGCGATCCGTAAGTTTCCCCTGCGGGCGAGACCCTTGTGCTCGCCCGTCTTTTTTTGGGGTCGTGCGGTATCCGGGGCCGATTGATTCACATCATGGCCCGCCCCCCTTAGGCCCGCGAGACTGGCCAGGCAAAGGGGAAAGCCATGCACGAGCAAGAACGCGCCCAATTGATCCTGAAACTAACGCGGGAGCGGCTTGTCGTCCCGGTACGCGAGTTGATCGCCCGCACGGGGGTATCGAGCGCGACTATCCGCCGCGACCTTAGCGAATTGGCCGGGGCGGGGCTAATCCGTCGGGTCCATGGCGGCGTGCAGGCGCTGGAGCCGCCCACCCCCGCGCGGTACCCGGCCTTTGTTTCCGCCGGTCAGCCGGTGCAGGATGCCCGGAAGCGCGCGATCGCCCGTGCGGCGGTTGACCTTTGCGTCGATGGCGAGGCGATTATCATCGCCGCCGGGTCTACCGCCTATCAGATGGTAGAACCGCTGACCCCGCGGCGGCTGGATATTCTGACCAATTCCTTCCCCATCGCCGGGGCACTGCTGGCGGCCAGCAGCGAAAGCCGGATTACGCTACCAGGCGGGGCGGTATATCCGGAACATGGTATTATCCTATCGCCGTTTGAGGATGATGCGGTTCAGCATTTTGCCGCCGCCAAACTCTTTCTAAGCTGCTATGGGTTAACGCCAATGGGCTTGGCCGAAGCTGACCCCCTGGTGGCGCGCGCGAAGGCCAAGCTGCTCGCACGGGCCGAGCAGGTGATTCTAATGCTCGACGGCAGCAAGTTCGATCAACGCGGCGCGATCACCCTATGCGGCCTGGGACGGGTGCATACCCTCATCACCGATCAGAGCGCCCCGCCTGCCGCCCTCGACTGGGTCCGGGCGGCAGGCGTGACGGTTCGGATCGCAACCGGCGGCGGCCGGGCTTAGAAGGGCTTCCGGCAGCGGAGCGGGCTTGACCGGCAGGCCGGAACCGCCTTGTATGCGCGCCGATAAGGTACCCTCATGATGATGTTCCGCTGGACCACGCTGCTACTGACCCTGCTGTTGGGAAGCCTGACGCTTTTCCAAACCCCGTCGCATGGCCCGGCCTTGGATCCGACCCGGCAAGCCGCGGCGGCCTTGGGGGCATGGCTGGGGGGGCCGGTTGCTCTCTGTCTGCCCGGCAGTCTGGATGGGCCGATGCCGGACGCCGACCCGGCGGGCCACGCCTGTTGCCCGCCATCTTTTGGCCGGGGGTTGGATGTGCCGCCCCCGGCTGTCGCGTTTCCAATACCGTGCCGAGGCGGCGGCGGGCACGCCGATCAGCCGACAATGGTGCTCTGGGGGCAGGACCAGAGCTTCGGGCCGCAGCAGCCGCGCGCGCCGCCGCCGTCGCGTGACCGTTTCGCCTAATCCCGTTTTTTGCACGCACGAGGCTTTTCAATGCGTTTCTTTTTTCTGCGCGCCGCCCTTTTGGGGGTGGCATTCACCGCCGCGCCCACCCTGGCCCATGAGTTCAAGGCCGGGGCGATTGCCATCGATCATCCTTTCGCCCGCGCCACCACATCGAGCATGAGTAATGGTGCGGCCTATATGGTTTTAGCCAACCAGGGGACCAGTGGCGACCGGCTTCTCTCGGCTTCCGCCCCGACGGTGGCAGCGGCGGTCGAGTTGCATATGAACATTAAGAAGGGCACTGTGGTGGAGATGCACCATGTGACCGCCCTCGATCTTCCCGCCGGGGCTAGGGCCGACCTTAGCCCGGCGGGCACCTATCACCTCATGCTGATGGGGCTGAAGCAGCCGCTAAAATTGGGCACCAGCTTTCCGATGACCCTGGTCTTCGAGAAAGCCGGAACCGTGGAGGTCAGCGTGACCGTGGAGCGCGCTGGATCGAGCGGCCCGAAAGCCGGACAGCACCATTAGTGCGCTAGGGGGCAGGGCGGGGTTAACGGGCTACCACCACCCCGCCAATCCAAACGCCGCGCACCGATAAATCGGCCTCCAATAGGACCAAATCGGCCCGATAGCCGGGGGCGATACGCCCATGGCTGCCGTCTAGCCCTAGGAATAGAGCAGGATAGAGGCTGGCCATGCGCAAGGCCTCGTCTAGCCCGACGCCAAGCTGGGCGACCGTGAAGCGTAGGGCGGCATCCATGGTCAGATCAGACCCGGCCAGCGTCCCGTCTTCCAGGGTTAGTGCCCCATCGCGGCGCATGACCCGGCGACCGTTGAGCAGGAAGTTATCCCCGGAATCGCCAGCGGTCGGCATGGCATCGGTGACCAGAAACAGCCGGGCAGAACCGCGTTTGGCGCGCAGGGCGACCCGCAAAGCCGCCGGGTGCACATGATGCCCGTCGGCGATGATCCCGCCCCAGAGACCCCCGTGATCGAGCGCGGCCCCCACGGTGCCGGGTGCCCGATGCGATAAGGGGGACATGGCATTGAATAGATGCGTCACCCCGCGCGCACCGGCGTCGGCAGCGGCCATCGCCACGGCGTAGGAGGCTTCGGTATGACCAAGGCTAACGGTAATCCCCCCGGCGGTCAGCCGATGGATGAGCGCGGGCGAAACCATCTCCGGCGCCAGGGTTAGCAGCAAGGGACGCAAGGGACAGGCGATCAGCGCCGCTGCATCCGCCTCGGTCAGCGGACGGATATGCTTGGCCTCATGCGCCCCCTTGCGGGCGGGCGACAGGAAGGGGCCTTCCAGATGAATGCCCAGAATGCCGGGCGTTCCGAGGGCCTGAGCCTCAGCAACGGCGGTCAGCGCGGTCTGCATCCGGTCCGCACCGTCGGTGATGAACGTCGGCAGCAGCGCGGTCGTTCCATAGCGGGCGTGCGCCTGCGCCAGTTGGGCGAGGGACGGGGCGTCTGGCGTATCATTGAACAATACCCCGCCGCCGCCATTCACCTGGACATCGATGAAGCCAGGGGCCAGCAGGCCCCCCGCCAGCATTTGGCGGGGAACATCAGCGGGAACGTCCCCTAACGCTAGCAGGGCCGCGATGTGGGGGCCGTCGATCAACACGGCGTGATCGTCGAGAAAACGGTCGCCCGTGAAAATTCGGCAGCCGGTCAGGGCATAGCGGGGCATCACAGGGTTTCCGTTACTTTGTTCAAACGGCTAGGGCGGTCCGGGTCTTGCCCGCGGGCGCGGGCCACCTGTTCGGCCAGAGCATAGAAAGCAAGGGCCATGACCAGCGGATCGAGCAGCGGGTGTAGACTGGGGGTAATCGGTAGGCGGCCCGGCTGGCGCGGCCCGGTTTCGGCAACGAAAACCCGTCCGCCCGCTGCGCGTAAGCGATCCACTGCCGCGCCCATTGCCTCGAACGCGGCGTCCTGCGGGCGGAAGGCAACAATGGGGAACCCTTGATCTACCAGTTGCAGCGGGCCGTGCATCACTTCCGCGCCGCTGAAGGCTTCGGCGTGCAGCATAGCGGTTTCTTTCAGCTTCAGGGCCGCTTCCGCCGCTACGGGCAGCGCTGGACCGCGCCCGATGATATAGGCGGAGGGGGCGGCAACTAGCACGGGCAACAGTTCGGTCCAATCGGCCCTTAGGGCGGCGGCGAGCGCATCGGGCAACGCGCGGACGGCGGCCTTTAGCACCGCATCGTTCCGCCATTCCGCGACCAGCGCGGCCAAAATGGCGGCGGAGGAGAGGAAGCTTTTGGTGGCGGCCACGCTCCGCTCTTCGCCAGCGTGCAGCGGCAGTACCGCATCGGCCCCCTCGGCCAGCGGCGAGGCGATCTGATTGACCACGGCCACAGCGACGGCCCCGGCAGCGCGCGCATGGGCCTGCAACGCAACAATGTCTGGGCTTTTCCCAGATTGTGAAACCGAGACGATTACCCCGCCGGCCAGCCGCAGCGGGGCGGCATAGAGCGACGCGACGGAGGGGCCGATGGAGGCAACCGGCACCCCCATCAGAATTTCGGTCAGATATTTGAAATAGGCCGCAGCATGGTCGGACGAGCCGCGCGCGCAGGTAACGACCACGCGCGGATCAAGGGCGGCCAATTCGCGGGCAGCGGCCTGTAAAGCGGGCTGTTCACGCTCGAAAAACCGGGCGAGGGCGGCGGGGGCCTCGCGGATTTCGGCGGCCATCGCGGTGGAAGAAAGGATCATTCGCGCCTCAAGTTCAATTCGGCGACGAAATCGTAAGCGTCGCCCCGGTAGAGGGATTGGGTGAATTCAACCGGTAAGCCGGTATCGAGATAGGATAAACGGTCAATCGCCAGTACCGCCGACCCCGACGCAACCTCCAGCAAGGCGGCCTCTTCGGGGGAAAGATTGGCGGCGTGCAGCCGTTGCAGTGCCCGAACCGGCAGCGCCCCCCGTGCCTCTAGCGCGGCATAGAGTGAGGTATCGACGCTCTCTGGGTCGGGAAGAAAGCGGGTGGGAACCGTCGCGCATTCAATCGCCATGGGAATATCATTGGCTAGGCGTAGGCGGCGCAGGCGCACGACACTATCGCCGGGGGAGAGCGATAGGCGCATGGCATCCTGCGGCGACGCGAGACTGACTGTCCGATCGAGCCAGCGAACCGAGGCGACCATGCCGCGCAGGCGCATGTCTTCGGTGAAGGCGGTGAGGCGCGACAGCGGCAGTTCCACCCGCTCCGGTGGCCGCGCGGCAACGAAGGTGCCAGAGCCTTGCCGCTGCGTCAGCAACCCCTGTTCGACCAGCCCAGCAATGGCTTTGCGCACGGTAACGCGCGAAACCGCAAAGGCTTCGGCAATATCCCGCTCACCCGGTAAGGCTTCGAGCGGTTTTAGGCTGCCGGCCTGGATTGCCGCTTTAATCTGCTCTTGAAGACGCAGATAGAGCGGCGTCGCGGCCTGGGCCGTTGGGTCGAACCCCCCCAGAAGATCAGCAACACGGCTCATAGCCCCCCCTTTCGCCGCGCCAGAATCAGCGCCCCATCCATTGCATCGCCCTGTGGCGGCACCAGCCGGGCGGTCAAATCGGGCGGCAGCAACGGCGGGTAAACCCCGGCTAACCCCCCCATCAGCGCAATCCGCGTCCCCCCTAAGGCGACCAAACGGCGTAGCAAATCGGCAACCTCTGCGGCGGCGGCGGCGCATAGCCCGGTTGCGGTTGGATCGCCCGCCGCCGCATGATCTAGAATTAGGGGAACGAAAGCGCCATAGTCGCGCGGGGTGGCCTGCTTGCCCCAGACTGCGGCTTGCGCGGGGGTGCCGCCGAAATGGTCCAGGATCGCATCGGTCAGGGGCGAGGCAGGGGCGAGACCATCATAGGCCAAGAGGGCGATACGGAGCGCCTGCTGCCCCAGGCGCGCGCCCGATCCACCGTCCGAAAGTTCAAACCCCCACCCGCCGATCGACCGTTGCTCGCCACTTGCGGTCAAAACTTGTCCTTGCGAGCCGGTACCGACCACAAGGATAGCCCCGGCGTCCCCGCCATGCGCCCCTAGGCAGGCGGTGACGGCATCGGACGCTAGGGCAATATCGGCGAAGGGGAAAGGCTGCGCCAGCAGGGCCGCGTGCAGCGCGTCAACATTCGCCCCAGCAAGGCCGAACCCGGCAATAATCCGCGGGAGTGCGGCGTCGGACAGGCCTGCCTCCGCGAGGGCCGAGCGGGTGGCGGCCAAAATGGCGGCGGCGGCGGGGGCAATGCCAAGGTTCAAGTTCGAGGATCCGGCCAGCCCTTCGCCCAGGCGGTTTCCGTCGGCGTCGGTTAGCCGGGCACGGCTGGATGTGCCGCCGCCGTCAATGCCAAGGAATAGTCTGTCTGCCATAAGCGCCTCCTCCCTAAAATAATACCAATCAAAACCAGTTTGTAAACCCTTTGCTGGGTTTTCAACATAAACCACTGATTTTAAGGGAAAATCGGTTTCAAACGAAAAGATGGTTGACGAAAGGTTTTATATTGGTATTGTTTTGTATCACCGTTGCCGCTGACCAGGTGCTTCGCCGATGTCCGTTCCCCTGACCGAAGTTTCGCCCGACGCCTACCGCGGCCTCGATCAATGGCCGGGGGAGAAGATTTTGGCGGCAATCGTCACGGCGCAGACCCAGGCGGTCGCTGCGGTCGCTGCGGCTGTGCCGGTTCTGGCGGCGGCGGGGGAGGCGATTGCGGCGCGGCTGCGGTCGGGCGGGCGCATGATCTATGCTGGGGCTGGCTCGTCGGGTCTCTTGGCGCAGGTCGATGCGCTGGAGCTGCCGGGCACGTATGGAATTTCTGCTGACCGGACTCCCGTTCTATTGGCGGGGGGTACGGCAGCGCTTCAGATCATGCCGGCGGAGGCCGAGGATGACGGCGCGGCGGCAGTCGCGGCGATTGCCGCGCTGTCGGTTGGGCCGTTAGACGCTATCATCGCTCTATCCGCCAGTGGCACCACGCCCTATCCGCTCGCCGCGCTGACAGAGGCCAAGCGGCGTGGGGCAATGACCGTCGGTATTGCCAATAACGGCGGAACGCCACTGTTGGACCAGGCGGATTTTCCTGTCCTGCTAGCCACCCCGCCGGAAGTGGTGGCCGGATCGACCCGCATGAACGCGGGAACGGCACAGAAATGCGCGCTGAATATGCTGTCTACCCTGGTCGCCGTGCGCCTTGGGCATGTGTTCGACGGGCTGATGGTCAATCTTCAGGCCGATAACCTGAAGCTGCGGGGGCGGGCCGTGCGGATTGTGGCCCAGGCCTGCAGGGTGCCAGAGCCAGAGGCCGCCGCGCTGCTGGCACGGGCCGAGGGCCAGATCAAGGCCGCGATCCTGTTGCATCGCGTGCCCGGCCTCACGGCCCTGGAGGCACAGGCGCGGTTGGCCGCGGCAGGCGGCGATGTGCGGGCCGCCTTGGCCGCCCCTTAATCCCAGACGGTTTCGGCCGTCGGATCCCAAAAGGCCGCTCGAACGGTCTGATTATCTGAACAGCGAAGCGTTTCACCAACAGGAGAGAGAGTTATGACTAAGACGAGTTTTCGCGCCGCTGCCCTGGCTTCGGTCGGGTTCGTTATTCTGGCAGGGGCTTCGGCGCGCGCCGCCGATGTGACGCTGGTGATCGAGAGCTGGCGGTCGGACGATTTGCCGATTTGGCAGGATAAGATCATCCCGGCCTTTGAAAAAGCCCATCCCGGCATCAAGCTAAAATTCCAACCGACGCCGCCGACCGAATATAATGCCGCGCTGAACTCCAAGCTGGATGCGGGCACGGCAGGGGATATTATCGCCTGCCGCCCGTTCGATGCGTCGCTCACCCTATTCGAGAAGGGAAAGATTGCGCCGGTCAATAGCATTCCAGGCGTTGAAAAATTCAGCGCGGTTGCAAAATCCGGCTGGTCTACCGACGATGGTAAAACGACCTTCTGTGTGCCCGTCGCGTCGGTTATCCATGGCTTCATTTATAATAAAGAAGCCTTCGACAAGCTGGGCGTTAAGCCGCCCAAGACGGAGGATGAATTCTTCACCGTTCTGGAAAAGATTAAGAAGGATGGCACCTATATCCCAATGGCGATGGGCACCAAGGAACAATGGGAAGCCGCGACCATGGGCTATCAAAACATCGGCCCCAACTATTGGGGGGGCGAGGATGGTCGCCTTGCCCTGATCCGTGGTAAGCAAAAGCTAACCGATGCCGCTTGGCTCGATCCGTATAAAACCCTGGCGAAATGGTCCCCCTATCTGGGCGATGGTTTCAAAGCACAGACTTACGCCGACAGCCAGAATCTCTTTACCCTGGGGCGGGCGGCAATCTATCCGGCGGGGTCTTGGGAAGTTGCAGGCTTTAATAGCCAGGCCAACTTCAAAATGGGCGTCTTTTTTCCGCCGGTGAAGAAGGCGGGGGATGTATGTTACATCTCTGACCATGTGGATATTGCCCTTGGTATGAATGCTAAGAGCAAGAATCCGGAAGCGGCTAAAGCCTTCCTGGCCTGGGTGGCTTCGTCGAATTTCGCGTCGATCTATTCCAATGAATTGCCCGGCTTCTTCAGCCTGCAATCCGAAACGGTGGACCTGAAGGACCCGCTGGCCAATGAATTCCTGTTTGGCCGCCAGCAGTGCAAATCCACAATCCGCTCGACGTATCAGATCCTATCGCGCGGGACGCCAAATCTTGAGAATGAGACCTGGGGCGCGTCGGTGAATGTTATCAATGGCACCGAAACCCCGGAAGCGGCGGCGAAACGCCTGCAAGACGGTCTCGCCAGCTGGTATAAGCCCGCCCAATAAGGCAGCCTTCAGCCCTGGCCGTGTCTTCGGGCATGGTTAGGGCTGACCCGTTTCGGAGCATCGGCGACCATGACGCCCGACCCTTCCCCCGCCCGCGCGCGGCGCTGGCATATTCTGATTTTTTTGGCCCCAGCGCTGCTGATCTATTCGGCGCTGATGATCGTTCCGTTGATCGATACGCTACGCTTATCGTTTTTTGCCCCGTCGGCGACGGGGACAGTCTTTGCCGGTATAGATAATTTCGTGACCCTACTGACCGATCCGCGTTGGTCGGCCAGCTTCTGGAATGCCTTGAAGAATAATATCATTTTCTTCCTGATTCATATGGCCATCCAGAACCCGGTGGGGATTGCGCTTGCGGCCCTGTTATCGGTCCCAAAGCTGGCAGGGCGGGCGTTTTACCGGACCGCCTTCTTTCTGCCAACCATGCTATCGTTTGTGATCGTTGGGTTTGTCTGGAAGTTGATCCTTAGCCCGATCTGGGGGGTTGCCCCAACCCTAATGGGGTTTGTTGGGTTGAAATCTTTCTTTGGTCCCTGGTTGGGGCAAGAGAGCACGGCGCTATTGACCGTTTCGCTAATCTCGGTCTGGCAGTTCGTTGGCATTCCAATGATGTTGATCTATGCCGCGCTGATCGCCATTCCCGACGAGGTGATCGAGGCCGCTGAAATGGATGGGCTGACCGGCTTCCGGCAGTTTTGGAAGATCAAATTGCCGCTTATTTTGCCGACCTTGGGGATCGTCTCGATCCTAACCTTCGTTGGTAATTTCAACGCCTTCGACCTGATCTATACGATGCAAGGCGCGCTGGCCGGGCCGAATTTCGCAACGGATCTTTTAGGGACGTACCTCTATCGCACCTTCTTCGGCTTTCAGCTGCAGTTGGGGAACCCAACCATGGGCGCGACGATTGCGACAATGATGTTCCTGATTATCCTCTGTGGAGTGATGGCTTATCTCTATTTCATCCAGCGGCGCGTGCGGCGCTATCAGTTCTAAGGATAGAGCGATGAAAACAGCCCGATCCGCGCCCCTAACTGTGGGGCTGATGCATATGGCCCTGCTCGCCTATACGGCGCTGTGCCTCGCGCCGTTGCTGCTGGTGCTTATCAATTCGGTAAAATCCCGCGCGGCGATCTTCCGCGAACCAATGGCCCTGCCAACCGCGCAGAGCTTCGATCTCGCCGGCTTTACCCTGGTACTGGCCAGGGGGGATTTTTTTGGCTATTTCGTCAATAGTCTGATTGTCACTGGCGGCTCGCTGGTGTGCGTGCTGCTGTTCGGGGCCATGGCGGCCTTTGCCCTGTCGGAATATAAATTCCGGGGAAATGTTCTGCTGGGCCTGTATCTGGCCATCGGTATTATGATTCCGATCCGTTTGGGGACCATCGGCATTCTGAATATGATGGTTGCGACCGATCTGGTGAATACTCATATCGGCTTGATTTTGGTCTATACCGCCCAGGGACTGCCCCTGTCGGTCTTCATCCTGACCGAGTTCATGCGCCAGGTGTCGGGTGACCTTAAAAGCGCCGCGCGGATCGATGGCTTGTCGGAATATGCCATTTTCTTCAAGCTAGTGCTGCCCTTAGTACGGCCCGCGATTGCCACCGTGGCGGTCTTTTCGATGATCCCGATTTGGAACGATCTGTGGTTTCCGCTGATCCTCGCGCCCAGCGAGGCGACGAAGACCGTTACCCTCGGTGCGCAAGCCTTCATCGGTCAATATGTAACCAATTGGAACGCCGTGCTGGCCGCGCTGACGTTGGCGATCTTGCCGGTGTTGGTGCTCTACCTCGGTTTTTCCCGCCAGTTGATCCGGGGGATTACCGCCGGGGCGGTGAAATAACTTTCTCTTTTCAGACGTTTTGACCGGGCCGGCACCGCGCGGTGCCCGATATGGAGATGCGGCGATGGGTTCGCTCCTGCTTGAAAATATCAAAAAATCCTTTGGGTCCGTCGATGTCATCAAGGGCGTAGACTTGAGCGTTGCTGATGGCGAGTTTTGCGTCTTCGTCGGCCCCTCCGGCTGCGGAAAGTCGACCTTGCTGCGCATCATCGCGGGGCTTGAAGATCAAACCTCCGGCCACCTCGCCATCGATGGCAAGCGCATGGACACGGTGCCGCCCGCGAAACGCGGTATTGCGATGGTGTTCCAATCCTATGCGCTG
>CAZNVY010000007.1:58781-64633 GCA_964576605.1 uncultured Elstera sp. | reverse complement strand
TCAGGTCGCCGCGCACGGTGCAGCAGATGCAGCCGTTGTTCATCTCGAACACTTCTTCGTCGGACTGGACGACCAATTGATCGTCGATCCCCAGTTCGGCGAATTCGTTGATGATGACGGCGTATTTCTTACCGTGCGGTTCGGTCAGAATGCGGTTCAGCAGGGTTGTCTTACCCGCGCCCAGAAAGCCGGTAAGAATGGTGACGGGCAGTTGCAGCATCGAAACTCTCGCTTGGTTAACGGCGGTGTCGGGTCACATATCGGGCGGCGAGGCCCAGAATTAAAGCCGCCAGCGGCACCCCCACCGTCAGTGGGGCCATCAGCGCAAAACCGGGGGCCGGGCGCGTGTAGGCGGTATAGATCAGCATCAGCGCCACCCAGATTCCAGAGGCAAGAATCCAGACCAGCAGCAGGTTATAGCGTCCCGGCGGGGAAGGTTGATCGGCCATAGGGTCCATCCGCAATCGGTAATCCGTCATAGGTGCCGTACCCGGCGCGACGGGGCAAGGGGCTTGCCGTGCTGGGGGCAGATTCATACTCTGCCCGCATGGCCAATCTTACGATCCAGCAGGTCAAACTGCGCGGTACCTGGGCGCTGGCGGCGGCGGTTGCGGTGGTTTCCGTCACCCATAAACAGCGACACGGTCGCCTGCACATCAAAATTGGGGCGGATACGCTGACTGTAGCGCTGGCGCGCGATCAGTTGCTGGCTGATGGCGACGCCCTGGTGGCGGAAAATGGTGCCCATTATTTGGTGCGCGCGGCGGCAGAGCGAGTCTTGCTGGTCAGTTGCGGCGACGCGACCATTGCCGCACGCTTGGCCTGGCATTTGGGCGCGCGCGGAGTGCCGCTGGAAATCCAGCCCGGCGGTATCGTTATTCCCGATAGCCCCGCCAATCGGCGGTTGGTGGCGGGATTGGGGGCGGAAAGCGAGCCTGTCAAACGGGTGTTTACGCCGGAATTATCGGAACTCATCCGCCCGCCCCGGCGGCGGGGTTAGGCCAAAAGCGCCAATTGCGCGTCGGTCAGCCCGCCCGGAACGATGGTGATTGGAATGCGCAACCGTCCGGCCACCCGCCCCGCGACGTGGGAGACCAGCGGCCCTGGCCCCTCCGACCCCGTGCCTGCCCCCAAGACGAGGATCGAGATAGACCCGTCTTCCTCGATCAGGCGCAGCAACTCCTCCCGCCGGTCACCCTCGCGGATATACAGCGCCGGGATTCGGCCCGACCATTCCAGCGCTTCGCCGCCCAAGCGTTGCAGCACTTGTTCGGCCTGTTCGCGCTTTTCGGCGCGGATCAGATGTTCGATCGAGAGCCACTGCTGACCGTCGATCGCTTCGATGACATAGAGCAGCGCCACATGCCCGCCGGTGTGCCGGGCGCGCAGACAGGCGAAATGCAGGGCGGTATTGAGTTCGGGGCTATCGTCCACAACGACGAGGAATACCCGGTGCTCGCGCGGCATAAATGCCTCCCCTTCTTTGGAGCGATTATCGCGGGCGGAACGCCCAGAAGCCAAGCCCCCCCATCAGCACGGCCAGGCTGAGGGCAGCCAGCGCATAAAGCCAGGGGGCGGTATAGGCCCAATCATGCACATCGGCGGCAATGCCGATCTGGCTGGTAATCAGCGGTGTCGTCAAGGCCCCGATGATTTGCCGGTCTTTCACCGCAAAAACGCTAACCTGAAACGGCCCGACCGGTACATTCGAGGGCAGGGCGAAACTTACTTTGAACAGCCGCCCCCCCAAAAGGCGGATCGGCTCGCTTTTCTGGACGATTAAGCCGCGCCGGGCGAGATCGGCCACCAGGGCTTCGCGGTCGCTATCAAGGTTCCGGGCCGTGGGCGGGCCGTCGGGCGTTAGACTATGCTGAAGCGCCGTTAGGCCGATCCGGTTCTGATTCAAATCCTCCAGCGGCAATAGGCCGGTGACGGGTCGGGTCGCCGCTACTCCGTAGAAGCCGGGGACCTGAATAAAGCGCTGCGCCGGCCCATTCAACCATAGGCCCAACACCCGTTCTTTCCGGCGCAGGTCCAGGGTTTGGCCAGGGCCGCGCAGCACAACAATCACATCGCTGCCCAGTTCCTCTAAGGTGCCAAATACAGTGATTTCGGTTCCGCTGAAGCCGGTGGTAATTGCCACCAACGGATGGGTGACATCGGCCAGTACCGCTTGGCCGCGCGCCGCGAGGGGCAGGAGCAGTAATAGCGCGAGCAGCAGGCGGCTCATCGCACCGCTTCCAGACTATAAAGGGCGTCTGGCATCAGGATTAGGTCGAAGAAAAGCTTGACCGCCACCGCCAGAATGAGGGCGGACATCAGCATTCGCGACTGTTCCCCTCGCAGCCGCAGCCCAAAGCGGACGCCGATCTGAGTGCCAATGATGCCGCCGACCAGCAGAAGCAACGCTAGAAAAACATCGACCGTCTGATTGGTGACCGCTTGCAGCAGCGCGGTAACGGCGGTGACGAAGATGATTTGAAACAACGAGGTGCCGGGTACGACGCTCGGCGGCATTCCAACCAGATAGACCATGGCCGGAATCATGAAAAAGCCGCCGCCGACCCCCATGATCGCCACGATCACCCCGCCCAGAAACCCGATGGTCAGCGGCACGAAGACAGAGATATACAGGCGGCTTTTCGGGAATTTCATTTTCCAGGGCAGCCCATGCATCCACAAATGCTGGTGCAGTCGCCGCAGTGGGGGGCTGGGGTTTTTGGCGTCGCGATAGGCCCGAAGGCTTTCCACCAGCATCAGCCCGCCAACCGATCCTAGCACCAGCACGTAAAGAATGGAAATAGCGGCATCAATCTGCCCCAAACGTTGCAGCAGGCCGAAAATCCAGACCCCCAGGGCCGATCCTAGGATCCCGCCGCCCAGCATCACCCCGCCCATCCGGGTATCGACCCCGCCGCGCTGCCAGTGGCTCATAACCCCAGAGAGTGAAGCCCCGACCAATTGGTTCGCTTGAGTCCCAACCGCAACTGCCGGTGGCACCCCCAGAAAGATCAAGATCGGCGTCATCAGAAAGCCGCCGCCGATGCCAAAGAGGCCGGAAATAAAGCCTACCCCGCCGCCCAGGGCCAGCAGCACTAAGATATTCACCGACATCTCGGCTATGGGCAGATAGACCTGCATTCCGCTCACCCGCTGCGTCTAGGGGCTAACTTATGAGGCTTTTGCAGGTCAGGGGCAGCAATTTTCTCTCGCTCCAACATTTTAACGGTATTTGCCATCAAAATAGCGGTTTTTTGGAGAATACCGCGCTTTCGCCGGGTAGGCCGCCGACGCTGTCCGCCGTCACAGTGGCGGAAAGCAGAACAGGAGGCAGGGATGCACCATATTCTTATTCTTGGCGCAGGCCGGATTGGTACTTCGATGGCGGCCCTTTTACAGGGGACCGGCGATTATCGCGTGACGATCGGCGATATTTCCGCCGCCGCGCTGGCGGCCGTCGATGTGCCGGGGGTGGTGACGCGGACCGTGGATTCGACCGATCCCCACGTGCTGGCCGAGGCAATGCAGGACCAGGGCGCGGTGGTGGGCGCGGGACCGTTTGCGGTTAATGTGCATATCGCCGAAGCGGCCCGCCGCCATGGCCTCGATTACTATGATGTGACCGAAGATGTCGCGGTTACCAACCGGGTTCGGCATTTGGCACAGGGGGCCAGCACGGCCTTTGTGCCGCAATGCGGGCTGGCACCGGGGGTAATCTCCATCGTCGCCCATGATTTGGCCCGCCAGTTCGATAGTCTGCGCGAATTGCGCCTGCGCGTCGGGGCTTTGCCGAAGTTTCCTGCCAATGGGCTTGGCTATAATCTGACCTGGAGCACCGAGGGGCTGATTAACGAATACCTTAACCCCTGCGATGTCATCATGGGCGGCAAGCGCGTTGCCGTGCCGCCGATGGAAGGGTTAGAGCATTTTGCTATCAATGGCATTGATTACGAGGCTTTCACCACCTCTGGTGGGGTTGGTAGCCTGTGCGAAACCTATGAAGGTAAGGTCGAGACTCTAACCTATAAGACCATCCGCTTTCCCGGTCATTGCGCCGCCATGCACCTTATCCTGGAGGATCTGAACCTCAAGAGCCGCCGGGGGCTGCTGAAAGAAATTCTGGAAGGGGCGATTCCGCAAACCCGCCAGGACGTGGTGGTGGTCTTCGTGACCGCGACCGGGTTCCAAAAGGGCCGCCTAATGCAAACCAGCTTCGCCCGTTCCATCGGCGGACAAACCTGGGAAGGGCGCGACTATAGCGCGATCGAACTGACCACGGCGGCGGCGGCCTGCGCGGTCATCGATCTTAAAAACCTTGGCCATCTGCCGCAGACCGGCTTTGTGCGACAGGAAGATGTGGCGCTGGAGGCCTTTCTCGGCAATCGTTTTGGGCGGGTCTATGCGTAAATAAATCGGGGGCGCAAAGAGGGGGCGGTTCCGCCGCTCCCTTTCCCAGCCCCCTTTTCTAGCCCTATTGATTAAGCACGTCGGCCTTGGTCGCGGCGGCCGTGCTCATAATCGTCGCGATCAGGTCTGCCGGGACATTGAGCTGGAGCAAGGTTGCTTGGAGGTGCCCGGCAACGGCGTTGAAATGGCTTTCGTTCAGCCCGCGCGCCACCAAATGCTTGTGCCCTTCGCGCAGGTCTTTGCCGTCATACTCCGACGGTCCGCCAAAAACCATGGTTAGAAAAGCTACCTGCTTGGCCCGCTGCCGATCCATACTGATACCGCTGAAAAACGGCACCAGCGTTTGATCGTTCAAAATGCGGTCGTAGAAAATATCGACCGCTGCCCGAACCGCGGGTGCACCGCCGATTTGGTCATAGACACTCATTGCTTCCTCCCGATAAGTGGTATTTCACATACACAGTATGGAAAGTGACGAGGAAAGCAATCGTTAAGATGCCACTTTTTCTGGATCCGGTCACACCGATGTCACAATTCTCATAATAGTCTGATATTAAAGCATTTTCTGCGACTGAAGACCGCATAGACCGGATAAGCTGGAGAACCTGACTATTCTATCAGCTTTCACCGGGCAGCTCTGGAGAGAGAGGCAATACTTAGTGTGCCTATTTCATAGGCAGATAAAAGTGTCCTGAGAGCGATTTCCGTAAAAAATCATTCAAATCACAGAAAACTTGTCGGTTCAAAAAGATGCATAGAAAATGCAGAAAATTTTTGCGGTTTGGATCGGGCGATGTGGTTTTTACGGGTGATCAGCTTTCGTATCTTTTTGGCGATGACCTTACCAACAGCGGCTTTCCTGAGCGTCAGCGGTCTCATGATCGCCGATCAAGTGGCGGTCGATCAGCAGATGCGCCGGATACAAGATCAGGTTGCTTTCGCGGCGGCGGCGGGGGCTGCGGTGCATGAGCTGCAAAAGGAACGCGGGGCTTCCTCGCTGTACCTAGGCAGCCGGGGCAGCCAGTTCGGCAACGAATTAGACAGCCAGCGGCGGTTGACCGATGGGCGGGTTGCGGTCTTACGCGATCTGGCGCAGCAGATGCAGGCCGGTGCCGGCGATCAGCCCGCCGCCTCAATGCTCGATGCCCTTGCGGCGCTGGCGGCGACCCGGCAGAAAATCAGCCGATTAGAGGTCAAAGCCCAAGATAGTTTTGCCTATTTTACCCAAAGCATCCGGTTGATTCTCGACCAGATCTACGGGTTAAGCAAAGCCGATCATGGCGAATTGGCGGGGGAGATTCAGGCCTATCTCGCCTTTATCGAAGGGAAGGAATGGGCCGGGCAGGAACGGGCAACTGGGACGGGCGGGTTTGCCGCTGGGCGCTTTGAGCCGCCCGTTCAGCACCGGCTGATTGGCCTCGTCGACCAGATCCTCGAGCGCCACG
>CAZNVY010000007.1:0-58731 GCA_964576605.1 uncultured Elstera sp. | reverse complement strand
GGAAACGGCACATTCCCCGGATGTGGCCCGGCTGCGGCAGATTGCCTATTTGGACGGGACGGTTGGCGTCGATCCGGCACTCGCCCCAGTTTGGTTTGCGGCTACCACGGCGCGGATTAACGCAATGAAAGCGCTGGAAGACCGGCTTGCGACCGATATGCTGGCGCAT
Organism: uncultured Elstera sp.; assembly: GCA_964576605.1. GTDB lineage: Bacteria > Pseudomonadota > Alphaproteobacteria > Elsterales > Elsteraceae > Elstera. The sequence continues at coordinate 58,562 of CAZNVY010000007.1, read as the reverse complement.
ACGGATGCGATTCAGGCTGCGGCGGTCGCGGACCTGAGGGCCATGGCCGTCAAAACCGGCATCGCGGTGCTGGCGGTCTTGTTGGCCGGATCGCTGGTGGCGCGGCGGCTGTCGCGTCCAATCGTGGCGATTACGGCGGCGATGACCCGCCTCCGCAAGGGCGAAATTGATCTGGCGATTCCCTTCGCCGACCGGCTGGACGAAATCGGACGGATGGCGCGCGCTTTGGCGATTTTCCAGGAAACCATGCGCCTTAATCAGCGTCATCAGGCTGAAGAGGCCCAGGCGGCGGCCCGGCGCGAGGCGCGGCGAACCCAGCTAGAAAACCTGAGCGCCCAGTTTTCGGATGGGGTGGATACGCTGGTAGCGGCCGTCGAGCGTTTGAATATCGTGATGATCGATGCGGCAAACGCCATGGTCGTAGGTGCGCATGAAACGAAAGAGCGGTCGCATACGGCTGAAACCTCGGTCTTAGCGATGAAAGATCGCATTGCGCTGATTTCCGGGTCCTGCGCCGAATTGGCGGCGTCGATCCAGGAAATTCTGGGGCAGATGACCCGCTCGCAAAGCTTATCAGAGACGGCGGCGCAAACCGCTACCGCGATCAGCACCCATGCCGACCGTTTGGCGGAGCGGTTGCAGGAGGCGCAGGCTTTTGTGCAGTTGATTCAGACGATTGCCGCCCGCACCAATCTTTTGGCGCTGAATGCCAGTATCGAAGCCGCGCGGGCGGGGGAGGCGGGTCGCGGCTTTTCCATCGTTGCCGCCGAGGTCAAGACGCTTGCCCTCCAAACCAGCGAGGCCGCCGATCAGATTATCGCGACGTTCGATGGTATCCGCGCTGTGACGGGCGAGACGGTGGCGGCAGTCGATACAATCGGTGGGGTAACAGCGACCTTGCGCGAGGTCTCCTCCGCCCTGGTTGCCGCCGTTTCCCAGCAGAGCGCCGCAACCGACGAGATTACCCGGCACTTATCAGACGTATCAGGCGAAACGCTGCGGGTTTCTGATATTGTCCGCGCCACACTGCGATCTGCCGACGAGACCCAAATACGGGCTGAGGGGGTTGTTGTGACCTGTGGCGAGGTTTCGGTCACTTTCGGCGGTCTGAAGACCCGCGTTTCGGACTTTGTCTCCCGGCTGCGGTCCGCCTAAAAGTTCAGATTAAGATGAAATTTGAGATAAAAATTCCATCGTAAAAACTGACTCGATATATGCATTCCATTTTGAATAAATTTACCCTTTTGTGAGTGATTCATATGAATAGAAACGATTCGATTTTTAATGGATCACCCATTTTGTGATATTTTATAATTATCGTTAAGCGGATAAGTGATTAGAATACGCAAAAATTGTAAAGATTGTTAAGAAATTAACTTGATGTGCTCGACCAATAGGCGAATATGAATCCGTAACAAAGATTACTCTTTTGATAATAGGTTTTATATTTACAGAATTCAAAACTCGATATATAGGTAAATGACATGCTGATTTCCCGGAGCCTCGTCGAAAAAATGTCGATCCGAGATTTTATGAATATCCCGCTGCCTGCAGTGACGTCGGTAGAGCCGGATGCGACCGACCCGACGGATAAGCGGGGCGATGCCCCGATAACCCCGGATTCCTTGAGCCTCGACGATTACCTAGCCATCGCCGATGCGCTTCATTTCTTCAAAACGGCGGGCATGACCCGGCACTGATCGCCCGCCCCGACTGATCGACGGAGACCGACTTATGAAACACTCCCGCTCTCTAAGCCTACTGGCCGCTGTCGCCCTGACAGCTTTAACGGGGCCTGCGCTGGCGCAGACGCAGGCCTATGTTCTGCCGCCGAACCCCTATGAAACGAAGGATATTCCGGCCCCTGCGGCAGTCCCTGCGGGGATCAAGCCGACCGAGATGATTTCCTTCCAAAGCAAATTATCCAACGACCCGAAAGATAAGCTTGAGGGGTGGTTGTGGAAGCCGGCGGGGGCGTCGGCGGCGGCGAAAGTGCCGCTGGTATTGCTGGCGGCGGGGCATAGCGGTCCCGGCACCTATGCCAGCCCGAAGACCCAGTTCCGAACCTTGGCGGCCGATCTGGTCTCGGCCGGGGTTGGCGTCATGCTGGTGCATAGCTTCAGTCAATCGCGTCACGATTATGTAATGTCGAAATATAATGATCCGGCGTTCGGCATTATCAATGGTCTTAACGAAGATAAGACCAAGCGCCCCGAAGAAGCGTCGGACCATTTGGTGCGGCCCTATGATATCGTCGGTGCGGCGGAAGCGGTGGTGAATGGCGCGGTGGCTTGGGCCGATCCGAACAAGATGATCGCCGTTGGCTATTCGCACGGCGGAACGGCGGTGTTGGGGGCGGGTTTTTCCAACCATCCGGTGAACCTCAATAACCCCAGCGGCGGCGGGCGACTGCTGAAGCGGATCTTCTCCATCTATCCCGGCTGCGGCATGGGTAGTCTGAAAACCTATAAGGACTCGGCGGGGGTGGTGCCGATCACCCTGGCGACCGGCAATAGCGATACCACAACGCCGCCGGGTCTGCCGCCGGGGGCGGGGGCTTCGGGCAATTGCACGGGGCGTTATCTGGCGGCAGAGGCGGTGGCGAAAGCCAATCCCAGCCTCTATGCCATCGAATGGTGGGCCTATGTGGGTGCAACCCACTCGTGGGAAGTCACGTCGGGCACGGCTAATGCCGCCGCCACCGGCGATTTCCGCGCCAAGATTAAGGCCTTCGCTGTGGGGCTGAAGTCGCAATCGTGACCTGACGCCCCCTGAGGGCGGCGGCGTGCGGTCCCCCTCGACCTCCCCGTGCGCCGCCGATCCCCTCCTGTGTTTCGAGCCTTCCCGATAAGGAGTTTGATAATGCTTTCTGATTTTCGGTCACTTCTGGGGCGGCTAGCCCAGGATCGGCGCGGCGCGACCGCTATCGAATATGGGCTGATCGCTGCCGCCATCGCCATTGCCATCATCACCGGCGTATCGATGGTTGGCGATAATCTGGCCGATACATTCCAGAAGATCGCCCAGGCGCTGAAATAGGCCGCTATTGTGGGTGCAACCCACTCGTGGGAAGTCACGTCGGGCACGGCTAATGCCGCCGCCACCGGCGATTTCCGCGCCAAGATTAAGGCCTTCGCTGTGGGGCTGAAGTCGCAATCGTGACCTGACGCCCCCTGAGGGCGGCGGCGTGCGGTCCCCCTCGACCTCCCCGTGCGCCGCCGATCCCCTCCTGTGTTTCGAGCCTTCCCGATAAGGAGTTTGATAATGCTTTCTGATTTTCGGTCACTTCTGGGGCGGCTAGCCCAGGATCGGCGCGGCGCGACCGCTATCGAATATGGGCTGATCGCTGCCGCCATCGCCATTGCCATCATCACCGGCGTATCGATGGTTGGCGATAATCTGGCCGATACATTCCAGAAGATCGCCCAGGCGCTGAAATAGGCCGCTATGCTGCAAACCCTTGGCCTGCTGGTCGGCGGTATTGGACTGGTCTGGGCGATGATTAGCGACCTTAGGCGCTTTATCATTCCCGATTCCGTGCACGGGCTGCTGCTGCTTGGCTTCGCGCTGATGGCGATCGGGGTCGCGCTGCCATGGCAGGAAGGGGCGATCCGGTTGGGCGTGGGGGTCTTGGCATTTTTGGTGGCGCTGCTGCCTTTCGCCCGCGGTTGGTTGGGGGGGGGCGATGTTAAACTGTTATCAGTATGCCTTTTATGGGTATCACCCTGGCAGAGTGTCGATTTCCTGCTGGTTATGGCCTTGGTCGGGGCGGGCTTGGCGCTGGTGTGGTTGATCTGGCACGCGGCGCGCGGCGGACGCGGGGGGCGATCGCCCCTGCCTTATAGCCTAGCGATTGCAGCAGCCTGGGCGGTTTGCGTTCTGCCGCTGCACGCGGGGGGCGATTAGATGCGGCTGATTTTCATCGCCCTGGCCATTGGCTTTGCCTTGCTGGCGGGCGGCATTGCCGTTCATACCGCCGGGCGGCCCGGTATGGGGCCAACGGTCGATATTCTGGCGGCGGCGACCGATTTAGCCCCCGGCGAACGGCTTGACCCTACCCGCCTTAAGTGGGCTGCCTGGCCGATTACGGCGTTGAGCGACGGACATATTCAGCGCCCCACCCCGGCGGCAGCGCTGGCGGATTGGCGCGATTGGGTTGTCCTAGCGCGGCTTACGGCGGGCGAACCCGTGTATCGCGCTAAGATCGAGCGGCCAGAGGGCGGTGTCTTAGCGACGATGATCGATAAGGACAGTCGGGCGGTCACGATTGCCGTGAACGACGTGGGCGGGGTTGGCGGTTTTGCCCTACCACGGGATCGGGTGGATGTATTGTTCACTCCGCACGAAGCGCGCGGCACGGCGGCCCCCAGCCAGGTCTTGGTGCGCGATGTGCGGGTTTTGGCGATTAACCAAGTCATCACGTCAGAGGGGGCGTCCCTCGGCAGTGCGGTCCGAACCGCGACGTTGGAAGTTCGGGAAGATCAGGCCCGCGACCTAGTGCAAGCGGGGGTGCGCGGCAGCCTTGCCTTGAGTTTACGGCCCGTCGGGGCGGTCGATCCGCCGCCGGTGCCGCCCCCGGAGATGCCGGTCGCCCCACCCCCCTTCGTCGCCCCGTTGCCCGACCCGCCAGAGGCACCAGAGCGAACCATCACTGTCTTTCGCGGTCTTGCGAAAGAATCCGTCAGGATTAGTCCCTAATGCGCCTGCTGCTTTGCCTGCTGTTCAGCCTTGTTACCGCGCCCCTGGCGGCGGCGGACCGGGAATATATCTTACCCCTCGGCCAGGGTCGGCTGATAACCTTGCCGCGCGACGCCCGCGATGTTTTTGTCGGTTCGCCCGATGTGGTCGAGATCGCCGCCAATACGCCTCGTGTGTATTATATATCCGGAGCGAAAATCGGCTCGACCAATGCTATTTTCCTCGATGCGGCGGGCAATCAGGTTGCCGATATTGCCATTCGGGTAGAGGTGGATGTGGCGGGGCTGAAAGCTGCCCTGCGTCAAGCGCTACCCGATGCCGATGTGCAGGTGCAGGCGGCGGGTGATAAACTGTTTTTGACTGGCAATCTTCTATCGGCGTCGGCGGCCAGCCTGGTTGAACGCTTGGCGAAACTCTACGTCAAGGACGAAAAGGGGCTGGTCAATCTGCTGAAAGTGGTTGGCGGCGATCAAATTTTGCTGCGGGTGCGGGTCGCGGAAATGCGCCGCTCGGTGGCAAAACAGCTGGGGATCAAGTCGTTGGCGGTCGAGGGCGGGAATATTCGCCTGTCCAGCGGGCGGCCCGCCAATAGCAGTTTTGGGGAATTGAGTTTTTCGATCAATAGTTCCGCCTTCGACGCTCTCAGCGGCACCATCGATGCGCTAGAGGAAGAAGGGTTGGTGCGGACCCTGGCTGAACCTAATTTGACGGCGGTTTCTGGCGAAGCGGCAAATTTTCTGGCCGGTGGGGAGTTTCCTGTTCCGATTTCCCGCGATCTGCAGGGGAATTCGATTGTCGAGTTCAAGCCGTTCGGCGTTGGGCTGAATTTTACCCCCGTAGTCATTAGTTCGGGGCGCATTAGCCTGAAGATGGCGACGGAAGTGAGTTCGCTCAGTGAAGAGGGCGCGCAAACCGTCGGGCAACTGCGGATTCCGGGCCTATCGGTTCGGCGGGTGGAAACCACGGTCGAAATGGCCAGCGGCAGCAGTTTGATCGTGGCGGGATTGCTGCGCAATGATGCGACCAGCAGCCTATCCGGTTTGCCCTGGCTGGCCGAGGTGCCGGTGATCGGCAGCCTCTTCCGCAGCACAGCCTTTCAGCGCAGCGAATCCGAATTGGTCGTTCTGGTCACGCCCTATCTGGTCCGCCCAACCCGTGACGATAGCCTTAGCCTGCCGACCGCGGGGGTGCGCCAGCCGGATGGGGCAACGCTGTTCCTATTGCGGAACCTTGGCTTCAACGACCCCACCGAAGCCCTGCGCAGCGTGAAGGAGCCGATTGGCTATGTTCTCGATTGACCGTTCCGACCTGCTGACCGGGCTGTTGCTGGTGTTGCTTTTGGCGGGATGCGCGGAAAAACCCCTGCCGCCCAGCGATCCGCGCCTCGCGTGGCCGATTACTGTAACCTTGACCGACAAAAGCTTACCGCTCGATACGGTGCCCCCCGATGGGCTATTGCCCGACCGTGAGGCGGCACGCCTGGCCGCTTTTTTTGATCGGCATCTCGCAGATCGCCGGGGCCGCTTACACTTAGTGCGCGGCCCCCTCTCGCCCGCAGCGGCAGAGCGGCTGGCCGCGGATATCGCCTTCATTGCCCGGCAGCGCGGGCTACCGGAAATGCCGGTTAGCCTAAGGGATGGGCCTGACGGTCCGGCCCACCTGATTGTGACCCTGGCGGTCGCGACCGGACCGGATTGCCGGGCTGCGGCGGCGGTCAGCCAGGGGGCCTGGCCCTTTGGCTGCGCCCATCAGCGCAATCTGGCGGCGATGGTGCAGGAGCCGCTCGATCTTCTGGCCCCGGAACCCCTCAGCGCCCCAGAGACCGCCCGGCTGATGCTGGTGCTCGACGCTTTCCGCAAAGGCGATAGCACCTCGTCAAAACGGGGGGAGAGCGAGCGGCTCTCCGTCAGCAAAGTCAGCAATTAGGGGGCGATCATGCTGGTCGGCGCACTGCATAGTTTTCTCACCACGATTGATGCGCAAAGCCTGCTGGTCGCGGCCCTAAACGACCGTCGCTTGGCGCATCTCGACGTGCGCAGCCTCTCCGGCGGATCAGCGGCGGCGGAAGAATTCTACCGGGATAGCGATACGCCGGAGCTGCTGGTTATCGAACTGCCGCCCGCCGAAACAATCTCCGAAGCGGTGGAACATCTGAGCCGCCTGGCGGAAAATTGCGACCCGGCGACCGCGGTTCTGCTGCTGGGTTGGGTGAACGACATTGATTGGTATCGGCGGTTGATCGACCTGGGGGTGACCGAGTATCTCTGCCTCCCCGCCCCATCGGGCCGATTGTCCCATGTTCTGATTTCGGCGTTGCAGCGTGATAATGCTGCTGGCAATGGCAAGGTTACCGCGGTGATCGGTGCGTCGGGCGGGGCCGGGGCCTCGACGGTCGCGCTCGAAATCGCCTATGCCCGGCGGCAGAAACAGCAGCCCGCGCCGCTGCTGATCGATTTCGATTGGGTGTTTGGCTGCCAGGATCTCTTGACCGATGTGGTCGCCCGCGATGCGATTAAACCTTATTTGTTGGATGGACCGGATCTCGATCCGGCCCTGCTGGCGAAAATGCTGCATTCTGCCCAAGGCGTGCGGCTTTTCGTCAGCGTGCCTAGTTTGAAAACGCCAGAACCGATTTTAACGCCGGAAGGGGTGCGGCGCTTACTTGCGGCGGCGCGGTTTTTAGCCTCCGATATTATTCTTGATCTGCCCCATGGTTGGACCCCGGCGGTGCGCGAAGCCCTGCGCCTTGCCGATGATCTGGTGGTGGTGGCGGCCCCCAGCGTCGCTGGGTTTCGGAATCTGCGCAATCTTTTAGCGGCCTGCGATGGGCTGCGCCCGAATGAAGCGCCGCCACGTGTGCTGGTCAATCGGGTTCCTGCCGATTTTGCCCGGTCGGATTTTGGCCGTAGCTACCTTGGCGGTCTATCGGGCGGGGCCTATGGGATGGCGGCAGACTGCGCTCCGGCCCTGGCGTCGGCCCGCGCCCGTTTGGGTCCGATTTCGGCGCGCGCGCCCCTCGCCAAGGCCCTGACCCAGCTTTTCGCCACGGATCGAAAGCGCCCCGCCGCCGCCGCATCGGGTTTTTGGCAGCGCCTGCCGCTGGTTCGCCGGTTTGCGACATGAGCGGTCGGTTTGGACGTCGTGCCGCGAATGACGCGACCCCTGCGCTGGATGCTCGGATCGCCGCCGTCCCACCCCCGCCGCCGATAGCGGCGGCCGCCCCGGTGGTCGTGCAGCCCATCGCGGCGGTTTCCCTAACCGCCGATCCCGCCTATGGGATGAAGACCGGCATCTTTTCGGCGCTCTTGGAAACGCTTGACCTGGCCGAACTTGGGAAGATGGACCAGGCGGCTGGGCGGCAAACCATTCGCGATATCGTGATCGAGATCATCGCGATCCAAGGTCTGGTGATGAGCGCGGCGGAGCAAGAGCGGATTGTCGAGGATCTGCTGAACGATATCCTGGGCCTGGGGCCGCTGGAGCCGCTGCTAGCCCGCGACGATATTGCCGACATCATGGTGAATGGCTTCGATCAGATTTATATCGAAGTCAACGGTCTGATCGAACAGGTGCCGATCCGCTTCCGCGACAATGCGCAACTTATGAATGTTTGCCAGCGGATCGTGGCCTCGGTCGGGCGGCGGGTGGACGAGGCTAGCCCGATCTGCGATGCCCGGCTGGCCGATGGGTCGCGCGTCAATGTGATCGTGCCGCCGTTGGCCCTAGACGGGCCGGTGCTGACCATCCGGAAGTTCAAGCGCGATAAACTAACCCTGGACCAGTTGGTCAGCCGGGGGGCGATTACCCCAGAAGGGGCGCAGATTCTGAAAATCGCCGCCGCCTGCCGCACGAATATTTTGGTGTCGGGGGGCACCGGGTCGGGGAAGACGACGCTGCTGAACTGTCTAACCCGCTTCATTTCCCCGCGCGAGCGGATCGTGACCTGCGAGGATGCGGCGGAACTCCAGTTGCAGCAACCCCATGTCGTCAGCCTGGAAACCCGGCCCGCTAATATCGAAGGGCGCGGTGAAATCGTGATGCGCGATCTAGTCAAAAACTGTCTGCGGATGCGCCCCGACCGGATCATCGTTGGCGAAGTGCGCGGGGCGGAGGCCTTCGACCTGCTCCAGGCCATGAATACTGGCCACGCTGGGTCGATGAGCACGCTGCACGCCAATGCGCCGATGGAAGCCCTGAGCCGCCTTGAGAATATGATCGCCATGGGCAATCTGCCGCTGTCCGCCAGCGCGGTGCAGAAGCAGATCGCCGATGCGGTGCAACTCGTGGTGCAAACTCAGCGGCTGCGCGATGGCAGCCGCCGCATCACCCATATCACCGAAGTGCGCGGGATGGAGGGGGGGCAAATCCATACGGTCGATCTGATGGTGTTGCTGATTGAAGGCGAAGGGGCCGATGGGCGGCTAACGGGCCGCCATGTGATCGCCAACCCGCCGGAAGTGCTGCTGGATCATGCCCGCGACTATGGTCTGGATCAGGATTTGCGGGCGATTTTTGCAAAAGGTGGCTTCGCATGACCGCGCTGCCTGCAGGTTTATTCGCGCTGGCCCTCTTGGCTACCCTGGCCTGGATAATCTGGGAAAGCCAGGCCTGGCGCAATCGTCGTGCCCTGCGACAGTTGCGGCGGCTTGATCGGTCGAACCGGGCGCTGGCGGGCGGGCCGCGTATCGATGGTGCCCGGCTGCGCCGCAAACTCGCCCCTGGGGATGGTTTGCTGGTCTGGCTAGACGCCAGCTTACGCCTTCGGCTGGATCGGGCCGGTGTGCCGGTGCCACCCGCGCTGTTTCTTGCCGGATGGGTCGGGACCAGCGGGGGGGTGACGCTGCTGGCGATCAGCCTAGGCCTGGGGGGGCTGGCGGCCCTGGGGGTTGGTATTCTTGGCACAGGGGGGCTTGTCGTTCTGGGGCTGAACCTGCGGGCCACCCAGCGCCAAACGGTCATTCTGCGCGGCTTTGCCGATGCCGTTGACGCGATGGTCCGCAGTTTGCGCGCCGGATTGCCACTGCCAGAGGTCATCCGCCAGATGAGCGTGGAACTGCAAGGGCCGATCCAGGACATGTTTCTGCGGGTGACCGAGGAAACCGCCCTGGGCGTGCCGCTCGATCAAGCGGCAGCGCGGGCGGCCGACCGATTGGGGCTGCCGGAGGTGCGATTCTTCGCCACGGTTTTGGCTATTCAGCAGCAAACCGGCGGCAATATGGCCGAATCCTTGGGAAATCTGACCGATCTGCTGCGGGCACGGAAGCGGTTGCGCGACAAGATCCGCGCCTTGTCGTCGGAAGCGCGGGCCTCGGCGGCGATCATTGGCAGTATGCCCTTTCTGGTGGCCGGGCTGCTGTGGCTGGCCAATCCCGATTATCTTGATCCGCTGTGGCGGGTCGGCGTTGGCCGTGGGTTGCTGATTGGCGGGCTGCTCTGGATGGGGCTGGGGGTTCTGACCATGCGTCGCATGTTGGACCTAAGGTTATGAGCATGGCCCTGCTGTTCGGCGCCGCGGCCCTCGCTGCGCTTTTCTTTCTGCTCGCCCTTGCCTGGCCCTGGTTGCGGCCCGACCGTCGCCGCCAGCAGCTAGCGCAGATCGCGGGTCCGGTCGTTCTGCCCCGTGCGCTGCCGCGGCGCGTTCCGCTCGCCGGGTTGGTCGCCCCGCTGCGGCGGCATTTCATTGCCGATGCCGATATGAAGCGGCGGCTGGCCCAGGCGGGGATTCGGGGGGATGCGGCGGTGCCCGCGCTTCTCAGTCGGCGTCTTCTGTGGGCGATTGGACTGGGGCTGCTGGCGCTTTTCACCGTAACCCTTGGCCTTGGCCGGGGGTTGGCCGGGCCGGTAAAGCTGCTGGCGGTTGTGGGGGCGGGGGCCGGGGGCTTCTGGCTACCGATGCTGCTGCTGGAGAATACCATCCAAAAGCGACGGGCGGCGCTTGCCCTCAGTTTTCCGGATGGGTTGGACCTGCTGCTGATCTGCATCGATTCCGGCCTGACGCTCGACCAGGCCCTGCGCCGGGTCGCCGACGAGCTGGCGCAGGATCATCCGGCCTTGGTGGACGAATTGGCGGTTACCGTATCTGAACTGACGTTTCTGCCCGACCGGCGTCAGTGCTTTGAGAATCTGGCCACCCGCTGCCCGACCCCAGCGATCCGGACGGTGGCCATGGCGCTGGCGCAGGCCGAACGTTACGGCACCCCCATCGCCGCCAGCCTGCGCGCGGTGGCGCAAGATGTTCGTGCCGAACGGATCACCGCGGCGGAAAAGGCCGCCGGGGCCTTACCGGCCAAACTGACCGTTCCGATGATCCTATTCTTTTTACCGGCGCTGCTGATCGTCATTCTCGGCCCGGCGATTCTGGCTATTGCGGGGGAAGGATGATGCCCGGCGTTAGATCGAGCAGCCGCAGATTCGCCTGCACCTGGGCCGGTGCCCCCGGCAGGGCCGCCGCACGGTGTAGGAGCGCGCGCGCGGCATCGCGCTGCCCAGCCTGGGCGAGGGAGAGCGCCCAATTGTTCAGCACTGTCGGATTATTGGGGGCGGCAGCATCGGCTTGTCCGTGCCAGCGCAGGGCTTCGACATGATCGCCCTTCCGGTCATAGGCGGCCCCCAAGGCGGTCAGAATGCGCCAATCGCCACTGTTTGCCGCCGGGCGCAGAGTGGCAATCGCCTCGTCGATCCGCCCGGCCCGCAACAGGTCCCGTCCGGCATCGCCTGCCGCCGGGGGCGTCTCGCGCGGCGTAAACAGCGTTCCCGTTCCGGTACAACCGGCCAGCAGCAGCGGGACTATCAAAAGAGCATGAAGAAGATGTCGATGCACGGAAACCATCCTCCCGGCGTTAGAACGCTGTGGCGCGACCGAATGTCGTTATATGTAAAATTCTTTTTCATGAATAGTCTGTTTATTCTGCTTTTATTTTTTACAGAACCTGCGTTTTCGCAGGTAAAGAATGGATCTTTGACAATCCCACTGAATAATATTCTGGCGCTTCCCTTGCCCGAACCGGCAACCTCGGTTTTGATCGGTAATCCCGCCATCGCCAATGTAACCTTGGAGGACGGGCGTTTGCTGATTGTGGGGCTTAGTGTCGGCCAGACCAATCTGCTGGTAACGGGGGCCGAGGGGGGGCCGCTTTTGGCTCGCACGCTGCTGGTCGTTCCGTCTAGCCCGCATAGCGTCTCGGTCAAGAAAGCCGGGAAGCCCGCGCAAACCTTCCTCTGCGCCCCACGCTGCGAAAGCCTGAACCCCGATCCTACCGGCGAGGGGCTGCGTCGCGCAGCTCCGGCCCCGACCGAGGATTAAGCGATGCCGCTGCCTGTCGTGCGTCGCGCGCTGTCCTGTCAACGGGGGGTTTTCGCCATTATGGGCGCGCTGCTACTGCCGTTGCTGCTGATTTTGCTGCTGCTGGTCATCGACTATGGACGCGGGCTGGCGGCCCGGATCCGTTGGCAGGGGATCGCCGAATCGGCGGCCATGGCCGGGGCCGCTGAATTGGATGGGCGGCCCGAAGCGACCGATCGGGCATTGGCGGCGATGCGCACGCAGTTGCGGTTAGAAGAGGAGGCGGCGGGGGAGCGGCTGCGCGTTCCGCTTGATTATTGGGAATGGCTAGACCGGGACGGACGCCCAACCCGCGATGGGCCGACGGCGTCGGGGGTGCGCATCGCCCTGACCGCCGCGCCGGTTCGTTCCTTCGCGTCGCGGCTGATTGGCGTCTTGCGACCGGCGGCAGGGGCGGAGGCGACGGCTTTCACCCTGGCCCCGACCGCGCGGGCAGTGAATGATACCCTGGTTTGCCGGGCCACCCCCTTGGCCGTGTGTCTATCCGAGGAAGCCGGGGCGGTCTTGACCGACCCAACGGCGGCTGGCCGGCAGATGCTGCTGCGCTTCGGTGCGGGCGGATTGCAGCCGATATGCGCTCCGGGGGAGGCGTGTACGCCCGATCAAGCCTGGGCGCGGCTGGCCCAACCAGGGGGCGGGTTCTGCGCCAGCACGATGGCGCAGTCGGTGCCGCTGTCAGAAGACCGGCTGCGGCAGGCGCTGACCGACCGCTTTGGCAGCCCGCCGCTCTGGAGTCAATCCGGGGCGCATCCATTGATAACCCGTTATCCCCGCGATCTGGGGGATAGCGGCGTCGGCGGGCTGGGCAATGGCTATTGGGACCGGGACTATTATTGGCGGATCAGCCGGGGGCAATCGCTGCCCAGCCGTCTTGGCCCGGCCACGCGCTATCAGACCTATCTGTACGAGATTGGAGAAAGTTTTGCGATGCGCGGGCGGGAGACTTTTTTTCCGGTCCCGCCGGTTTCGGTACCAGGCCGCGACGTGATCGTTCCCCTGCCGCTGCAACGCCCGTTTCTGCCGCTTCCTGAGGAGATGAACCCCGCACTTGCCCCAGAAAGTCGCGTGGTGACGGTAGGTTTGGCCGACTGTGGCGGTGCCCCGGCGATCAGCATTCGGCAGTGGCTCCGCTTGTTCGTGACCGAGGCCCCTGACGCTGATGGGCTGCGGGCCGAGGTGATTGGCCGGGCCGTCGCCGGGGGGGCGCATATCTACCCCCAGGGGCGGTTGGTGCGATGATCGGACGACACGGGACGGCAGCCGTCGAACTGGCCCTGATGCTGCCGGTACTATTGCTGACGCTGCTCTCCGGGGCCGATTTGGCGCGGGCGGCGCTGGCACGGGCCGAAGGGGAACGGGCGATCCGCGCGATGGCCCGCTTTGCGGCGGGACAAACCGTGCTGCCGGGGCCGGGGGCGGTCCTGGCGGCGGTGCCGGTTCCGGGGCTGGTCGCCAATCCTGACACCATCCGGCTGCATTTAAGGGATCGGCGCGAGGCGGGGGGGCGTTGGGTTATCGTGACCGCCGATCTGGCCTATCGTCCGCTGACGCCGTTTCTGGAACGGCTGCTCGATGGGCCGCTCTGGCTTGGGTTTACGGCGGTGGAGGCAAGCCCCCATGCGCGCCCGTGATCGGTTTCGCCTGGGATGCCGGGGCGCGACGGCGGTCGAAACCGCCTTGGCGTTGCCGATTTTTTTGCTCGTCGTGCTAGGGGGCTTGGATGTCGGCTTATGGTTGTTGCAGAAAGCTCGTCTATTGGACGCCACAGATCGGGCCTTATCGGTGCTCGCTGCGGCACCGCCAGAAGCGCCCCTGCATCCGGGCGAGCGCCGCACCTGCAATCTGGTACCGGTACCCCAATGCGACGGGCCAACCACTGGGGTTCTAGAGGCGCTGCCGCTAGCTTTCGCGGCGGCCCACCAGCAATTGTCGGCCCTGCCCCTGACCGCCTTGACCGCCGAGTATCACGCCCCGTCCGATAGCCGAGAGTTCGCGCGGGTCGGCCTATGCGTCACCCTTGCTGGGCCGGAGCATCGTTTTTTCTTTTTGCACTGGCTGCCGGGGATCGCCCGTGATGGCCGTTTGCCGCCGGTTCGGCTGTGCGACTTTATGCCGATTGCCGGGCTTGCCCGCCCTTAGTCCCGTTAGGAGCGCCCTCTATGAGTCTTGATCCCCGCGCTGCGCTTGGCAAAACCCCATTGCTGGAGGGGATTTCGCCTCATGTTCTAGAGACCCTATTCGCGCAGGGGGCGGTCCGCTATTTGGCGGAGGGGGAGCAGCTTTTTGCTGCCGACGATCAGTCGAACGCGGTGTTTTTCATTCTGTTCGGCAGTCTGCGTATTTATAGCCGCGACCAAGCCTCCCCCGTGCCGCTGGCCGATTTAGGGGCGGGGGATGTGGTCGGCGAGTTGGCCGCGATTGACGGGCGCGGTCGTACCGGCTCGGCAGTTGCCCTTGGCGATTGTGCGGTGCTGATCTGCCCGCCAGACGCTTTTATCCGTCTGATAACCGGCGAACCGGAAATCGCCCTGCGCTTGTTGCGCCGATTTTCCGGCATCATCCGCGACGCCGATAGCCGCATTACCGCCCTGTCGAACCTCGCACCGGGGCAGCGCGTCTATTTTGCGCTGCTGCACCTCGCAACCCCAGACCCCAGCGGCTCTGGCCATTGGACGATCAACCCCGCCCCGTCGCATAAGGAGGTGGCCGGTTGGGCCGGAACGACTGAAGAGGTGGTGGCGACCGCCCTCGGTAGTCTCATGCGTACCGGCTTGATCCGGCGGCGCAGTCTGGAACTACAAATCTTCGACCGGCAACGGTTGGAGGAGTTAATTCGCCAGCGATAAGCGACGGGGCCTAAGCCCGCCGCCCATCCCAAAGTGCCAGCGCCCCCGCAACCGCCATAAGGGCCGCGCTGACTGCCGTTACCGGGGTAAAGCCCCAAGTGTCCAGCACTCGGCCCATGCTGGCCGTGCCGATCATCAAGCCGATATAGGTGCCTGCAGTGTTTAGGGCTAACACCACCCCGCGCTGCGCCCCGCCGCGCACGGACAATTGCCCGACGAAGCAGTTCAGCACCAGATGTTGAATAAAGCCAAAGCCGATCATCACCACCACCAGGGCCGGCAGAAGGCCCACTACCAGCGGCAGGGTTAGGAAAATACCGATCAAGGCCAAGGCGGCCACTGGCAAAACCCGGCGTGGGCCGATCCGGTCGATCAAGGCGCTGGCGAAGGCCGTAATGGTGAAGCCGGTGCCATAGGCCAGAACGGGGATCGCGCCCACCGCCGATCCGCCATTCAGTGCAGCCCGCACAGCCGTTCCCAGATACGCATAGGTGCCGTAGAAGGCGGTCATATTCAAAAAGCCAATGGCGAGCAGCGGCCAAACCCCGGCGAGCCGGACCGCCCCACCCAAGCGCGACAACAGCCCCTGTGTCCCGCCCCGCTCGGTCCGCGGATCGGGTAAGGCGAAAGCGACCGGCAAAGCCAGCAAGACCGGCAGGCCAAGACCGGCGAAAACGCCGCGCCAACCGATCCATTGCCCCAAGAGTCCGGCCAGTGGCACGCCCAGGATCAGCGCGACCGACCAGCCGAGCAACACCCGCCCCAGAATCGCCGAACGCCGCTCCGCCGGGGCCAAATCACCCGCCGAGGCATAAGCGGTTGGCAGCACCACCCCGGCAGCAGCCCCCATGAGCGCTTGGCCCCCGGCAAACACGATCCAATTAACGGCGGTGGCACAGAGCGCCAAACCACCGATCAGGCCGATCAATCCAGCAACCAGGGCCTGACCGCGCTTCAAACGATCGGCGAGCGGGCCGAGGAAGAGGGCCGACAGCGCCGCCATAGCTCCATAGGCCCCCAGGGCCTGGCCGATATCAGCAATGCTCGCCCCCAACCCCTGGGCAATGTCCGGCACCAGCGGTGCGGCCAGCAGCGCTTGCAAGCCCACCAGCGCCACGCAGGCGATCAGGACCGCAACGGATCGGTTCAACGTCGGCGCGGGCCGCCCCGACCGGGCCTTGGCCGCCCCGAAAAAGGGAAAGGCGGTGCTTAGGCCCGCCGCCAGAACGCTGCTCATGGACGTTGTCTCCCGGTGGAATGGTCCCAGGATGTCGGAGATTATTCGGCTTTGAAAGATATAAGCTGAATGATATTCAAAATACGAATGGCATTCAGCCAAACTGTTCGGAGGAGGTGCCAATGGACCCGGTTGACCGAAAAATCCTCGGCCTGCTGCGCGAGGATGCGACCCGCACCTATGCCGATATGGCTGCCCAGGTACATCTTTCGCCCCCGGCGTTGCATGATCGGGTAAAAAAACTAAAAGCGCGCGGCGTGATCCGCCGCACGACCGTCGATCTGGACCCGGCGGCACTCGACCGTAGCTTTTGCGCCTTCGTCCATGTGGAGACCGAAGGCTATGCCAAGGATATTCTGAAAGACGTGGCCGAGGCGGATGCGGCAGTAGAAGAAATGCACGGCGTGGCCGGCAGTTCTTCCGCCATTCTAAAAGTCCGCACCCGCGACGCCGCCGGACTGGAAGAACTGCTGCGCCGCCTGTTCGAGACGGGGGCGGTACGACGGACGGAGAGTTTTGTCGTGCTGCGCACCTACCTCGAACGTGGGATCAGCCCGTAGACGCCGACCAAGGGCCGATAGCGTCCCTCGGAAATACCGCATCACCCCCTATAACATCGCCCGCAACTGCGCCACCAGCGGCACATCGGCGGGTGGCATCGGGTAATCGTGTAGGCGCTGCGGGCGCACCCAGGCCAGGGCCTGGCCTTCCTTGCCCTGCGGCTCCCCCTCCCAAACGCGGCAGAGGTAGAGCGGCATCATCAGGTGAAACTGCGGGTAGGTATGGGAGGCAAACGCAAAGGGCGCGAGGCAGGAGGGGCGGACGGCAATTCCCAGTTCCTCCTGAAGTTCGCGCACCAGCGCCGCTTCCGGTGTTTCGCCGGGGCCGACCTTACCGCCGGGAAACTCCCAAAGACCGGCTAGGGCTTTGCCGTCCGGGCGCTGGGCCAGCAGAATGCGCCCGTCGCCGTCGATCAAGGCGGCGGCGACGACGAAAAGTGTCTTCGGCACCGGCTGCGCCGCCAGGAAATCGGCGCGCGCCACCCGGCGGCCAAGGGCATTGCGGCACTGGTCTTCCGCTGGAATATGCTCGGTCGTGCAGGCCTCGAACCCCAGCTTTTCGAGAACCCCGAAGGAGGCCTCGTTCCCCGGAATCACCAGCGCATAGGCCGAGACGCGATCAAGATCGGTA
This sequence comes from uncultured Elstera sp., assembly GCA_964576605.1. Classification (GTDB taxonomy): domain Bacteria; phylum Pseudomonadota; class Alphaproteobacteria; order Elsterales; family Elsteraceae; genus Elstera. Next base: position 41,248 of record CAZNVY010000007.1, on the reverse strand, counting down.
AAGGCGAAATGCAGCACCCGGCGCACCGCTTCCGTCGCTAGCCCCTGCCCCCAAAAAACGCGGCCCAGCCAATAGCCGAGAATCACGCCCTTCTCGGCTCCGGCCATTAGGGTTAGGGAAACGCCGCCGATGAAGGCATCGGTCTGCCGGTCGGCAATCGCATAGGTCACCGCCTCGCCGCGCTCCCGCTCGGCCCGGCTATTGGTCAGCCAATATTCGGCGTGATGCGGTTTATAGGGATGCGGAATGGCGGCGGTGCGGCTGGCGATTTCGGCATCGTCAGCCAATTGGGTGATCCGGGCGAAATCCCCTGGCCGCAGGGGCCGCAGGCGCAGGCGCTCGGTTTCCAAAACCGGCTGCGGCAGCAGCGGGTTAGCTCCGATAGCTGCCATTGATATCGATATAGCCGTGAGTTAGATCGCAGGTCCAAACGCGGGCGGTGCCGGTCCCAAGGCCGAGATCGACCTTCAGGTGAACCTCTGTGCCCTTCATATGGGCGGCAATCGGGGTTTCGTCATAGCCGTCGACGCGCTGACCGTCCTTCGCCACAATATACCCACCAAACCAGATGGAGAGTTTATCGCGGTCCGCCGGTTGCCCGGCCTTGCCCACCGCCATAACAACGCGGCCCCAATTAGCGTCTTCCCCGGCAATCGCCGTCTTGACCAGCGGCGAATTGGCAATGGCGAGCGCGACCACTTTGGCCGAGGCATCCGATACCGCACCCGCCACATCGACGGTTACGAACTTCTGCGCGCCTTCGCCGTCGCGGGCGAGCTGCTGCGCCAGATCGGTACACACCGCGTCAAGCGCCGCGCGGAACCCCGCCGCGCGCGGGTCGCTTGCCGCAGTGATCGGCGCGTTCCCGGCTTTACCGGTCGCACACAGGACGACCGTATCGGAGGTAGAGGTATCGCTATCCACCGTAATGCAGTTGAAGCTGGCATCGGACGCCGGGGACAGCAACGCCTGCAAAGCCTCGGCGCTGATCGCGGCATCGGTGAACAGGAAGCCCAGCATGGTCGCCATATCCGGCGCAATCATGCCCGATCCCTTGCAAATCGCGTTGATCCGCACGGTCACGCCGTCGATATCCGCCGTCGCCGTCGCGGCTTTCGGGAAGGTATCGGTGGTCATAATGGCTTCCGCCGCCGCCTGCCACGCATCTGCCGTCAGGCTCTCGGCAATCGCGGGCAAGCCATCGGTGATCTTATGATCGGGCAGCGGTTCGCCGATCACCCCCGTCGAGGCGATGAAGACTTCCGACGGTTTGCAGCCGAGCAGCGCCGCCGCTGCCGTCGCCGTGCGTTCGACCGACGCCCAGCCGGCCTTCCCCGTGAAGGCATTGGAATTGCCGGAATTCACGACGATGGCGCGCGCTGTCCCGCCCTTTTGCGCCTCGCGGCACCAATCCACCGGGGCGGAGCGGGTGAGCGACTTGGTATAAACCCCGGCGACGGTGGTTCCCGGTGCCAGCTCGGCCAAGAACACATCGGTTCGGCCTTGGTAGCGCACCCCGACCGCGCCGGAGGCGAGGCGGACCCCGGCAATCGGCGGCAGCACGGGGAAAGAGGCGGGGGCGAGCGGGGAGACGGTCTTTGCCATCGGTCGGGGCCTTTTGTGCGCGGGATTACTGAGCGGCGGGCAGCGGCTTGCCGTCGATATCGAATTTCTCGATTTTCGCGCCCTTGCGCAGGTCTTCAACAATCTTACCGATTAGCTCCTGCGACATTTCCGAGGTTAGCTGCTCTTTCATATCCGCCAGGCTGGGAACGGCGGTTTCCCGGCGCTGTTCCAGCTTAATCACGTGCCAGCCAAACTGGCTTTTTACCGGTGCCTGGGTAAATTCCCCGGCCTTTAGCGCAAAGGCGGCTTCGGAGAATTCTGGCACCATATCTTCTTTGGTGAAAAACCCTAGGTCGCCGCCTTCCTTGGCACTGCCATCGGTCGATTTCGCCTTGGCCAGGGCCGAGAAATCCCCGCCCTTCTTAAGGTCGGCGATAATTTCCTTCGCCACGGCTTCGCTGGCGACCAGAATATGCCGGGCGCGCACCTCTTCCTGCGGCGGATTGGCCTTTAGGAATTGGTCGTACCGCTCTTGCAGGGCCTTATCATCGACCTTCGCCGCGACGGCGCGGTTCAGATAGACTTCCTGCACCACGCGGTCTTCATAATCGGCCAAGCGGCGTTTGACTTCGGCATCATCATTCAGTTTCTGCGCGCGCGCCGCCCCGGTGATGAGCTTACCGTCGATCAGCCGATCCAGGATCAGCGGATAGACGGTTTGCATCGGCATCTGCTGCACCTGCGGCGGTAGCCCATCGAGCGAGCGCAGAAGGTCGGAGCGGCGGATATCCACCGTGCCCGCGCGGGCAATCACCGGATCCTCTTTCGGCGCGGGTTGCTTCAAGAACTCGCCGATGGTCTGCGCCGACACCGAGGCCGAGCCAAGCAGGGCCGCCGACAGCAGCAGTCCGGCGAAAAACGGGGGGCGGAAGGAAGCGAAGCGCATGGTCCGATGATCCTTTGGATCGACAAGGGGGCCACCTATCAACGGCAGCGTCATCCGGCATACTGCACAAGGGATTGCGGCAAACAAGAGGCAAAACAGGGACGGGGGCGGCAACTTCTGCTAGGGTGTCGCGCATGAATGCGCCGCCCCTTGGTCTTGCTGCCGCTGTCCCGCCCGCACGGGGCAAGCGCGCCGATCAGGAATCCTTCCCGGTTGCTCTGCGCTGGCTGGCGGGGCGGGAGCGGAGGGCGATAGAGGCCTTCTATTGGTTTGCGCGCGCCGCCGATGACTGGGCCGATACCCCCGATCCGGCCTTGACCGTTGCTGACCGGCTGGCGGGGCTGGCGCGCGTGCAGGGTGTCGCCCGCCGCGATTTGGCCGCCTATCCCGTTGCCCTGACGGCGCTAGACGCCCTGATGCCGGCTTTCGAGGCTGCGGCGCGCGGGCAGCTACCGACCAACCTGCCCGATGTTTTGGCGGCTTGCCGGGCCTCCTCGGTGCCGGTTGGGCGGTTCTTGCTCGATCTGCATCACGAGTCGCCTTTGGTTCGCCCGGCCGCAGATGCGCTGTGCCTCGCGCTGCAATTGCTCAATCATCTCGACGATGCTCCCGCCGACCGTGCCCGCTGGGGCCGGGCCTATCTGCCGCCCGATTGCCTGCCGGGAGTGCGAGCGACGATACCCCGCTTGCTGGCCCAGGCGGCGGCTTTGCCCCATCTGCTGCGCGCCCCCGGTTTGCGGCGGCAAGCAGCCGCGACGGTCCGCGCCGCCGAGCGGCACTGGGCAGCGCATCAGCAGGGCCGCCGCCTAGGTTGGCGCGATGGGCTGGCGTGTGCTTGGGCCGCCGCTCTGCCACCATCGCTGCCGCGTGCCCCCTTGCGCGGTTCGTTCCGGTTGGCACTGCCGCTGCTGCCGCGGCAGGCGCGGGCGGCGATTGCTGGGGTTTATGCGATCGCCCGCGCCTGGGATGCTTTGGCCGACGAGGCGGGCGATCTGGCCGGTTTGCTGGCGTGGCAGGCGCGGTTGGCCGCGTTGGCCGAGGGGCGGGTGCCGGCCGATCTGCCGACCGCGTTTCTGGCGCTCCTAACCCGCCACCGCTTGCCCCTGGCCCCGTTTCAGGCCCTGCTGGACGGGGTTATCTCCGACCTGACCCACCCGCCCCAGGCCCTGGATTTGGCGGCGCTTCACCTCTATTGCGACCGGGTGGCGGGGGCGGTGGGCGACCTGCTGCTGGCCGCGTTGGGGGTCGATGATCCCCCGTTAGCCCGGAGCGCTGGGCGGGCCTTGCAGCTCACCAATATCCTGCGCGATCTCGACCCGGATGCGGCGATGGGCCGCTGCTATCTGCCGCGCGACGCGCTTGCCGGGATCGTCCCGCAGGTGGCGGCGCTCTATGCCGATAGCGTTGCCCGGCTGTCCGCGCAACCCTTTGCTGGACGCCGCGCACTGCGGGTGATGATCGCCCTGTATCATCGGCTGTTTTTACGCCTCTGTGCCAACGGCTTTGCCCCTGGAACGCGGCTTGCTTGGCCTGATCGGCTGCGAGCATTGACGGAGGGGGTTCGGGGCTAATGGCGCGCACCACCATCGTCATTGGGGCCGGGGTGGCGGGGCTGGCCGCCGCCGTGATGGCCGCGGGCAACGGTGACCGGGTGATCCTGCTCGAGGCGGCCCCGCATCCCGGCGGGCGGTGCCGGTCTTGGCCGCTGGCCGGGGAAAGCCTACCGTTGGTCGATCTCGGCACCCATCTCATTCTACGCGGGAACCGTGCGGTCATGGCCTATCTGCACCGGATTGGGGCGCGGGATGGGTTTATCGCGCCGGGACCGACGCCAGGGGCCTTGACGCTGCTAGGCGGGTCGGACCGGCTGACCGTTCCGCTCGGTCCAGGGCTGCTGCTGCGCCCGCCAAACCCCTTGACCCGTCGGGCGCTGCTGGCCTCCGGCGGGTTGATGCGGGGTGGGCGTATCGGGGATCGGCTCGACCTTGCCACGCCGACGGGGCGCTGGTTCTGGTCCCCCCTGATAAAGGCGGCGCTGAACATCGATCCGGCGGAAGGGGAGGCCCGGCTGCTGGCGGCGGTGCTTCGACAAGGGCTGCTACGCGGCGCGGCGGCGGCCTGCCCCTTGGTGCCACAGGATAGTCTCGATGCGGCGCTCATCCGTCCGGCGGTTGACTATCTGGACCAGCGGGGGGCGATTCTGCGCCTGGCGCTGCCAGTCCGCCATTTCGACCGGGTAGAGGATCGGATCACGGCGCTGCATCTTGGCAGTGGTGAGGTGATGCCGATCACGCCGATGAGCCGCATCATTCTGGCGGTTCCACCCCAGGCCGCGCAACGCTTGCTGCCGGGGCTGGTGGTGCCGACCGAGGCGCGGGCGATTCTGAATGCCCATGCGGTTCTGCCGGTCCCGCCGCCAGGCGAAACGCCGGAACTCTTGGGCCTGATCGACGGAACCGGCGATTGGTTCCTGCGCCGGGGGGCGCGGGTCGCGGTCACGATTTCTGCCGCCGACCGGCTGCGTAACCGCCCCGCCGCCGACATCGAAGCCGCCGTGCGGGCCGATCTCTTGCGGCTTTATGGCAGCGCCCCAGACAGCCTAAGGCTGATCTGGGAAAAGCGGGCCACGTTTGCGGCGACGCCCGATCAAGCGCGCCGCCGTCCCGGTCCACGCGGGGCCGGGCTACTCAATCTACGCCTGGCGGGGGATTGGACCGCAACCGGCTTGCCCGCCACCCTTGAAGGGGCGATCCGGTCCGGCCTACGGGCGGCGGAAAGTTTCGGGGCCTGACCCCTCCATCACGCCCGCGGCGGCCAGCAGGGCCTTGGTATACTCGGCCTGCGGACGGGTCAAAATCGCCTCCGCCGGGCCGGTTTCGACCAGCTTGCCATCCTTCAGCACCATCACCCGATGACTGAGGGCGCGCACCACTGCCAGATCGTGGCTGATGAACAGATACGCCAAGCCCCGTTCGGCCTGAAGCTGCCGGAGGAGGTCGATCAACTGGCCCTGTAAGGATCGGTCGAGCGCGCTGGTTGGCTCGTCGAGGATCAGCACCTGCGGGCGCAGGATTAAGGCCCGCGCTAGGGCGATCCGTTGGCGCTGGCCACCTGAAAACTCATGCGGATACCGGTTCTGCAAGGCAGGGTCGAGGCCCACGTCCTGCAAAGCCGCGGCCACCGCCGTTAACGGATCGCGCCCATCCGGATGCACGGTCAGCCCCTCGCCCACGATTTCGGCGACCGATAGGCGCGGCGAGAGCGAGCCGAACGGATCTTGAAACACGATTTGCATCTGCCGCCGCGCCGCGCGTAACGCGGGGCGCGCGAGGGCATCGAGATCTCGTCCCAGCAGGGCCACGCGCCCGCTGCCGGCCAGCAGCTGCAGCAGCCGCAGGCCCAGGGTGGATTTGCCCGATCCGCTTTCCCCAACCACGCCCAGGGTCTCTCCCGCCCGAAGCGCCAGCGAAATGCCATCCAACGCCAAGAACCCAGCGTTTTTTCCGCCCCACCAGCGCCGCCCGGCGAAGCGAACGGAAAGGCTTTCCCCGCGCAAGACTTCTGGCGCGTCGGCGGGTACGGGGGCGGGCCGCCCGGCCGGTTCGGCGGCCAAAAGCGCGCGGGTATAGGCGGCCTGCGGGCGGGTCAGCACCTCGGTCGCCGGGCCATATTCGACGCAGGCCCCGGCCCGTAAAACCGCGATCTGGTCAGCCATGCGGCGCACCACGCCGAAATCATGGGTAATGAACAGAATGGCAAGGCCGCGTTCAGCCTGAAGGCGCTTGAGGAGGGCGAGGATCTGCGCCTGCAGGGTCACATCCAGCGCCGTTGTCGGCTCGTCGGCGATCAAGAGATCAGGGTCGCAGGCCAGGGCCGCCGCGACCATCACCCGCTGTCGCTGCCCGCCGGAAAGCTGGTGCGGAAACGCCATAATCCGCTCGTCGGCCCGGTCGATCCCGACTTCGGCCATCAGATCCAGCACCTTCGCCCGCACCGCCGCGCCGCTGAGACCCCGGTGCAGGCGCAGGGTTTCGCCGATCTGGTCGCCAACCCGGTGCAGCGGGTTAAGCGCGGTCATCGGTTCTTGAAAGATCATGCCAATGCGGTTGCCGCGCAGCGCGCGCAGTGCCGCTTCGGAGGCTTGGGTTAACGTCTCTCCGGCAAAGCGAATGGTGCCGGAAACGCGAGTACCCTTTGGCAGAAGCCCCGGAATGGCGAGGGCGGAGGCGGATTTCCCCGATCCGCTTTCCCCAACCAGCACCAGGGTTTCCCCCCGATGAAGCTGGTAGCTTAGGCCGGTGATCGCCGCCACCGGCGCGCTGCCGGGGGGGTGGAAGGTGATCGCAAGATCGCGCACCTCTAGCAGCGGGGCGGTCATCGCAGCCCCCGGCGCGGATCGAAGGCGTCGCGTACCGCTTCGCCGATGAAAACCAATAAGGTCATCAGCGCCGCCAGGGAGACGAAGGCAGTAATGCCAAGCCAGGGCGCGTGCAGATTATTCTTCCCCTGGGCCAGCATCTCCCCCAACGACGGCGAGCCGGGCGGCAGACCGAAACCGAGGAAATCGAGACTGGTCAGCACACCGATGGCGCTGTTCAGCAGAAAGGGCAGAAAGGTAATGGTCGCCACCATGGCATTTGGCAGCACATGGCGGCGCAGAATGGCCCCATCCCCCACCCCTAAGGCGCGGGCGGCGCGGACATAATCGAAATTGCGCGTGCGCAGCACCTCCGCCCGCACGACGCCGACCAAGGCGATCCAACTGAACAATACCATGGTTCCCAACAGCCACCAGAAACTCGGCTGCACCAAGCTCGATAGAAGGATCAGCAGGTATAGTACCGGCAGGCCGCTCCACACCTCGATGAAGCGCTGGGCCAGAAGATCGACCATCCCACCGTAATAGCCTTGCACCGCCCCGGCGGCGATCCCGATGATTGCCGAGAGGCCCGCCAAGATCAGCCCAAACAACAGGGAAATCCGCATTCCATAGATCAGCCGCGCCAGGACATCGCGCGCCTTATCGTCGGTCCCCAGCCAATGGGCGGCATCCGGTGGGGTTGGGGCGGGGCCGGGAAGGTTTTTCACGACCGTATCATAGCTGTAAGCGATGAGCGGCCAGACGGCCCAGCCTTTTTCGGCAATCAGGTCTTGTACCACCGGATCGCGATAATCCGCCTCGGTCGGGAAATCGCCGCCAAAGGTGGTTTCCGGGTAAACCTTGAGGATGGGGAGATAAAAACCCCCATCGTAGCGCACCAGCAGCGGCTTATCATTGGCGATCAGATCGGCCCCTAGGGCAAGGATCAGCAGTGCCAGAAAAATCCACAGCGACCAAAAGCCTCGGCGGTTGGCCCGAAACGCGGCAAGGCGGCGGCGGGTAAGGGGACGCATCACCCCTCCCGCCGGTTGAAGTCGATGCGCGGATCGACCCAGGTAAACACAATATCGCCCAATAATTGCAGCAGCAGCCCAATCAGGGTGAACACATAGAGGGTTCCGAACATGATCGGATAATCACGGCTGGTGGTTGCCTCGAACCCCAGCAATCCCAATCCATCGAGCGAAAAAATAACCTCGATCAAGAGCGAGGAGGTGAAAAGCGTCGCGATAAAGGCGGCTGGAAATCCGGCGATCACCAGCAGCATGGCATTGCGGAAGATATGACCATAGAGCACGCCCCGGTCGCTTAAACCTTTGGCACGGGCGGTCAGCACATAGGCCTTACCGATTTCGTCGATGAAACTATTTTTGGTGAGCAAGGTTAGGCTGGCAAACCCGCCGATCAGCATTGCGGTAAGCGGTAGGGCCAAATGCCAAAAATAGTCCAGAATCTTCCCGCCCAGGCTAAGAGTGTCCCAATCATCCGACGTCAGCCCGCGCAGGGGAAAGATCGATAAAAACGATCCGCCCGCGAACAGCACGATCAGCAAAACCGCAAACAGAAAGGCGGGTACCGCATACCCAATGATGACGGCAACGCTGGTGACCACATCGAAACGGCTGCCGTCGCGCATAGCTTTGGCAATGCCAAGCGGGATCGACACGCCATAGGTTAACAGCAGCGTCCAAAGACCAAGCGATAGGGATACCGGTAGTTTTTCCGCCACCAGATCCACAACCCGCTGATCGCGAAAGAAGCTTTTGCCAAAATCAAAGGTCAGATAATTGCCAACCATCAGCAGAAACCGTTCGACCGGCGGTTTGTCGAACCCATAGAGCGCTTTAATCTCCGCCAGCAGTTCCGGCGTGATATTGGTGCCGCGTTTTTGCGGATCAGAACTTAGGGTTTCCGATCCGCCGCCGCCTAAACGTTCCATGTCGCTACCACCGCGCCCCTGAAAGGCGGCGATGGTCCGTTCTACCGGCCCGCCAGGGGCGGCCTGGATCACCAGAAAATTCACCAGCAAAATCCCGAATAGCGTCGGGATCATCAGCAGCAGGCGGCGCAGGATATAGCCCGGCATGGGCGATCAGGCCGCCAATGCCGGGGCATCGGTCAGCCGGAGGGCGGCTTCCACCACCTCCGGCCCAGCACCGGGGCGATGCGCCACTTCCGACAAATACCGTCGCCACGCCCGCCCGCCCGGCTGCCCGCGATAGAGGGTGAGCATATGGCGGGTGATCGCCTTCAGCGGCACACCGTCGCCAAGGCGTCGATCAATATAGGGCAGCATGGCTTGCACCACCGCCGCCCGATTGGTGGGGCCAGGCCCGCCACCGAAGAAACGGGCATCGGCATCGGCGAAGATCCACGGGTCTTCATAGGCTGCCCGCCCAATCATAACCCCATCGAGATGGGGCAAATGCTCGGCGGCGGCGTCCAGGCTGCGGATACCGCCATTCAGGCTGAGGTCAAGGTCGGGGAAACGATCTTTCAGCGCGTGCACCAATTCGTAGCGCAGCGGCGGGATGTCGCGATTTTCTTTTGGGCTAAGGCCCTTCAGCCAGGCTTTGCGCGCATGGACGATAAAGCGCTTACACCCGGCATCGCGGACGGTTTCGACAAACCGAAAGACGGTTTCCGCCTCGTCCATCTCATCGATCGCCAACCGATGTTTCACGGTCACGGGCAGGGGCACGGCGCGGGCCATCGCCTCGACACAGCGGGCGACTAGATCGGGTTCCGCCATTAGGCACGCCCCAAATCTACCCGACTGCACCCGGTCGGACGGGCAGCCGACGTTGAGGTTAATTTCGTCGTACCCCCAATCGGCTCCCAGCTTTGCCGCCTCCGCCAACGCCTGCGGGTCGGCCCCGCCCAATTGCAGAGCGATCGGATGTTCGGCGGCATCGAAATCCAAATGCCGGGGCTTATCGCCATGCTTTAGCGCGGCACTGGTAATCATTTCAGTATAAAGCCGCGTGCGCCGGGTGATAAGGCGCAGGAAAAAGCGGAAGTGCCGATCAGTCCAATCGATCATCGGCGCAACACTCAGCGGTGTGCGGAAATCGGGAATGGCAAGGGGCGTTTCAATCGTCATGCTTCTTGTATGCCATGACCGTTAACGGATTGGCTAGGGCGTGCGATAGGAACGCTCGCGCGAACCCCTACAAGTTGGCTATGATCTTGAGGCCGCCGAATAGCTATTCCCCCGATACCAGCCGGGCGAGATCGACGGCAGTTTTCGCGCCCATTTTCTCCAAAACCCGTGCCCGATGGACTTCGACCGTGCGCATACTAATGCCCAGTCGGTCGGCGATGACTTTGTTCATCAACCCTTCTAGAATAAGGTCCATCACCTGTTTTTCCCGCGCGGAGAGCGCGGCGAGGCGCGCGGCGCGGTCGGCTTTGCTGGAATGGCGGGCATGAGCCTCGGCTTCGGCGGTCAGCGCGTCCAGCAAACGATCAACCAGATCATTGTCGTTGAAAGGTTTTTCGACGAAATCCCGTGCCCCCCGCTTGAGGGCCGAAACCGCCATGGGAACATCGGCGTGTCCGGTCAGAAAGATCACCGGCAGGGGGCAGGCTTGCTCGCGAAGCCGGTCGAAAAGTTCAAGGCCGCTCATCCCGCCCATCCGAATATCCAGCAGCAAGCAGCCGCGGAGTTCGGGATGGTAGGCGGCTAAGAAGGTTTCCGCCATCTCCCAGGTGCGAACGCTGACCCCCCGCGATTGCAAGAGCCAAGACAGTGCATCGCGGATGGCTTCGTCATCGTCAATGATATGAACGCAACTCATGCTCGTCCTCGGTAGCGCAGGGTACAGTGAAAATAAAGAGGCCCCCGCCGCCGAGGGCGGTTTCGTACCAGAGCCGCCCCTGGTGGAATTCGATCAGCGAGCGGCAAATGTTCAACCCCATCCCCATACCATCGGGCTTGGTGCTGAAAAAAGCATTGAACAGATTTTCCCGCTGGGAGTCTGGAATGCCGGGGCCGCTGTCTTGCACGCGCACTTCGACCCGGTCGGCCTGAGCGCGGGCGACGACCTGAAGCACCCGGTGGCCGCGCGGCACCGCTGCCAGTGCTTCGATCGCATTGCGGGCCAGATTGACGATCACCTGTTCGATCAGAATGCGGTCGGCGCGAATCGGTGGTAGATCGTCGGGCAGATCGGTATGCAAGATCACCCCTAGTTTACGCGCATCGGGGGCCAGAAAGCTTAGGGCTTCTTGCACAATGTCCGGCAGGTTGCAGGCGGTCAGCCGCGGTTCGCGCTTGCGCACAAAATCATGCACCCGGCGGATAATTGCCCCGGCGCGGCGGGCCTGCACGACCAATTTGGTCAAGGCTGCTTCCAACGCCGGATCGCCGCCCGCCGCTTGCAGCCGGTTCAGGCTGCCGGTGGCGTAAGACGTGATTGCCGACAGCGGCTGATTAAGTTCATGGGCGAGGGTCGAAGCCATTTCCCCCATGGTGACCAAGCGCGCGGTCTGTTGCAGTTTTTCCTGCTGCTGGCGCTGGCCCTCTTCGGCCCGTTTACGGTCGGTGATATCGACGAAAGATCCCATCCAGCCGGTATGATGTCCGTCGGCGTCGATCAGCGGCGCTTCGTAGATCAGCGCATCGAATTTTTCGCCGTCCCGGCGTTGGAACCGCAGCTCGAAACCGCTGGGATAGGGGGTGCCGACCAGCACGGCATCATGCACCTCCCGCGTGCGGGCGTAATCTTCGGGCACCCAATAGGGCATTGGCGGTTCTTTGCCGATCAACTCGGCCTCGGAATAGCCGGTCATTTGGCAAAAGGCCGGATTGACGTAAGTGATGCGCCCCGCCAGGTCGCGGGCGCGCATCCCGACCGTCAGCGAATCTTCCATCGCTTTGCGGAAAGCGTGTTCGGCGCGCAGGGCCTGTTCCGCCTGCCGCCGCCGGTTCATCTGTCGCCGCGCGGTCAAAAGGCTGGCCCCCGCCACGAGGGCCAAAAAGGAAATCGCCGCCAAGATCCCAACCTGCGCCTCCCACGGCCCGGCCCGGTACAGGGTGACCAGCAGCGTCATGCCCTGGCCGGGCGGGTCCAACGGCATTCGATGCGTCGGCAGATCGCGGGGCGGGATCAGCGGGTCGGGCAGCACTTCTGGCTTGGCGGCAAGCTGGGCGTTATTCGCGTCGAGCAGCGCCAGCCGGTAGCGTTCGGTAAACCACCAGGGCACATGCTGACTAAGCAGGGCCTGCACCGATAGATCGGCCACCAGCGCCCCGGCATACCGGCCTTCCCGAAAAATCGGCGTGACCAGCGGAAGATGCGGCCCATCCCGCGCCCCGCGCCCGGCGGCCAGCGTAACCGGGCCATAGGCGGCGCGGCCCAGCGCCTGCACTTCGTTCAGCGGCAGGTGCGCCGGATCATGGTCCGCCGCCGACGGCAGCGGCGGTAGGGCGGCGCGCAACGATCCGTCTGGCTCTAGCCAGCGCAGGCGGGTGAATTCCGGATTGCCGGCCAGCATCTGCCGCGCCTTGGTATCGAACCCCAGCGGCCCCAGCATTCCGCGTCCCAAATCTTCGGCTAAGAGGCGCAGCTTTTCTTCGTCGGAGGCCAGTTGGAACCGCAGGGTCTGTTCGGCCCAAAGCGTGTCCATTATCAGCGTATGATGTTCATCCTCGCGCTCGTGGGCTTGAAAAAGCCACAGCAGCACCCCCAGCAGCAGGGCAATCAGGGCTAGGGACAGGGTGGGCAGCGCCTGGATCAAGTCCCGGCGCGGAACAATGAACCGCATCTTTTCCTCCCGTCCGCGCGGCTTGCCGCCGCTTGCGGATGTCCACAATAGAGCGAAATCCAGAAAACGCGATAGAGACAAGAGGACAAGAAAAGCATTCCGCTTAAGCGGAAGCGATGAAGACCAGGGGAGAGAAATTATGAAGATCCGTCAGATCGCGGTGGCGATGACGGCAGGGCTGCTGTTTGTCAGCGCTGCGCCACGGGCCGCCGAAACCACGAAGCCCATCGTTCTCAATTTTAGCCATGTCGTGGCCGATGATACGCCGAAAGGCAAGGCTGCCTTGCGCTTCAAAGAACTGGCGGAACGCGCCACACAAGGCCGTGTGCATGTGGCCGTTTACCCCAACAGCCAGCTTTATCGGGATAAGGAAGAGCTGGAGGCGCTGCAATTAGGGGCTGTGCAGATGTTGGCCCCGTCGCTGGCGAAATTTGCCCCGCTGGGGGTTGGGGAGTTCGAGGTCTTCGATATTCCCTATATGTTTCCCAGTAAGGCGGCCCTGCGGAAGATTACCGATGGCAAAATCGGGGCCGAGCTTTTGGCCAAGCTGGAGCCGAAGGGCATCAAAGGCCTCGCCTATTGGGACAATGGCTTTAAGCTGATGAGCGCGACCCGCCCCCTGATCCAGCCAGAGGATATGAAGGGGCTAAAAATACGCATTCAATCCTCCCGCGTGCTGGACGCCCAGATGCGCGCCTTGGGGGCTTTTCCGCAGGTTTTGGCCTTTGCTGATGTCTATCAGGCGCTGCTGACCGGGGTGGTCGATGGCACCGAAAATCCGCCGTCGAATATGGTAACGCAGAATATGCACACGGTTCAGCCCTACGCGACGCTGACCGATCATGGGTATCTTGGGTATGCGGTGATTGTGAATAAGCGCTTTTGGGACAGTTTGCCGTCCGACTTGCGTACGGCCCTTGACGGGGCGTTGAAAGACGCAACGCGCTACGGCAACGACATCGCGCAGAAAGAAAATGATGATGCCATTGCCGCGATGAAGGCCGCCGGGCGGACCGAGTTCCATGTGCAAACCCCAGCGGAGCGGCAGGCCTGGATGACGGCGCTCGCCCCCGTCCGGCAGGCGATGGAAGGGCGGGTCGGCAAAGGGTTGATCGAGGCGATCATGAAGGAAACCGCGGGCCTCTCCACGCCCTAATCACCTAAGGGCACGGCCCCCCTTCCCAGGGTGTTTGCGGCGCGCTAGCCTTCCTGCGCTACAAAAGGGGAGGATACCCAATGGCCGCCGCAAAGACCGAGTTTTCCTGGGCTGATCCGTTTGATCTTCACCATCAATTGACCGAAGAGGAACGGCAAGTTCAGGCCACTGCTGCGGCCTATGCCCGCGATAAGCTGGCCCCGCGTGTTCTGGAGGCTTTCCGAAACGAGGCGACTGACCCCGCGATTTTTCGGGAAATGGGCGCGCTTGGTCTGCTGGGTCCCACGTTGCCGCCGGACTATGGCTGCGCCGGTTTGGGGTATGTTGCCTATGGGCTGGTCGCGCGCGAGGTCGAGCGTATCGATAGCGGGTATCGTTCGATGATGTCGGTGCAATCCTCGCTGGTCATGCTGCCGATCTACGAATTCGGCAGCGAACCGCAGCGGCAGCATTATTTGCCGAAATTGGCGTCGGGCGACTGGATCGGCTGTTTTGGTCTGACCGAGCCAGACCATGGCTCAGACCCCGGAAGCATGGCGATGCGGGCGAAAACCGTACCGGGCGGCTATCGGCTGACTGGGACCAAGACCTGGATCACCAATGCCCCAATTGCCGATGTTTTCGTCGTGTGGGCGAAAACCGACGATGGGGTCATCCGGGGCTTCGTGCTAGAGCGCGGAACGGAGGGCCTGAGCACGCCGGTTCTGCACGGAAAAGTCGGATTGCGCGCGTCGATCACCGGTCAGATCGTGCTAGACGAGGCTTTTGTCCCGGAGAGCGCCCTGCTGCCGAATGTAACGGGCCTGAAAGGCCCGTTCACCTGCCTTAATTCGGCGCGCTTCGGAATTGCCTGGGGCGCGTTGGGGGCCGCTGAGGCCTGTTTCGCGACCGCCCGGCAGTATGTTCTCGACCGCAAACAGTTCCAGCGCCCTCTGGCGGCCAATCAGCTTATTCAGAAAAAACTGGCCGATATGCTGACCGACATCGGCCTTGGCTTGCAGGGTTGCCTGCGGCTGGGGCGGATGAAGGAAGCCGGGGCCGCACCGGTCGAGTTAACCTCGATCCTAAAGCGGAATTCCTGCGGTAAGGCGTTGGAGATTGCCCGCACCGCCCGCGATATGCTGGGCGGCAACGGCATTTCCGACGAATTCGGCGTTGCCCGGCATTTGGTCAATCTAGAAGTGGTGAATACCTACGAGGGGACGCACGATATCCATGCGCTGATTCTGGGCCGCGCGATTACCGGCCTACAGGCGTTCAGTTAAGCTGGGGGGATAATGTATATACCGCCCGCTTTTGCCGAGACCGACCGGGAACGGTTGCACGCTTTCATCGCGTCCAACCCCTTTGCGCTGCTTATCACCGCCGATCCGGCAGGCAGCCCGCCGCTGGTGACGCCGCTGCCGCTGCTGCTCGCCCCCGACGAAGGGGCATTCGGAACCCTCTATGGCCATATCGCGAAACCCAATCCCCAGGGGGCCGCGCTGTTTGCAGGACCGTCGCGGGTGCTGTTCCAGGGGCCGAATGCCTATGTTTCCCCTGGTTGGTATCCCAGCAAGCGCGACCACGGGAAGGCGGTACCGACCTGGAACTATCAGCTGGTCGATGCCACCGGCACGGCAGAACCGATCACCGACCCGGCGGCGATGCGCCGCCTATTGGCCCAGCTAACCGATCGGTTCGAGGCCCATCGGTCCGCCCCTTGGCGGATCGATGATGCCCCGGACGCTTATATCGCGGCCATGCTGAAGGGGATTCTTGCCTTCAAACTGCCGCTCGTTAGCTTGGTTGGAAAGTGGAAACTATCACAGAACCGGTCGATGGAAGATCGCCAGGGCGTGATTGCTGGCCTTCGCGCGGAAGGCACGGTCGCGGCCACCGCCCTGGCCGACGCAACCCCCACGCCCTGATGTGATCCGGCGGGAGCGGGGGAGTCCCCGCCCCCGCCGGCTTTATGCCGCGTTGGCCTGCATCACGGCGGGTGCGAGGAATAGCCCGTCCGTCCCCGCTGTAACGCGCACGGTCTGACCATCCTGGATCGACCCGGCCAGCAGCAGTTCCGCGAGGCGGTTCTGTAACTGGCGCTGAATGACGCGCTTCAGCGGGCGGGCACCATAGACCGGATCATAGCCCGCATCGGCCAGCCATTCGCGGGCTTCCGGCGACAGGTCGAGGGTGATCTTGCGCTCCGCCAGCAGCTTTTGCAGGCCCTGCAATTGGATGGTGACGATCCCGTCCATATTGCTGCGGTTGAGGCGGTGGAACATCAGCACTTCATCGAGCCGATTCAAGAATTCCGGGCGGAAGGCGGCGCGCACCACCTCCATCACCCCGTCGCGGATGCGCGGCGGGATCTCGGTTTCCGCTTCCGCCGTTTGCGCCAGCAGGTCGGAGCCGAGGTTGGAGGTGAGGACGATCAGCGTATTGCGGAAATCAACCGTGCGGCCCTGGCCGTCCGTCAGCCGCCCGTCGTCCAGCACTTGCAGCAGGACGTTGAAGACGTCGGGATGCGCCTTTTCCACCTCGTCGAACAGGATCACCTGATAGGGCCGCCGCCGCACGGCTTCGGTCAACGCCCCGCCCTCGTCATAGCCGACATAGCCGGGAGGCGCGCCGATCAACCGCGCGACCGCGTGCTTTTCCATATATTCCGACATATCGATGCGCAGCAGCGCCTTATCGTCGTCGAACAGGAAGCCCGCCAGGGCCTTGGTTAGCTCGGTCTTACCTACCCCGGTCGGCCCGAGGAAGAGGAAGGAGCCGATGGGCCGGTTCTGGTCCTGCAACCCGGCGCGCGCCCGGCGCACGGCATTGGCGACGGCATGGATGGCCTCATCCTGACCGATCACCCGTTCGTGCAGGGCTTCTTCCAGGTGCAGCAGCTTTTCCCGCTCGCCGGTCAGCATTTTTTCCACCGGAATGCCGGTCCAGCGACCGACGACGGCGGCGATATCCTGGTCGGACACGGCTTCCTTCACCAACCGCGATCCGGCGGCGGCCTCGGCATCGGCCAGCGCTTTTTCCAGGTTCGGGATCACGCCATAGGTTAGTTCCCCGGCCTTCGCCCAATCGCCGCTGCGTTGAACGATCTCAAGCTGCGCTTTCGCGTGATCGAGCTGTTCCTTGAGCTTCTGGGCGCTGTTCAGCGTCGCCTTTTCCGCCTCCCACGCGGCGGTCAGGCTGCCGGCTTCGGTTTCGAGACCCGCGAGTTCCTTTTCCAGCGCAACCAGCCGGTCGCGGCTGGCGACATCGGTTTCCTTCAGAAGCGCTTCCCGCTCGATCTTAAGTTGGATGATGCGGCGGTCGAGTTCGTCGAGGGCTTCCGGCTTCGAGTCGACGGCCATGCGCAGGCGCGCCGCCGCCTCATCGACCAAATCGATGGCTTTATCGGGCAGAAAGCGGTCGGTGATATAGCGGTTGGACAGGGTAGCCGCCGCGACGATGGCGCTATCGGTGATGCGCACGCCGTGGTGAACCTCGTATTTCTCCTTCAACCCGCGCAGGATGGAGATTGTATCGGCCACCGTCGGTTCCGACACGAAGACCGGCTGGAAGCGCCGCGCCAGCGCCGCATCCTTCTCGATATACTTGCGGTATTCGTCCAGCGTCGTCGCGCCAACGCAATGCAGCTCGCCGCGCGCCAGGGCGGGTTTCAGCATGTTCGATGCATCCATCGCGCCATCGGCCTTACCCGCGCCGACCAGCGTGTGCAGTTCGTCGATGAACAGCACGATTTGGCCTTCGGCGTGGGAAACTTCCTGCAAAACCGCCTTCAGCCGTTCCTCGAACTCGCCGCGAAACTTCGCCCCGGCGATCAAGGCACCAAGGTCGAGCGACAGCAGTTTCTTGTCTTTCAGGCTTTCCGGCACGTCGCCTTTGACGATGCGTAGGGCGAGACCTTCGACAATGGCGGTTTTCCCAACCCCCGGTTCGCCGATCAACACCGGATTGTTCTTGGTGCGGCGGGACAGCACTTGAATGGCGCGGCGGATTTCTTCGTCGCGGCCAATCACCGGATCGAGCTTACCGTTCGCCGCCGCTTCGGTCAGGTCGCGGGCGTATTTTTTCAGCGCGTCATACTGGCCTTCCGCCGTGGCGCTATCGGCCTTGCGGCCCTTGCGGATGGTTTCGATGGTCTGGTTCAGCGTTTGCGGCGTTACCCCGCCCAAGGCCAGGGCCTTGCCGGGATTGCCCTCTTTCTCCAGCGCGAGCGCCAGCAGCAGCCGTTCGACGGTGACGAAACTATCGCCCGATTTCTGCGACAGTTTCACCGCCGCATCGAACAGCCGCGCGGTTTCCGGCGCGAGATAGAGGTTACCCGCGCCCGTGCCTTCGACTTTTGGCAGCTTGCCAAGGTCGGCATCGATAGCGGCTTCCACCTGCTTTGGGTCGCCGCCCGCCGTGCGGATCAGATTGGCGGCCATGCCTTCCGGGTCTTCCAGCAGGGCCTTCAAAATATGGTCGGGCAGAAACCGCTGATGGCCTGCGCGCAAAGCGACGGCCTGCGCCGCCTGAATGAACCCGCGCGCCCGTTCCGTATAGTTGGAAAAATCCATGTCTCACTCCTGTCTTGCGGCCCCAGTTTGCCCGGCGGCCACGCTCGCGCCATGCTGTGCATCAACGCCCTATGGTTTTAAGGTGGCGGCGCTTTCGGTTTTTTTGAAGAGGGGCGCAAGGGTGAGCCGCGAAAAAATTGGTCCCGATTTCTCGCACGAGTCGGAATGGGCCGGGCCGGTCGCCGGGGTCGATGAAGTGGGGCGCGGTCCCTTGGCCGGGCCGGTCCTGGCCGCCGCCGCTATCCTCGACCCGCACCGCCTGCCGGATGAGTTGGTGGGCGGCTTGCGCGATTCCAAGAAGCTGACCGCCGCCAAGCGCGAGACTTTGGCCGCCGGGTTGCTGGCGGCGCAGGGCGCAGGCGTGTGGGCCGTGATCGCCGCCGCCTCGGTCGCCGAGATCGAGGCATATAATATCCTGGGCGCGACCCATCTCGCCATGCGGCGGGCGCTCGACCGGCTGCCCTTGCGCCCGGTCGCGGTGCTGATCGACGGCAACCGCCCGCCGAAAGGCCTGACCCTGCCGCACCGCTGCTTGGTCGGTGGCGACGACCGCAGCCTCTCCATCGCTGCGGCCTCGATTTTGGCGAAAGTGACCCGCGACCGGCTGATGGCCCGGCTTGCAACCCGCTATCCCGCCTATGGCTGGGAGAAAAACGCGGGCTATCCGGTGCCCGCCCATCGGGCCGCGCTGCTGGCGGTCGGGCCGACGCGGCACCATCGCCGCAGCTTCGGCGGCGTTCGTGATTTGTTTAATACGTTATAAATCAATAGCTTACTAAGTGAAGCTATTTTCAATCCTCAGAAATCTATAGCAAGAGGCAGAAAAATCGCTATGCTTTGGATTGCGGCAAAACCGCAATAGGTAGGGGAGACACGGGAGAGGGGCATACTAGATATTGATCTTTCTTAAGACATTACATTCACAAAATATGATAAAGCACTAAAAACACTCATTTTTTAGATTGACGATTTTGTCTGACAAAGGCATCTTCGGGGTATGACGAAGCGCCCCGAAAACACCTCTGCTCTCCCGCTGGACGCGATCCTGCTCGGCGATTGCATCGCTGAAATGGCGCGTCTCCCTGACAACTCGGTTGATCTGGTCTTTGCCGATCCGCCCTACAACTTGCAGCTCAACGGTGAGTTGCATCGCCCGGACAATAGCCGGGTCGATGGCGTCGATGCCGAATGGGACAAGCTTGGGGATTTCGAGGCGCACGACCGCTTCACCCGCGCTTGGCTGACCGAAGCGCGCCGCGTGCTGAAAGACGATGGCGGCATTTGGGTCATCGGCTCCTACCACAATATCTTCCGCCTTGGGGCGATGTTGCAGGATATGGGCTTTTGGATCCTAAATGACGTGATTTGGCGCAAATCCAATCCAATGCCCAACTTCCGGGGCCGCCGGTTTACCAATGCCCATGAAACGCTGATCTGGGCGTCGAAAACCCCGAAGTCGAAATACACCTTCAACTACGCCGCCCTGAAGATGGCGAACGACGATCTGCAAATGCGGTCGGACTGGGTTTTGCCGCTGTGCACCGGGCGCGAACGGCTGAAGGTCGATGGGCGCAAGCTGCACCCGACGCAAAAGCCGGAAAGCCTGCTTTATCGCGTGCTCATGGCCTCGACCAAGCCGGGCGATGTAGTGCTCGATCCCTTCTTCGGCACCGGGACGACCGGCGCCGTGGCGAAATATCTGGGTCGCCATTTTATCGGCTGCGAGCGCGATGCCGCCTATGCCGAAGCCGCCCAGGCGCGCATCGATAGCGTCGAACCGGCCCCCGCCGATGCGGTGACCGCGACGCAATCGCCGCGCGAAGTGCCGCGCATTCCCTTTGGCAATCTCGTCGAACGCGGACTGATCCGCCCCGGTGAACTGGTGTTCGACGTGCGCCGCCGCTATTCCGCCCGCGTTCGCGCCGATGGCAGTCTTGCTGCCGACAGCGCCCGTGGGTCCATCCACCAGGTCGCAGCCGCCTTGCAATCTGTGCCCAGTTGCAACGGCTGGACGTTCTGGCACGTCGAACGGCAGGGCCAATCCGTTCCGCTCGACGCCCTTCGCAGCACCCTCCGAGAAGGACTAAGCGCATGACCCCCCGTCCCCACTTCCCGCCGCCCCCGGTGCGTGTCAAGGCCGTTGACAGTCAGGTCATGCTGACCGTCCGCGTCGAAGCCGAACTGGAACGCCGCCTCGCCAATCTTGCCCGCGCGACGGGCCGCACTAAGAGCCATTACGCGCGTGAGGCAATCATGCGTCTGCTGGCCGAAAAAGAAGCGCCGATCCGCGAAACCCCGTCGGCTCCGCTACCGCGTTTCCAACCCGTGGTGGGTCGTTAACGCATTTGACCCAAAATTTAGATTTCGCTCTTGATTCCGTTAGGAATAGAGACGAATTATTAACCTATCCCAGGTTTTACTGGGATAAGTAATCGAGAGAAGAGCATCGCCTCCGCTCTTCTCCCGGCCCCGCCCACCGAGCGCTTGTGCCTCTGCTGCTCGGTGGACGGGGTTTTTTTATCGCCCTTGTCTGCGGCCCGACGGGTCTAGTGTTTTATCCGAACTGGATTGACCGGCGGCTGAACGAGCCATACTCGAAGCCATCGATGGGAAAGCGCACCGGCTCGTCATAGGGCAGCGATGCGCCAAAGGCGATCAGCAGCGGCAGAAAATGACTGTCCGCCGCCTCACGCGCCCCCGGAGCCATTGCACGATAGTTGGCCAGGGCGGCCGCATCTTTCCGCTGCACAACCTCGGCAACCCAGGCGTCAAACGCGGCGGCCCAATCGCGCGGCCCGCCAGCGTGGAAGCCCAGGCGCATATTATGGGTGATATAGCCCGACCCAACGATCAGCACCCCCTCTTCCCGCAGGGGGGCGAGGGCTTCGCCGATCTCGATCATCTTAGCTGCCGCCACGTCCGGCATGGCGATTTGCAGCACCGGGATATCCGCTGCCGGGTAACCGCAGAGCAGCGGCACATAGGTGCCGTGATCGTACCCGCGCGCCGGGTCGCGCCGAACCGGCGTCACGCCCGCCAGCAGCGCTTCCACTCGGTCCGCCAACTCTGGCGCGGGCGGGCAGGGGTATTGCAGCCGGTAGAGTGGTTCCGGAAAGCCATAGAAATCATAAATCAGCGGCTGCGGCGTCGTGGCACCGATCACCAGATCCTTTTCCTCCCAATGGGCAGAAATCATCAGGATCGCCTTCGGGCGCGGCAGGACCTTGGCCCAATCGGCCAATCCCTGCACCCGCGCGTCGTCGGTTAGCAGCATCGGGGATCCGTGGGCGATAAAGAGCGTCGGCATCGTCATGGGGACAGCTTTCTATGGGAGACGGTCAGAATCAACAGATGGCAGGCTGGCCCGCCCGGCGGCAGGGCGCTATTCTGCGACACATGGTTGACGAACCGGAAACCTTTCCGCCCGTACAGCCGCTGACCGGCGGGCTTGATGATCTGCGCGCTTTCTGCGCGGTGGTCGAGCTTGGCACGCTGACGGCGGCAGCCCGCCTGCTGGGGGAAACCAAGGGCGGGATCAGCCGCCGGGTACAGCGGCTTGAAACCCATCTCGGTGCCCGGCTGCTCGCCCGCTCTCCGCGCGCCGTGGCTCCGACCGAGGAGGGCCAACGTTTTTATCAAGGGGTGCGCGAGGCGCTGGCCTGCTTAGACGAGGCCGCCGAGACCGCTCGGCAGACCCGGCAAGGGGTTGCAGGGCTGATCCGCCTGACCGCGCCGGTTGATCTTGCGGCGCTGGTACTGCCGCCGCTATTGGTGCGGTTTCAGCAGCGCTATCCGCTGGTTCGGCTCGATGTGATCGGCGCGGATACGGCCCTTGATCTAACGGCGCACCGCCTGGATCTCGCGTTACGCATCGGCCTACAGCCCTTGCCGGACGTGTCCTATACCGCGTTACCGCTAGGTTGGCTGGGCATCGCCCTCTATGCCGCCCCGTCGTATCTAGAAACGCGCGGGGGCGTGCCAACCCCAGAGACGCTGGCAAGTCATGCGCTGATTCTGGCCGGTCCGTTCCGCGCGGCGGCCAGCCTAACCCTAGCCTGTGGCCCTGCCCGGCAGATTATCCCGGTGCGGGCGCAAACTTTGGCGGCGGATTTCGCCTGCGCTCTGCGTTTTGCCGAGGCCGGGGGCGGGATCGCGCCGCTGCCGACCCTGGTCGCCGCCGAGGCGCTTGCGGCGGATCGGTTGCGACCGGTGCTGCCTGCGTGGCATCTGGGGGCGGCCCGGCTATACGCGCTGACCCAAGAGGGGCGCGACGGGCCGGCTCGCCTGCGCGCCCTCGTGGCGTTTCTGCAGCAGGAACTGGCTGGGCTGGGGGCAAGAGCCGGATCGACCGATCCCGGCGGGCCAGGCGCGCCCTAGGCGCAGTAGAGCCGGTAAAGGGTCTCCAAAATCGCCCGCACCTCTGGGCTGGCCAACCGATAATAGATCGTCTGCCCATCGCGCCGGGTTTCAATCAGCCCTAAGGCGCGCATCTTGCCAAGATGCTGCGATAGGGCCGCCGGGGCCAAGGCCACCGCCTCCGCCAAGGTCCCGACGGACTTTTCTCCCTCTAGCAGCGCGCAGAGCACCAGCAGCCGTTTAGCATTGGCCATGGCGGTTAGCACCCGGCTGGCCTCCTCGGCCTTGCTGGCCAGGCGCGCCATATCGTCTGGGGGGAGAATCGTCACCGGATCCATGGGTGGCCTTTCGGACTTGATATTTTAGAAAATACGAATATTCTAATTATCGTAACTTATTCTATAGGGGGAAGCTATGGCGAATGTCGGCGGGTGGGACCGTCTTTTGCGGTTCATCGTGGGGGCGCTCCTCGTTCTATTTCCGGTCGTACCGGGGCTTCAGGATTTAGTCGTAAGCTGGGGGGGATGGAAGTATCTGCTGACGGCGGCGGGGGTGATGCTGGTGACAACGGCGGCTTTCCGCTTTTGTCCGGCTTATCGTCTGTTCGGTCTGCGCACCTGCCCGGTATCCCGGCGTTAGGGGGGGGAGGTGACGGGTTTTGCCCCTATCAGCGCGCTGATCGGCGGTGGGCTGATCGGCCTTGCATCGGTTCTACTGCTGGCATTTTTTGGCCGGATCGCTGGCATTAGCGGAATCGTCATGCAGCTGCTGCCGCCGTACCGCGATGGGCAAACGGCGGGTCGGGCGGCGTTCATTCTAGGTCTGATCGCGGCCCCCCTGCTGCTGTGGCTGCTGCGGGGCGAAATTCCGGGCGGGACCGTCGCGGCAGGGCCGCTGCGCCTGCTGCTGGCGGGGGCGCTGGTCGGCTTTGGGGCGGTTTATGGCAGCGGCTGCACGTCTGGCCACGGGGTGTGCGGCCTGTCGCGCCTCTCGGTTCGGTCGCTGGTCGCGGTGCTGGTCTTTATGGCGGCAGCCGTAGCGACGGTGTTTTTGACCCGCCATGGGCTAGGGGGCTGACATGCGTCTGCTGCTACAGTTCGGCCTGGGGCTGATGTTTGGGCTGGGATTGCTTCTCTCTGGCATGAGTGATCCTGCCAAGGTTCTGAATTTTCTTGATCTTGCCGCCATTGCGACGGGGGGATGGGATCCTAGCCTCGCCCTGGTGCTGGGCGGGGCGGTGGCGGTTGGACTGATCGGCTTCCAGGGGGTGCTGCGCTGGCGGCAGCCGCTGCTGGCAGAGCGTTTCTATCTGCCGACCTTAAGGCGGATCGACCGGCCTCTCCTAATCGGTTCGGCCGTCTTTGGTATTGGCTGGGGCTTGGCAGGGTTTTGCCCTGGTCCAGCGTTGGTGGCGCTTGGGGGAGGCTCGATAGATGCCCTGATTTTGGTGGCGGCAATGTTGGCCGGAATGGCTGCCGCGCGTCTCGCCCCGCGCTAAAGGGTTTAGGGCGGAAGGTGGCGTCCCCGGCGGGATTCGAACCCACGGCCTACAGCTTCGGCGGCTGCCGCTCTATCCTGCTGAGCTACGGGGACCATGCGCCCGGTTATACGGGAAGGATGCTTACGGGGCAACGAGGGAGGCGAGATCGACCTTATACCGTTCGGTCGCCCGGACCAAGGCGGCGCGAATGCCGGGTTCCAGCGCCGCGTGACCGGCGTCGGGCACCATCACCAACTCGGCTTCCGGCCAGGTTTGCTTTAGATCATAGGCCGAAACGGGGGGGCAAACGATGTCATAGCGCCCCTGGACGATGGTACAGGGCAGGCGGCGTAGGCGGCCAATATGGGCGAGCAGCTGGCCGTCCGCCATAAAGAGATTGTTGACGAAATAATGCGCTTCCAGTCGGCTGATCGCCAAGGTCGCGGCGGTTGGCTCCTGCGGCAGATCGGCGGCGGGCATCAGGGTCGAGGCGCGGGTCTCGAACAGGCTCCAGGCTTGGGCTGCGGGCATATGGACGGCGGGGTCGGGATCGGTCAGGCGGCGGTAATAGGCGGCCAGTAGATCGGCGGGCGTGCGGCGGATCTGGTCTACCCCTGGCAGAGCCTCGACAAAATCCTGCCAGGCATCGGGAAAAATCTGCCGAATGCCGGTTAGAAACCAGTCCACCTCGGTGCGGCGGCCCAGAAAAATTCCGCGTAAAATAAAGCCCAAGCAGCAGTCGGGATGCGCCTGACCATAGGCCAGCGCGAGCGTCGATCCCCAGGACCCCCCAAACACCAGCCAACGCGCCACCCCCAGTTCGCCGCGCAGGGCTTCGATATCCTCGATCAGCGCTTGGGTGCTATTCTCGCGTACCTCCGCCACCGGCCGTGATCGACCGCACCCGCGCTGGTCGAACAGGATGATGCGATAGGCACCGGGGTCGAAAAACCGCCGATGCGTTGGCGATGCCCCCGCCCCCGGCCCTCCATGCAGAAACAAAACCGGGATTCCCTGGGGATTGCCGCATTCCTCCCAATAGACCCGATGCAGGTCGCCGCAGGCCAGCGTGCCGGTGCGGTAGGGATCGATGGGGGGAAATAGCTCGGTGCGCATCATTACTCTCGCCATAGGGGCAGGCTTTACCCACTTCGGTCAGCAAACACGGTTAAGGGACAGGCTTTCAAGCAAAAACGCCGCTAAACTGCGGGCGGGCAGAATAAGGAAATCGGCACGTGTTGCGACGGGATGTTATGGCTCTGCTGGCCTTGGGCAGTCTTTTACCCCGTTGGGCATGGGCGGCCAACGGGCGGGTGGCCGCGGTTGACGAAGGGGTTTTGGTTCTGGCTGACGGGCGGAAGCTCTGGCTGCTCGGTCTGCTGCTGCCGCAACCAGGGGCCACGCCGGAGCAAGGGGAGCCGGGGGCCGCCGAGCTGCAGGCCGCTCTGGCCGCCGATGCCGTCGGGCGGGACGTACGGCTATCGGCTTTCATGGGGCCAGACCGGGGTGGGCGTTTCGGGGCGGTGGTAACCTTGGCGGGGGATGCGGATAGTCTGAACCTACGGCTCGTGCGCGGCGGCTGGGGGCGGGTCTATCTGCGGCCCGGTCTGGCCAAGGCCGATGACCCGGCGGCGGCATTGCTTCCCGTGCTGTTGCAGGCGGAACGGGCGGCGCGGGCCGAGGGGCGGGGCCTGTGGCGCTTTCCGGCCTATCGGCCGCGGCAGGCAGGGGCAGAGGATCTTTGGGCCGCCCGCGATCAGTTTCATCTGGTCGAAGGCCGGGTGCAGCGGGTGCTGAACCGCGCCGGGGCGGGGGCGGAGATTACCCTGGGAATGGGGCGCACGGCGCTGCGCCTGGTGATCGAAGGTGGGGTCGGGCGTGCGCTGCGGGCGCAGGGGTACGATCCGCAGGGGCTGGCAGAGGTAAAGCTGCGGGTGCGCGGCTGGCTAACCCTAAGTGGCGGGATGGCCCTGACATTGGAGCGGCCAGAGTATCTGGAACGTTTGCCCTGAAATTGCCGAAGCTGGATGGTCCTGCTATTTTAGCCAGGGTTTTCCGGGGGAGACTGATTGTGACGCCATGGGTTTCATCGCTGCTGATCGCAAGTTTGCTGGGAACGGCGGGGGTCTTATCGGGCTGTAGCACCAATCCCGCCACCGGGCAGCAGAGCTATACGGCGTTTATGTCGCCGGAGGAGGAGAAGCGCGTCGGGGCGGAACAGCATCAGGTGATCCTGAAGGATTATGGCGGCAGTTTTGATCACAATGGGCTGGCAGCCTATGTGACCGGGATCGGCAATCGGCTGGTCGCCAATTCGGAATTTGCGGGCCAGCCCTTTACCTTCACGGTGCTGAATTCTGATATCGTCAACGCGTTTGCCCTACCGGGCGGCTATGTCTATGTCACGCGCGGGCTATTGGCATTGGCTTCGACCGAGGCGGAACTCGCCAGCGTTATCGGTCATGAGATCGGCCATGTGACCGGGCGGCATACGGCGCAGCGTATCAGTCAGGCAAATACGGCGAATATTCTGACCGGCGGGCTAGCAGTCCTGACCGGGGTGCTCACCGGCTCTAGCGAGCTTGGGTCGGCGGTTGGTGAGATCGTTGGCACCGGGGCGGCGGCCTATGTCCAATCTTTCTCCCGCGAGCAGGAGTTCGAGGCCGATTCGCTGGGCGTGCGGTATATGACCCGCACCGGGTACGACCCTAGCGCCTCGGCGGCGTTTTTGGCAAAACTGCAGGCCCAATCGGACCTTGACGCTAAATTGGCCGGGCGCGAGCCGCAGGCGGGCGATGACATTATGGCCAGCCACCCGCGCACCCAGGATCGGGTCGCCAAAGCGGTGGAGGAGGCGGCGCGCGGTGAAGGGGCACGGGCGCAAACCAGCAAACCAGCGACCGAGGTTGGGCGCGACGCGCTCATGGCCCGCCTGCAAGGGCTGCCCTATGGGCCGGATCCGGCCGAGGGGCTGGTGCGCGGCAGCAGCTTTATTCTGCCGCCGCAGCGGGTGCGCTGGGCGGCCCCCGCCGAGTATCGCCTGCAAAATGGGGCCGATGCGGTGCTTTTTGCGGGGTCGGCAGTACGGGGTCGCTATGATATTGCCCGCGCGTCGGGCAGTGCGGCGGATTATCTGCGCGGCTGGGGACAGAGTCATGGGATTCGCGGGATCACTCGCATCGCTGTGCCGGGCGGGCTGGATGCTGCAACCGGGGTGATCCAGACGCAAACCGCGCAGCGGCAGCCGGTTTTGCTGCGTCTACTGGCAATCAAAAGCGACACTGGCACAGTGCATCGGTTCCAAATCGTCGGCAGCCTGCAAGGCCAGCGCGAAATCGACCGGGTGGCGCAGGCGCTGGCCGATAGTTTTACCCGTCTGTCGGCGACCGAGGCCGAGGGGTTCAAGCCTTTGCGGATCGAGATTGTGACGGCGGGGACCCCGGCGCAGACCCGTCCGCCGATTGCGGCGATGCCAACGCCCAGCGGTCGGGAAGCGCAGCGGCTGTTCGAGGTGCTAAATGGGTTAGCCCCAGGGGAACTGCCCTCGCCGGGTACGAAAATCAAACTCCTGCGCACTTGACGAGGGGTGGGGGGATGATTATAGTTGGCATATGCAACTAAACGACCTCCTCTCCCCCCGTCTTTCGGTCCAGGATAGCCTGGATCGTGATGCGATTGCCCTGCACGAGGCGGTTTCGGCCCTGGTGCGGGTGTATCAGTTCCGCGACCGGGATCGGATTTGTTGCTACGATATCTCGGTCACCCAGTGTCAGGCGCTGAAGAATCTGGTGGATTTCGGCCCAACGCGGCCCCAGGCCCTGGCGGATGCGCTGTTTTTGGACAAAAGCACCACCAGCCGCGTTCTGGAAGCTTTAGAACGAAAAGCCTATATCCGCCGTCAGCCCGACCCGCGCGATGGGCGTGCCCAGGTGGTGGCTATTACCGATAGCGGCCGGGCGCTGTTCGCCAAGATTACTCAGGATTTGATTGCCCAGCAGCGCGACGTGATCCGCGATCTGGACCCAGAGGCGCGCCGCGCGGCCATCGATGTGGTAGCCCGCTTGCACCGTCTGGCCGAAGCGCGCTTCACCAGCGGGGTCAGCGTTGGGCCGTCGCCACTTCCTCCTCACGCAGCCCCGGCGGCGTGATTTTTCAACCCATATAGTTGTCAGTAACAACGGAAACACCAATGATCCTGATCCGTCCCGCCACCGAAGCCGATGCCGAGAGCATTGCCCGCATTTATTCCATCGGCATTGCCGAGCGGATCGCGACCTATGATACCGAACCGCGCACGGCGACAGATATTCTACCGAAGATTGCCGCTGCTGGGCGCTATCCGCAAATGGTGGCCTGCGATGCGTCCGGCCAGGTGATCGGCTGGGCGGGGACCAGCGATTATCGCCCCCGTGCCTGCTATGCCGGTGTTGGCGAATTTTCGATCTACATCGATCCGGCGGCCCGCGGCCAGGGTGTCGGCAAGCCGTTGTTGAACGGGTTGATCGAGGCCGCCGCTGCCGCTGGCTTTTGGAAACTTCTCTCGCGGGTCTTCGTCTTCAACGCCCCTAGCCGCGCCTTGTGCCAGGCCTGCGGGTTTCGAGAAGTTGGTGTGTATGAAAAGCACAGCAAGCTCGACGGGGAATGGATCGACGTTGTGATCGTCGAACGGCTGATCCCGCAGAACCTGATTTAACCTTCCTTCAGATCGAAAGGGCCTCCAATGCAGCTTCCCATTGCCATCATCGGGGCTGGACCCGTCGGGCTTGCCGCCGCCGCCCATCTCTTGGCACGGGGGTTGACCCCCTTAGTGCTGGAAGCGGGGCCGAGGGTCGGCACGCATATCCGCGACTGGGGGCACGTGCGGCTTTTCTCTCCCTGGCGCTATTGCATCGATAGTGCCAGCCGCAGCCTGTTAGAGGCGGCGGGCTGGCAGGCCCCGGACCCAAAGCATCTGCCGACCGGGGCCGCTTTGGTGCAAGAGTATCTGGAACCGTTGGCCGCACAACTTGCCCCCTATCTACGCTTCAACGCGCGGGTGACCGGGGTCAGTCGGGTAGGGTTCGATAAACTGCGCACCCCTGGTCGGGATCAGGCCCCTTTCCTGCTGACCTTGGCAATGGAAAACGGCGCAACCGACGAGATCCACGCTGCGGCGGTGATCGATACATCGGGCACGTGGCGGCAGCCGAACCCGATCGGGGCCAGCGGGCTTCCGGCACCGGGGGAAGCGGCGGCGGCGGACCGCATCCACTACGGTATTCCCAATGTACTGGGGCCGGATCGGGCGGCCTATGCCGATCAGCGGGTATTGGTTGTCGGGGCGGGGCATTCGGCAATGAACGCGGTGCAGGATTTGGTTCGCCTAAAGCGACAGGCTCCCGCAACCCAAATCTTCTGGGCGATGCGTCGCGCGCCGGATGGGCTGACGTTCGGTGGCGGGGCGCAGGATGCCCTGGCGGCGCGCGGTCAATTGGGGTCGGAAGCCGAAGCGGCGGTCACGCGTGGTGACGTCACGCTGCTGGCCCCCTTCCCGGTGGCGGCCTTAGCCCCAATCCCGGCAGGATTGGGGGTGACGGCCACGACGGGGAGTCACGTCACGGTGGATCGGCTGATCGCCTGCACCGGCTTTCGCCCGAATTTGGACCTGCTGCGCGAACTGCGCTTGGGGCTTGATTCATGGCTAGAGACCACCCCAACCCTGGCCCCGATGATCGATCCCAATCTGCACAGCTGCGGCTCGGTCCGGCCCCATGGCGCGGCGGAACTGGCCCATCCGGAGACGGGCTTTTATATCGCCGGGATGAAAAGCTATGGGCGCGCCCCGACGTTCCTGCTGTTAACTGGCTACGAGCAAGTCCGTTCCATCGCCGCCGCCCTGGCGGGGGATACGGCGGCAGCGGCGCGGGTGGAGCTTGATTTGCCGGAAACCGGCGTCTGCATCACCCAGCGCACCCCCAAACATGCCCCCGTGGCGGCAGGGTGTTGCGGGTGATAAGCCCCCCTTCGGCGGCACGGCTGGTTTGGGGATTGGGACTTGCCCAGATTCTAGCCTGGGGGAGTTCCTATTACTGGCCAGCCGTCTTCATGACGACGGTTGCGGCGGAAACCGGTTGGCCGCCGAGTTTGATCGTCGCCGGGCTAACGGTCGGCCTGGGCGTCTCCGGTTTGCTAACCCAGGGATTGGGGGCGCGGATCGACCGATGGGGACCGGGGCGGGTCTTGACAGCTGGGGCCGTGCTGCTGGCGACTGGATTAACTGGCCTTGGGCTGGCGCAGCATCCGCTGGCCTATCTTGCCGCTTGGGCGGTGATGGGGGCGGGTATGGCATTCTCGCTTTATGACGCTGGTTTCGCCGCTTTGGCGGCGGTAATGGCGGCGGGGGCGGCGAAACCAATCGCGCGGTTAACGCTGCTGGGGGGCTTGGCGAGCACCCTATGCTGGCCGATCAGCCAAATCCTAATCGCTGAAATTGGCTGGCGCGGGGCCTGCTTTGTCTATGCGGCCCTGCATCTGGGAGTGAGTGTGCCGATCTACCGTCTAGTGCTACCGAAGCGGGCAGTTTCCCCCGCGCGCGCGGCTAGGCCAATGCTGCCGCTCATCGGGGCGGAGCGGGGTTTGTTGCGGCTCTTGGGTGGGATCCTCTTGCTCCAGACCGTGGTGTCCGCCTGCCTCGCCGTTCATTTACCGGGGGTGCTTGCGGCAACCGGGCTGAGTTTTGCCGACGCTGTGGCGGTGGCCGTCTGGCTCGGCCCGGCCCAGGTGGTGGCGCGGGCGGCGCAGACCCTGCTGACCGCGCGCCTCGCGCCCCTGCCGACCCTGGCTCTGGCAATCGGTTGTGTCGCGAGTGGGCTATTGGTATTGCTGCTAACGCTCACCGTCGGCCTACCAATTGGTTGGGCCGTTCTGGGGGTATTTCTTTACGGTGCCGGCAATGGGCTGTTGACCATCGCGCGGGGCACCTTGCCCTTGGCGCTTTTTGGGCCGGATCGCTACGCTCATCTTTTGGGGCGTTTGGCTGCGCCGAGTTTGATCGCCCAGGCGCTGGCCCCCTTGGTTTTGACCTGGGCGCTGACGGTTCTGCCGATGCTGGGGTTGGTGGGCGGGCTGACAGTGATGGTTGCCGTCAGCCTGCTCTTGACCAAGGGGCTGGCCTGCCGGGTTAGATCTGCCCCGGTTCCGTCCCCACGGCCAGGGGAAACCCTTCATCCGCCCAGCCGGTAAGACCGCCGAGCATGATCTTGACGCGGCGGCCTAGTTCTGCAAGGCGCAGCGCCCCTCGGTCGGCCCCATTGCAGTGCGGCCCGGCGCAATAGACCACGAATAATGTTTCTGCCGGCCAAGCGGCCAGGGTTTCCTCGGTCATTGCCCGGTAGGGTAGATTGCGCGCCCCCGGAACATGCCCGCGCGCGTAAGCGCCGGGGCCGCGAACTTCGAGCAGCACGAAATCGGGGGTTCCGGATTTCAGCGCCTCATAGACATCGGCGCAATCGGTTTCCAACGCTAGGCGGGCAGCGAAATGCGCGCGGGCGACGTCGGGGGCCGCAGCGGGAATGGCGGCGACGGACGAGGGGGTGGGCATGGTCTTGCTCCAAAAGAGTGAGGGAATGGGCCAAGACTGCCGCAGCCAGCCGGGCTTGACGATTGGCCCAAATGACATCTATCGTCAAGATTATGCCAAAAACCGATCCCGCCCCCTTGCCCAACCCCCGCGTGGTGGCCCTGGCCTATGATGGTCTGTGCCTGTTCGAGTTTGGGGTGGTGGCCGAAGTTTTTGGCCTAGCCCGTCCAGAAATCAGCCACCCCGATTGGTATCGGTTCCAGATTGCCGCCGTCGATCCGCTGCCCTTGCGAACCCAAGGCGGGGGACTGCGGATTGAGACCGATGGTGGGCTGGAGTTGCTCGACACTGCCGGGACGATCCTGGTGCCCGGTTGGCGGGGGGTGACGGGGGATGTGCCCGACGCCCTCTGCGTCGCCCTGCGGGCGGCGGTCGCCCGTGGGGCGCGGGTGCTGTCTATCTGTTCCGGGCTGGTTGTGCTGGCGGAAGCGGGGCTTTTGGCAGGACGGCGGGCTACCACCCATTGGCGCTATCTTGACGCCGTGCAGCAACGCTTTCCCTGGTTAACTCTGGATCCCAACGTGCTGTATGTGGATGAAGGGGCGATTCTAACCTCGGCGGGCAGCGCCGCTGGGATCGATCTTTGCCTGCATTTGGTGCGGCGGGATTTTGGGGCGGAGATTGCCAATCTCGTGGCCCGCCGCCTGGTTGTGGCCCCGCACCGCGACGGGGGCCAGGCCCAATTCATCGACCGGCCCGTGCCCCTGCGGGCTGGGACCTTATTCGCGGCGCTGTTCGAGCGGGTACAGGCCCGCTTGGACGCCGATTGGTCCATCGACCGGCTGGCGGGGCTGGCGGGGATGAGCCGCCGAACTTTTCTGCGCCGCTTTCACGCGGCGACCGGCCAGACGCCCGCCGATTGGGTGCTGGGATTGCGGCTGCAAACCGGGCGCGACTTGCTGGAAACCACTGATCTTGCCATCGAAGCGGTCGCGACCCACGCTGGGTTCGGCAGCGCGGCCACGCTGCGCCATCATTTCCGGCAGCGGCTGGGGATGACGCCGCAAACCTACCGGCAGCGCTTTTCCCGCACACGGGATGTGTTAGCGCCTGCGACCGCGAAGACCTTGCCGCGCCGCGAGGAGCGGTCTATCGTCGGCCCATCGAAATAAAATGTCGTGAGGAAACCCGCGTCATGTTGAAGTTTTTTGCCGCTGTCCGCCAGCCGCTTCTGGCCCGCCACCTCGCCAATACCTCCTGGCTGACCAAGGCCGTGGCTATTCTCGTCGGATCGCTGATCCTGGCCGCCTCGGCGCAGATCCAGGTGCCGATGTACCCTGTGCCGATGACCATGCAGACTTATGCGGTGCTGATTATTGCCGCGCTCGGTGGCCGGGTGATCGGGCTGGGGGCGATTGCCGCGTATCTGCTGGAAGGGGCGATGGGCCTGCCGGTCTTTGCCGGCGGTGCCTCGACGGCGGCCTTTTTTGGCCCGACCGCGGGCTTTCTCGTCGGCTTCCTGCTGAGTGGCGCGATTGCCGCTTTCGCCGCCGAACGCGGCCTGCTGCGGACGTGGACCGGCGCAATCTTGGCGCTGACGGTGGCGCATCTGGCGGTTTTCGTTCCGGGCCTTCTGTGGCTGGCGGGTTTCCTGTCGCTGATGAAGGGCATGAGCTTTGAGGCGGCTGCCACGGCTGCTCTGGCCAGCGGCTTCGTACCGTTCATCGCCGGCACGGTGCTCAAGACTGGCCTTGCGGTGCTGACGGTGCGGACCACCGACGCGCGCTAAGTCCGGGTGGTGCGGGCGTGATCCCTTTACGTCCGCATCATCTTCTGTGTTTGCTGACTTTTGTCGGGCGGGGCTATTCCGATAGCTTCGCCCGTCGTCTTTCTGCCGTCGCCGAAAGCCTGAAGGGGGGAACCCCCGCCCGTCTAATCACGGGACCGGATGCGATTTGCGCGGGTCTCCTGGGCTGCGATCAGGACGACGGCCATTGCCGCCGGTCCAGCGCGGCGGCCCGCGATGCGGTGGCTCTGCGCTTGCTGGCCCCGTTTTTTGAGGGGCGCTTGGCGCTTGGGGCCGAAATTGCCGATCTCCCGGCCCAGCGGGCATCCTTGCGCGCCGCCTATCGCGCTGGGGCCTTTGCCGCAGCTTGTCAGGGGTGCCCGTGGCAGAGTTTCTGTCAGGATATTGCGACTGGCGGCTATTCTGGGGTTCGATTTTGACCCGCCGCGGCTAGTCGCGGATGGAGATCAGTAGTTTTCCCCCCAATAGGCCTAGTGCGGCACCAACCGTTCGGTCAATCCCGGTTTTGCCGCGGAGATAAACAGCGCGCGGGGCAGGGGCAGACAGCAGCAGCGCAACCACCGCATACCAGCCAATTTCGATGGCGAGGACCAGCAGCAGCACTTCCAGCCCCAGGGTCCAAGAGGCCCCTTGCGGCAGGAAGGCGGCAAAGATGCCAGTATAGGCGATTGCGGTTTTCGGATTAGACAGTTGCGTTGCTAGACCGATCAAAAACGCGCGCCGCCCGGACCGGGCGGGCGGGGCAGCCCCGTCGAGCGCGGCGAGCGGTTGTGCCGCCCCGCGCCAAATCAAGATCGCCAGATACAGAAGATACGCCCCGCCCAGAAGTTTAATCCCGATAAACAGGGCTGGGACAGCGGTTAGCAAACTCTGCAATCCAACCAGGGCGGCTAAGGCGAAAACCCCCGCGCCAATCCCCATGCCAACAGCGGCAGCCAGGCCTTGGCCGCGCGATTGCGCAACTGCAAGGCGCGCGACCAATAGAAAACTTGGCCCAGGACTCATCGCCCCCAGCAGTAGAACCGTGGCGAGGCCGATAAAAGCAAGGTCGGGGGTCATGCGGAAACTCCGGAGGGGATAGGTCGTTCAGCGATCCCGAAATTTGCCCCGACGACAAGCCTGAAATTAGGTCAGTTTTGCCCGGAAGGCCGCATAGCGGCCATCGGCTTTCATCGTGGCAAAAGCTTTTTGCAGCTTTTCGACGGTTTCCGGCGGCAGAGTCTTTGAGCCGACCATCCAGCCAGAGGAAGGGACCAGCAGTTTACCAATGGTAATCGCATCGGCGGGCAGGCCCGCGTCCTTCACCATATAGCGGGCAACCGTATTGGTGGTGAACCAAGCGTCGAACCGCCCGGCCAGCAGTTTTTTCAAATTCTGTGCTTCGGCGGGCGTTTCATCGATGGCGGTAATGCCGTTGCTGGTTAGCATTCCTTTAACTGCGGGGCTGATGATCGCGCCGACCATTTTTAGGCTGCGCGCCGTCTCGAAATCATCCACGCGCGGGCGGCCTGGCGGGGTCATGAACGCGAACCCATCGTCTTCAACCAACCCAGCGATCCAGGTATATTTCTCTTCGCGCGCGGGGGTGCGAACTAGGTAGATCGCAACCGTATTTCCCCGGTCTAGCGATTCCAGAATCCTTTGGATCGGCTGGCCTTCACTGACGAAGGGTATGCCTGCGGTCTTAAAGAGATCGGCGGCAAAATCAAACCCCGCCCCCGATAGGCCCCGCCCGTCGCTGACGCTGGAAAAAGGGAGGGCATCAAAGCCCACCAGTTTAACCGGCTCATTCGCCGCCGCGGTTCCGATTATGCCCGCGGCAAAGGCCGCAAGAAGACCATAGCGCATCCCATTCCTCCTCTATTCTGCGGCGCAGGCTAGCAGGAGGGGGCTTAAACAGGTCTTAACGGGCGCTGGCGATTTGGATCGGCTGCGGCAGGCTGTCCATTTTCTGTTCCAGCGCCTTTACCTGCGCCAGGAAGGCCCGCAAATCGCCGCCCTCCAGCTTGCGCCCGGACGGTAGCTTGACCGACAGCGGGTTGATCTGCGTCCCGCCGGCCAGCACTTCATAGTGCAAATGCGGACCTGTGGACCGGCCAGTGCTGCCGACATAGCCAATGATCTGCCCTTGCCGGACCCGGCTGCCGACCCGCAGGCCGGGGGCAAAGCGGCTCATATGGGCATAGGCGGTCGCATATTGACCGCTATGCTGGATCTGCGCGTAGTTGCCATAGGCCCCATTTCCGCCATAGACTTTGATCGTGCCATCGCCGGCGGCCTGGATGGGGGTTCCGCTGGGCGCACCGAAATCGACCCCCTTATGCATCAGCGAGAAGCCGAGGATCGGGTGGTGGCGCATTCCGAAACCAGAGGTAAGCTTCGCGCCGTCGATGGGGGTTTTCAGCAGTGCCTTGCGCACGCTTTCGCCCTTGGGGGTGTAGAAATCGACAAAACCGCCCTCATCCTCGAAGCGGAAAAGCTTCAGGCTGCTGCCCGATAGGGTCATGGCGGCATACAGCAGGCGGCCATTGCGGGCCAATTTGCGGTCGGGCGTGATTTTCTGCTCGAACACCACCTCGAACCCATCACCGGGCTGAATGTCGCGCTGGAAGTCCACGTCGTAGGAGAGGATCTTAATCATCTCCATCATGACATCCACAGGAATGCCCGCGCCCGTGCCGGAAACGAATAGGCTGGTATCAATCGTGCCCGCCGCACGGGAAATTTCCGTCGTCAGCGGCTTAAGCTTCTCTTCGGCCTTATAGGTCCCATCCGCTTGCCGGATCACGGCGACATCCCGCTCAACACTGGCTTTCAGCGCGAAACTTTCTAGGCGAACTCCATCGTCCGCCGGGTCGGCGGCCAGATGCACCGAAACCTGTTGGCCGGGGCGTAGGTCCTTCGGGTTAAAAATTTTTGTCAGGGCGGCAAACGCATCGGCAGCCTGATTAGCCGGGGCACCGGCGCGCGCCAAAACAATTGCCAGCGTATCGCCTTTGCCGATCACATCCTGCTTTTGCCCGACCGGCTTCTGGCGAAGATCGGCTTTTTCGGCCAGGGCGGCGCGCAAATCGTGCCCGGCGGCGGCTTTGACGGCGGGAGCGGTCGAACTGGCCCCGCGCCGAAGAACAATCGGATCTGCCGATGCCGAAAGACTAAGAAACATGACCGAAGCCAAAGTAAAACCATAGGCGATCGATTGTTTCATCGTCTTTTTCATGGGGCGATGCGATCTTTTAGAATGAAACTGCGCCGTCCGGAGCGATAAACCCTCCGCACCCGGCGGTTCGTCCGCCAAGGCCCGCCAACAATCCAGAAATGACCGCATCCTGTCAATCTAATTCCTTGTTTTTATTCATTTTTTATTCGACAGAGGGGTTGTCTCTCCGCAACAGTGTGGCGGTATGACAACAGGTCTGCGCGGCAGGGGAGTTGATTTCCGGTGCTCGCAGGCGCACAACCGAAAGCCGGGCGTATGAAAGCGGTGAAAAAAGCGACTCTTTACCAATAGGCGCGCTAAGGGCATGACTGGGGGCGGATGCGATCGAGGCAAACCATGAGTTTCAGCCGAGTTTTCTCTTTAATTGCAGTTGTTTGGGCCTTTGCCCTCTCCCTGCCCGGTGCCGCCGCATCGCAGGCCGGGGGGGGTGATGCGCCGCCTGCAGCCAGTAGCCCTGCACAAAAAACGATCCTGATATTCGGCGATTCGATGGCTGATGGCGTCTGGGGCGGGCTGACCCGCGCGCTAATCCGGGATCCCAGCATCAAGCTGATTCGGCGTGGCAAAAATGGTACAGGCTTGGCCCGGCCCGATGTTTATGATTGGCCGACGCATCTGCCGACGCTGCTGGAGACCGAAAAGCCCGACATTGCCATCGTTTCCTTCGGATTGAACGATCGGCAGGATCTATTCGCCGAGGGCCGTCGGCAGCATTATTTCCGGACGGAGGCCTGGAAGGCCGAATATCTTGTGCGCATTCAGGCCATCCTAACCCCGCTGCAGGATCGCCATATCCCCACGGTTTGGGTGGGCCTCCCGATCATGCGCGACGCCGCCGTGACCAAGGATGCCGAATTTCTAAACGCGCTCTACGAACCGGCGGTGACGGCTGCCGGGGCCAGTTTCTTTCCAATCTGGGCACTGTCGACCGATGGGACCCAGGATTATACCACCCATATCAAAGGGGCAGATGGGCGGCTGCGGGCGCTACGGAATGAGGATGGGATGCATTTCTCTCCTGCCGGATACGATCTTCTGGCCCAGGCTTTGTTGCAGAAGCTGACCCCGATCATTAAAGCCGCCAAAGCCCCATGAGCCGCCGCCGCCTTGCCCCGTTGCTGCTATCCCTGGCCCTGGCGGCCTGCGGTGGCGGCCCCTCCACGCCCACCCTGTCAGGCAGCGCCGACAGTCGTACCCCGTCGGTCGGGACCGATAGTCACATTCCGTCAACCGCCCGCTGGCACGCGCCGACCGCGCCCGCCCCGGTGAGCACGCCGCGCCCCCGTTCTCGGCACGGGTCTGGCCCGCTCGCCGGGTTTTTCACGGAACTGGCCGCCCTAGAGCGGGGAGAGCGGCAAGACCCGCTGTTGATCGTGCAGTTGGGCGATAGCCATACGGCGGGGGATCGGTTTAGCGGGCGACTGCGGGAACGGTTGCAAGCGCAGTTTGGCAATGCCGGGCGCGGGCAACTGCCGCCGGTGGTGCCCTTCGAGTATTACCGCCCGCAGGGGGTGCAGGTCACAGCGTCGCCCGGTTGGATCATCGCCCGCGCCGGGGCGGCCAAGCCGGAGGGGATATTCGGGATCAGCGGGTTCCGTGCCCGCGCAGCCAAACCCGGCGACCGCGCAATCCTGACCAGCACCGAGACGGACGGTTTTGATACGCTGATGCTGACTGTGCTGCGTCATCCCTTTGGGGGAACGCTCGATCTTGAGGTTGACGGTCAGCCGTTGCCACCGATCACAACGGCTGCCGAGACCGGCCCACAGGTCGCGCGGGTGCAAATCCCGGTTCCGCACGGCGCGCGGCAAGCGGTCTTGACCGCGCGAGGTGATGGGCCGGTGGATCTTTTGGCCTGGGGGCCGCAGCGCCAGCGGCCGGGGATCATTCTTGAAGCCCATGGCACCGTGGGGGCAACGATCAAGCTGTTGCGCCGCTTCGATCCAGCAACGGCAGGGTTCGAGTTGGCCGACCGCCGGCCAGACCTAATCCTTTTGGCCTTTGGCACCAATGAAGGGTTTCAGGACGGGTGGTCCGCCGAAACTTACGCCGCCGAAGCCGCCGCCGCGCTTGCCGATTTGCGCCGCTTAGTTCCTGGCGTCGATATTGCTTTGGTCGGCCCGCCCGACGGCAACCGCCTCGCCCGCAGCGGGTGCTCGCCCGCCGCAACCCGCCAATGTCTCGCCCCCGGCCAAGCCGTGCCTCCCGCGCCCGCAGGAAAACCCGCCGCCCGCAAGCCCGGCGCGCCCGCCTGCCGTTGGACG
Organism: uncultured Elstera sp.; assembly: GCA_964576605.1. Taxonomy (GTDB): domain Bacteria; phylum Pseudomonadota; class Alphaproteobacteria; order Elsterales; family Elsteraceae; genus Elstera. Next base: position 2,189 of record CAZNVY010000007.1, on the reverse strand, counting down.
ATCCCCGGCAATTTGCCGATGGTTCGGCAAACCCTGGCGGGCTTGGCTCAGGCAGAAAAGCTGTTTTTCTGGGATTGGTCCCAGGTGATGGGACCCTGCGGGGCGAATACCTGGGCGCTTTACGATCCGCCGCTGGCTGGGCAGGACCGGGTCCATTACCGCCCGGAAGGCTATGCGCGCGCTGCCGACGCGCTCTACGATCAGTTGATGGCGGACTATGCCGCTTGGAAGCGCACGGCGGGCGGTGTGGCGCAACGATAAGGCTGCTATCGGATTATGCTGTTTCCCACGCTCAATTACGCTTTGTTCTTTGTCGCTGTTTTCGTGCTGGTCTGGTCGATGCCGACCTTAGCCGTACGCAAGGCGGTGCTGGTGGCGGCCAGCTATTTTTTCTATGCGCAGTGGAGCCTGTTGTTTGCGGGCCTGTTAGCGGCGAGTTCGCTCCTGAACTTCACGATTGGGGTGTGGCTGGCGGCCCGCGCTTCCAACCAGCGTAAGCCGGTTCTTGCGTTGGGGGTGGGGCTGAATCTGGCGCTGCTTGGCGTTTTCAAATATTATAATTTTTTCCTCGAATCCCTGGCCGACCTGCTGCTGCTGTTTGGCTGGTCGCGCGATATGCCGTTTTTGGCCATTTTGTTGCCGGTTGGGATTTCCTTCTTCACCTTTCACGGCATCAGCTACATCGTCGATGTGGCGCGGGAGGAGATTCCGCCGACGCGCAATCCGCTCGATCTGCTGCTCTATCTTGCCTTTTTCCCCCAGTTGGTGGCGGGGCCGATTGTGCGCGCCGCCCAATTTTTACCGCAATTGCAGCAGATGCCGCGCTTTTCCGACGCGGCGGTGGGGCCAGCCGTGCTGCTTATTCTGCTTGGTCTCGTGAAGAAAGTGGTGATCGCCGATGCCTTAGCGACCCATTTGGTCGATCCGGTGTTCAATAGTCCGATGACGGCCGCGACCCTCGATCTTTGGATGGCTGCCTATGGGTATGCGGTGCAGATTTACTGCGATTTCTCCGCCTATAGCGACATCGCTATTGGGTCGGCGGCCTTGCTGGGGTATCGCTTTCCGGTGAATTTCAACCGGCCCTATCGGGCGACCAGCTTTTCCGATTTTTGGCGACGCTGGCACATCTCGCTCTCAAGCTGGCTGCGGGATTATCTCTACATCCCGCTCGGCGGCAATCGGGGGGGAGGCCTGGCGACGGCGCGCAATCTGGCGATTACTATGCTGTTGGGCGGGCTTTGGCACGGGGCGGCTTGGACCTTCGTGCTCTGGGGGGCGATCCATGGGGTCGCCTTAGGGATGGAGCGGGGGGCCGGGGCCGCTTGGAAGGCCGTCTCGCCCTTCCTGCGCGGGGTGATGGTTTTTCATACGGTGTGTGCCGCTTGGATTCTGTTTCGCAGCCCCGATCTGGTCAGCGCGGGGGCCTATTTAAGCGGGCTATTCGATGGCTATCCGGCGGCTGAGACGCTGACCCAGGCCCCCTTGGTGATCGTGATTGCAGTGGTTTTGGCCGCGCAATTCCTGCCGGATCGGCTGGGCGCGCGGGTCGGCGAGGGGATTGGGCGCTTGCCTTGGTGGGCATTGGGTCTGCTCCTCGGTGGGGTGGTCTTGACCATCGAAGGCTTAGGGCCGCAGGGGGTTGCCCCTTTTATCTATTTCCAATTTTAGGGAGGGGGCGATGGCCCGTGTGCTCGCGGCATTGCTGCTCGGTCTGCTCGTCCTTGGCCTTGGTAATGCCGCCGGGCTAACCGCTTGGCTGCGCGACGCCAAGCCCGCCGCCGTGGCCGATCGGTTGTTGCCGGGGGCTGAAGCCTGGCAGCGCCTGACCGAAACCCTCGGTACCGACCAGTATCTCGCATGGTTAAGAGAGCACCGGGCCGATCTGTTGGAACCCTGATTGAGGGGTGCGTTTTTTCCGCTTGATCTCGACCGGCGGCAGCATTAGAAACCGCCTCCTGTCGCGGCGCTGCCGGACAGTCGGTTCGCCGGATCGCCGCTGTAGCTCGCAAGAGTGTAGGATGGCACAACAGCGGATCGAAAAAACAGCTTGACGGGTTGCGGCGGATTGAGTAAAAACGCAGCCCTGCCTCGCTGAACGGCGGCGCAGACAATCGGCAGAAATGCCCGATAAGTTCTTTGACATAGTTGATTTATGGGAAGGGGTTTGGAGTTGGCGGCCTGTTGGC
>CAZNVY010000006.1:64414-66179 GCA_964576605.1 uncultured Elstera sp. | reverse complement strand
GCAGATCAATGGCACGACGGGGTATGAGGAAGCCGGGGCGCAGGGGCTGATCGCCGGGATTAATGCGGCGCTGCGTGCGGGCGGCGGCGGGACGGAGTTTACGCTCGACCGCAGCCAGGCCTATATCGGCGTGATGATCGACGATCTGACGACGCGCGGCACCGCCGAACCCTATCGCATGTTCACCAGCCGGGCGGAATATCGCCTGTCCCTGCGCGCCGATAATGCCGACCAGCGGCTGACCGCGCTCGGCATCGGTATTGGGGCGGTTGGGTCTGACCGGGCGCGCTTCTATGCCGCAAAGGAAGCGGCGCTGACGGAGGCGCGGGCACTGGCGGCGCGGCTGAAGATGACGCCGACCGAACTCGCCAAGCGCGGCTTCACCATCACCCAAGATGGGGTTGCGCGCTCGGTAACGGAACTCTTGCGCTTCCCTGATGTGACGCTCGACCGGCTGACGGCCCTATGGCCCGAACTGGCTGATCTGCGGGCTGATGTGGCGGAGCAACTGGTGATCGACGCGGGCTATGCCGGGTACCTCCAGCGCCAAGACGCCGACATCAAAGCCTTCCGTAAGGACGAGGCGCTGACCTTGCCCGCTGATCTCGATTATACCCAGGTTGGCAGCCTGTCGGCGGAAGTGCGGCAGAAGCTGATCGCCGCCCGGCCCGAAACCCTGGGCGCGGCGGCGCGCGTGCCGGGCGTGACCCCGGCAGCAGTGATCGCTTTGCTACGGCATGTGAAACAAAAGCCGGTGGCGGCGTGAGCGGAAACCCCGGAATCCTCAACGCTGTTTCACGTGAAACACGCGGGCGGTTAGAGGTCTATGCCGATCTGCTGCGCAAGTGGCAGCCGAAGATCAACCTGATTGCCCCTTCCACCCTCCCCGACCTCTGGGCGCGGCATTTTGAAGACTCGGCGCAACTGCTGCCGTTGGTCCCCGAAGGCACCAAACGCATTGCCGATATGGGCAGCGGCGGTGGTTTCCCTGGGTTGGTGTTGGCGATCCTGACGGGCATCGAAACCCATCTGATCGAAAGCGACAGCCGCAAGGGTGCCTTCCTGCGCGAAGCGGCGCGGCTAACCGACGCGCCGGTGACGCTGCACACCAAGCGCCTCGAGGCCATGCCGACCCTCGGCGCTGATTTGATTACTGCCCGCGCCCTCGCGCCGCTGACCGAGCTTCTTGGTCATGCCGCGCGCATCGGAGCCGCAAGCGGTTGGCGGGGATTGTTCCTGAAGGGCGAATCCTGGCAGAATGAGGTTGCTGCGGCGCAGCAGGTCTATTCCTTTACGCTGGTGCCGACCCCCAGCCGCACCCACCCTTCGGCTATGATCTTGTCGATCAAGGATGTTCATCATGTCGCTTGAAACTTCCGCCGCCCCGCTGGGCCGGGTCATTGCCGTTGCCAATCAGAAGGGCGGCGTGGGTAAGACGACGACAGCGGTCAATCTGGCGACGGCCCTCGCCGCCTGCGAGAAGCGCGTGCTGGTGCTCGATCTCGACCCGCAGGGCAATGCCTCCACCGGCTTCGGCATCGACCGGCGTTACCGCAAAACCGGATCGTATCAAGTGCTGACCGGCGCGGCCCCGGTCGCCGATGCGGCGGTGGGAACGGAAGTGCCGGGCCTCTTCGTCGTCACCTCCTCCGTCGATCTGGCGGGGGCGGAGTTTGAGTTGGTCGATGAGGACGGGCGGGAGCAGAAGCTGCGCGAGGCGCTGGAAAAACAGCCCCTGCCCTATGATTACATTTTGATCGACTGC
>CAZNVY010000006.1:38097-64372 GCA_964576605.1 uncultured Elstera sp. | reverse complement strand
CTGGTGGCGGCGGATGCGGTGTTGGTGCCGCTGCAATGCGAATTCTATGCGCTGGAAGGCCTCGGGCATCTGTTGCGCACGGTGGAGCGGGTGAAGAAGAGCTTCAACCCCGATCTCGCCATCCAGGGTATCGTGCTGACCATGTACGATAAGCGCAACAATCTGTCGGACCTTGTGGCGTCGGACGTGCGGGAGCATATGGGCGATCTCGTTTATCAAGCGATGATCCCGCGCAATGTCCGCGTGTCGGAAGCGCCCAGCCACGGTAAGCCTGTGCTGATCTATGATCTTAAGTCCCCCGGCAGCCAGGCCTATCTTAATCTGGCGCGGGAAGTGCTGAAGCAGGAAGAGGAATGGGCGGCGGCATGATCGACGACAAGAAAAAACCCCGCCGGTTGGGGAAGGGCCTCAGCGCTATCTTCGGCGACGATGAGCCGGATGCCCCGGCGGCGGAAGCCACGCCGACCGGCACCCCGCCCCTGCCGCGCAGCCTGCCGACTTCATACCTTACCCCGGGCCGCTACCAGCCGCGCCGCCGGTTCGAGGCCGAGGCGATGGAGCAGCTCATCACCTCCGTCCGCGAACAGGGGGTGGTGCAGCCACTGATCGTCCGCCCACTGGGGGATAATCGCTACGAAATCGTCGCCGGGGAACGGCGCTGGCGCGCTGCCCAGGCGGTGCAACTGCACGAAGTGCCGGTCGTTATTCGCGATATGACCGACCGGCAGGCGCTGGAAGTTTCGCTGCTGGAAAACATCCAGCGGCAAGATCTAACGCCGCTGGAAGAAGCCGATGGTTACCGCCGTTTGATGGATGAGTTCGGCCATACCCAGGAAGCGCTGGCCAATCACCTCGGCAAAAGCCGCAGCCATATCGCCAATACCCTGCGTTTGCTGAACCTGCCGGAAAGCGTGCGGGAATTGGTGGAAAGCGGTTCCCTCTCCGCCGGGCACGCCCGCGCCTTGCTGACCCTACCGAACCCGGAAGCGGTGGCGGAGCAGATCATCGCCAAAAAACTCTCTGTCCGCGCCGTGGAGCAAATGGCCCAGCGCGCCAAGGATGGGAAGCCGCTCACCCCCGCCCCGGTGGCCAAACCCCGGCGCGTGAAGGCGGCCGCGGGCGGCGCGAAAGACCCGGATACGCTGGCGCTGGAAGCCGATTTGTCCCACAAGCTCGGCGTTGCGGTGGAAATCGTCACCGATGGCGAGGCTGGGCGGTTGGTGCTGCATTACGCGACGTTGGAGCAGTTGGACGATCTGTTGCAGCGGATTGGGTAGGGCGTTCGCGTTTGTCGAAATGATAATATTTTCAGAGGCTTATCTCTGAAAACAGCCCGTTCGTCTGCTTAGGAGATACCTCAAACCGCAACTCTCCATCCGGCAGACGGACCACCGGCCCCCGGCTGCAACGGCCTTGGCAGGGGGCTTCGGTGATGGTGATCGGCAGGGCGCGCGCTGCCGCTTCGGCACGCAGGGCTTTCAGAAGTTTCCGCGCCCCCCGCCCGGCGCAGGACGGGCGGTCCCAGCCGAAGCGGCGGTTGGTGCAGACCAGCAGAACTAGCGGCGGCGGTTCTGGCGGTTCCATTCCAACTGGTCCGGCGTCAGGCGGAAGCCGATCAGCACTTCGTAAGCGTTGCCGAACTCGCCGTCCTTCAGATTGATGCGCTGCTCCAACTCGTCGAACAGGCCGACGCGGGCGCTATTGGCGGGATAATCGGCGCGCAGGGTGAAATCCTGCTGCACCAGGATATTGCGGTTCTTATCGAGGATCGACACGAAATAGGGCAGATCCGCAAAGCGCGGGCCGCCCGCCGCTGGGCCGCGTTCGGACGTTAGCTCGATGCGCAGATCGACGACCACGGTGCGCTGCTTGTTTTCGTAATAGCTGGAGCCGGAAAACCCGCTGACGTTGGAGATCGACTGCACATCGGTCACATCGCGGCCCGGCCCGTCGCGGAAGACGGTCAGGCGCGCGGCGTCGGCCAGAATGCCAACGCGTGGGCATGGCGGGATCGTCGCCGTCTCGCTCTGGCCGCTACAGGCCGCCAGAAGAAGCGCTGCGCTTAGACCCGTCGCCCCGAGCCGCACCGCCGAACCCATCCGCATTCTCAGAACCCTTTCCAAAAAACCAAGGCCCCTTACATAGCAGCCCAGGCGCCCGCTTCCTACTGCCGCGAACGAAGGGCGGGCTTCCGTTTGGCGAAAAACGGCTTTACGGTGCGCGCGGGTTCAAAGGAAGAGACGGATGACCGAGACGCTTGCCCCCCTTACCTTGCTGCTGGCCGGCCCGCGCGGTTTCTGCGCCGGGGTGGACCGGGCGATTCAGATTGTCGAGCAAGCGTTGAAGAAATTCGGGGCGCCCGTCTATGTGCGGCACGAGATCGTGCATAACCGCTTTGTTGTCGAAAGCCTGGAGGCGCAGGGCGCCGTCTTCGTGCAAGAACTCGATCAGGTGCCGGATGACCGGCCCGTGATCTTTTCGGCCCACGGCGTGCCGAAGGCGGTTCCGGCGGAAGCGGAACGGCGCCAGATGATCTACCTCGACGCCACCTGCCCGCTGGTGTCGAAAGTGCATCTGGAAGCCGAGCGCCACCATGCCGAGGGGTTGCATATTCTGCTGATCGGCCATAAGGGCCACCCGGAAGTGATCGGCACGATGGGCCAGCTTCCTGCGGGCTCGGTGACGCTGGTGGAGGATCGGGCGCAGGCGGAAGCGGTGGCTGTGCCGGATCCCGCGCGCCTCGCCTATATCACGCAAACCACCCTCTCAGTCGATGACACAAAGGACATCGTCGCGGTGCTGGAAAGCCGCTTCCCAGCGATCCAGGGGCCGCGCAAGGGCGATATTTGCTACGCCACGACCAATCGTCAGGCGGCAGTGAAGGCGATTGCCGAACAGAGCCAAGCGCTGCTGGTGATCGGCGCGCCCAATTCCTCCAACTCCCGCCGGTTGGTGGAGGTGGCGGAACGATCGGGCTGCGCGCGCGCCGGGCTGATCCAGCGGGCCAGCGAGATCGATTGGGTGGCCTATGCGGATGTCGAGACCCTTGGCCTGTCCGCCGGGGCGTCGGCGCCGGAAGTGCTGGTGGACGAGGTAATCGCCGCCGCCCGCGCCCATCGCACGGTCACCATCCGCGAGATCCGCGTCACCGACGAAACCGTGGTCTTCAAACTCCCCAAAGCGCTGGCAGACTGATCCGATGGCCGTTTACACCGATATTCCCGACGAAGAATTGCGCGCCTTTGTGGCCGAGTATGGCATCGGCGAGGTTACGTCCTATATGGGCATCGCCGAGGGGGTGGAGAATTCCAACTTCCTGATCTACACGACCGAGGGCCGCTATATCCTCACCCTCTACGAAAAGCGGGTGAACCCGGATGATCTGCCCTTCTTCATCGGGCTGATGGATCATCTGGCGGCGCAGGGTCTATCGTGCCCGATCCCGCTGACCACGCAAGACGGGCAGCGCCTGCGCACCCTGCGCGACCGGCCTGCGGCGATGGTCAGCTTCCTGCCCGGCGTCTGGCCGCGCCGCATTGCGCCGGTGCATACGGCGGAACTGGGCGAAGCGCTGGCGAAGCTGCATCTGGCGGGGGCGGATTTCCCGATGCAGCGGGTGAATGCCCTATCGGTCGATGGGTGGGAAAAGCTGGTCGCGGCGACGGCGGCGCGCGCGGACAGCGTCCGCCCTGGTCTGGCGGCGGCGCTGGCGGAGGAGTTCGACTTCCTTAAAGCCCATTGGCCGCAGGATTTGCCGCGCGGGGTGATCCATGCCGATCTCTTCCCCGATAACGTCTTCTTTATCGGCGATAAGGTCAGCGGGCTGATCGACTTCTATTTCGCCTGCACCGATGCCTTGGCCTATGACGTGTCGATCTGCCTGAATGCCTGGTGCTTCGAGGCGGACGGCAGCTTCAATATGACCAAGGCGATGGGCTTTCTGCGCCGCTATCAGGCCGTGCGCCCCCTAAGCGCGACGGAGATTGCCGCCCTGCCGATCCTCTGCCGGGGATCCGCCCTGCGCTTCCTGCTCACCCGCCTCTATGATTGGCTGAACGTGCCGCCGGGGGCGCTGGTGAAGCCGAAAGACCCGATGGAATATTGGACCAAGCTGCGCTTTCATCGGTTGGTGACGGATGCGGCGGCCTATGGGCTGGAGGGGGCGGCGTGAGCGAAACCCCCGAAACCGTCCAGCTTTTCACCGATGGCGCCTGTAGCGGCAATCCCGGCCCGGGCGGCTGGGGGGCGATCCTGCGGTTTAAGGGCGTCGAGAAGGAGCTTTTTGGCGGCGAGCCGGATACGACGAACAACCGTATGGAGATGATGGCGATCATCCAGGGGCTCGAAGCGCTGAAGCGCCCTGTGACGGTCGATATTTTTACCGACAGCAAATATGTGATCGACGGCATCACCAAATATATGCCGACCTGGAAAAAAAACTCCTGGCGCACCGCCGATAAGAAGCCGGTCAAGAATGTCGATCTCTGGGAACGGATGCTGGCGGCGATGAAACCGCATCAACTCTCCTGGAACTGGGTTAAAGGGCATAACGGCCACCCGGAAAACGAACGCGCCGATGCCTTGGCGCGCGCGGGGGCGGAGCAGAATAAAGGCATGGCCCTGTGAGGCCGGGGCGATGACCGCTCTTGCCGCCCTGGGCTGGACCCCGGTCCTCGCCCAAGCCTTCCGGGCATTGGGTGCATCCGGTTTCATTCCGGCCCGGCTGGCCGTTGAACATCGGCGCGGGTATGAGGCGATATGCGAGACCGGCGGGGGGTTACGCTCGGTTGCCGCCGTTCTGCCGGGGCGGCTACGGCGGGATTTGGCGGCGGAGGGGGAAAGTCTCGCGGTCGGCGATTGGGTGGCGCTGCGGCCCGCCGATAAGGGCCTACACCCGATTGCGGCGCTGCTGCCCCGGCGCTCGGCCTTTGTGCGCAAGACGGCGGGCGATAGGGCCGAACGGCAGATCGTCGCGGCCAATCTTGATAAGCTATTTATCGCCATGGCGGTTAGCGAGGATTTCAACCCGCGCCGATTGGAACGCTATCTGACTGCCTGCGCCAATGCCGATACTCTCCCTATTCTGCTCTTGACCAAGGCCGATTTGGCGGCGGATTTGGCGGCGCGCTTGGCGGCGGTCCGCGCGGTCGCCGCCGATCTTGCTTGCGTGCCGGTGAGCCTGGTAACCGGCCTAGGAATCGACGCCGTGCGTGCCCTGATCGGGCCGGGAGAGAGTTTGGCGTTGGTCGGTTCCTCCGGTGTTGGCAAATCGTCGTTGGCGAATGTGTTGCTGGGGCAGGTCCGACAATCGGTTGGCGCGGTGTCAGAGCAGGGCAAGGGGCGGCACACCACCACTCGGCGGGAGTTGCTGTTGTTGCCGGGCGGCGGGGTGCTGATCGATACGCCCGGAATGCGCGAGTTCCATCTGTGGGAGGCCGAGGTTTCCGAGGGCTTCCCCGATATAGAGGGGCTTGCTACCGGCTGCCGCTTCCGCGATTGTCGGCATCAGTCGGAACCCGACTGCGCGGTGCGTGCCGCTGTGACTTTAGGGGCGCTTGACCCGGCCCGCCTCGCTGCCTTTCATAAGCTGCGCGAGGAACAAGACCAGGCGGAAAAGCTGCGCCGGGAGAGGGGGGCGAAATCATGATGCGCACGCTGGATGCTTATCTCGATCATGTCGGGGCGTGCAACCGCTGGTCGCCCAAGGATTTTGTGCCCTTCCGGATCGACCATCAGCGCTACGGGGCGATCCGCCGCGACCGGTTGGACCGGCTGGCGGTGGAAGACGATCTTTTGACCGTTACCACCGACTGGGTGGAATTGATCGCCAAGCCTGACCGACTGTCGCGTAGTGCGGCCCTGGCCGATCTGGTACAGCGGTTGATTGCCAGCGGCGATATCGCCAAGGATCGGCAGGAACTTTACCCGGTTGTGCGCCGCTGGGGGCAGGAGCCGGTGGCCCTACTGGACCGCGGCGCGGCAGACTTCTTCGGCATCCGTGCCTATGGCGTGCATTTGAATGTGCTGAGTGAGGGGGAAATGTGGATAGCCCGGCGGGCGCGCACGAAGGCCGTCGCCCCCGGTAAGTTCGATAATTTGGTGGCGGGCGGCCAGCCCTATGGTCTGACCCCGATGGATAATTTGATTAAGGAATGTGCCGAGGAAGCCTCGATGCCCGCCACCCTGGCCGAACAGGCGCGGCCGACTGGGGCGCTTCTGTACCGAATGGAGAGTGACAAGGGGTTGCGCGATCACGTGCTGTTTACCTTCGATCTGACCGTGCCGGGCGATTTCAAGCCGGTCAGCGGCGATGGCGAGCATGAGGCCTTCTACCGCTGGCCGCTGGATTATGTGGATGATCTGCTGCGTGTTGCCGATGTGTTTAAGTTCAATATTCCCATCGTCATCATCGATTATTTCCGGCGCAATGGCCGGGTTTCCAGCGACGCGCCGGGCTATGAGGACCTAACACTGGCCTTGGCCGGCGGGTGGCGGGGAAAGTTTGACGAATAGCAAATAACAGATATTGATTTTTGTCATAGGTGAGCGTAAGGTCAGGCCATTGGTTCCTGACGCCTTGGAGGCTTGCGATGACTACCCCTGCTTTTCGGACCCTCTCCCCCCGTCTGCCCGCGCAATTTCCGCTGGGGCTGGGGTGCATGGGCATGTCTGATGCCTATGGTCCGACGGATCGGGCTGAGAGCATCGCCACAATCCATGCGGCACTCGACGCCGGGATTACCCTGTTCGATACCGGCGATTTCTACGGAATGGGCGATAATGAAGCGCTGCTGGCCGAGGCGCTGGCGGGCCGCCGGGATAAGGCCTTCATTCAAGTAAAATTCGGGGCCTTGCGGGGGCCAGATGGTGCCTTTTTGGGCTTTGATGGACGCCCGGCGGCGATCAAGAGTTTCATCACCTATTCCCTGCGCCGCTTGAAGACCGACTATATCGATCTCTATCAACCCGCGCGCCTCGACCCGTCCGTTCCCATTGAAGACACGGTAGGGGCAATTGCCGATCTGATTAAGGCGGGGTACGTCCGTTACCTGGGGCTGTCGGAAATGGGGGTAGACACGATCCGCCGCGCCCATGCCGTGCATCCCGTCGCGGCGCTGCAAATCGAATATTCGCTGATGACGCGCACGCCGGAGCACGGAATTCTCGCGACACTGGCCGAGCTTGGTATCGGGCTGACCGCGTATGGGGTGCTAGGGCGCGGGCTTATCAGCAGAACGCCCCCCACTGCCGCCAGCCTCGCCCCGACCGATTTCCGCAGCCATACGCCCCGGTTTCAGGGAGACAATCTCGACCGGAACCGAGCGTTGGTGGCGGCGCTGACGGCGGTCGCCGATAGTTTGGGGGCCAGTGTGGCCCAGGTTGCGATTGCCTGGGTGCTGGCGCGCCGCCCGTTCATCGTACCGCTGGTGGGAGCACGGACGCGGGAACGGTTGCAGGAAGCCCTCGGCGTGCTCCATCTGCGTCTCAGCTCCGCCGATCTGGCGCGGGTGGAAGCCGCCTGCCCGCCAGAGGCGGTTGCCGGAACGCGCTATGCTGCTGTGCAGATGCAGATGCTGGACAGTGAGCGGGCGGTCGCCTAAACCAGCCTTATGAACACAAGCCCCGACGCCCCTTCGCTGGACCTACGCGAGCGGATCTTAACCGCTGCTGAGGAAATGCTGCGCCGTTACGGCCCGGCAAAAACCAGCGTTGTGGACGTCGCCCGGCATTTGTCCATGAGCCATGGCAATATCTACCGGGTCTTCGCGAGTAAGGAAGCGCTACGAACCGCTGTGGTGGAACGGTGGCTGGAACGGTCGCACGCGCCGCTAGAGGCGATCAGCGCTGGCCCTGGGACCCCGCCGGAGAAACTGGTCGCCTGGTTCACCTACCTCGCTCGGCAAAAGCTGGAAATGGTGGCGGGCGACCCTGAGCTTTTCGCCACCTATCAAGGGCTGATCCGGCAAATGCCGGACGTGGTGGATCGGCATTTGCAGTGGCTGGCCGAACAAGTTCGCAGTCTATTGGCCGAGGGGCAGGCGGCTGGCGTCTATCAGATCGCCAACCTAGAGACGGCGACCCAGGCGGTTTTGGACGCGACGGTGGCTTTCCGACATCCCGATTTGATTGTGGCGATGGGGGATGGGCCGGATCACGCAAAACTGCGCGCAGTCCTGGATATTCTGATCGCCGGGCTGACGGCAGGGGTACGGGCGTGACGGTTAGTGTTGCGGCGCTGTATCGCTTTTTCCGGGTGGATGATCCTGCGGTCCTGCGCGACCGGCTGCGCCCGATTGCTGAAACTTTGGGGGTGCGCGGCACTCTGCTGCTGGCAGAAGAGGGGATCAACGGCACCCTCGCCGCGCCGGACACGGCTTTGCGGGAGATGCTGGCGGCGATCCAGCGTGAAACGGGGCTGGAAACGCTTCCCTGGAAACGCTCTCAGGCCGAAACCATGCCCTTTGCCCGCCTGAAGATCAAAGTGAAGCGGGAAATTGTTAGTTTCGGCGTGCCGGGTCTCGACCCCAACCGGCAGGTCGGCGCCTATGTTGCCCCCGACGCTTGGAACGCGCTGATTGCCGACCCAGAGGTGCTGGTCATCGACACGCGCAATAGCTTTGAAGTGCAGATGGGCAGTTTCGCGCGGGCGGTCGATCCTGGCACGACCAGCTTCACCGAATTCCCCGCCTATGTGCGGCAAACGCTCGACCCTGCCAAGCATAAGAAAATCGCCATGTTCTGCACCGGCGGCATCCGCTGCGAAAAGGCGACGGCCTTTATGCTGAAGGAAGGGTTCGAGGAGGTTTATCACCTCGACGGCGGCATCCTCGCCTACCTCGAACAAATCCCTGCCGACCAAAGCCTCTGGCACGGCGGCTGTTTCGTTTTTGATGAGCGCGTGGCTTTGGGGCATGGGCTGCAGGTTGTCGGCGGCGACGCCGTTTCGGATTCCGAATAAATTGACAATTTGTTCTTAGCCTGACTCAATGAGAGCAAGCTGGGAATGAGGGGGTGATGAGCGATCTGTTGGGCATCGGCCTATATACGCCAACGGAAGCGGGGCGATTGCTTGCCGTCGCTTCCTTTTTTAAGGCCAATATCTAATAGCAAAAACCCTGCCATCACTGGCAGGGTTTTTGAAAATTTGGAGCGGGAAAAGGGATTCGAACCCTCGACCCTCACGTTGGCAACGTGATGCTCTACCACTGAGCTATTCCCGCATCGGGCCAGTGAGTAACGCTATGTCATTCGCTGGTGGGCGGGACTATAGCGTGTGACAGAATTCCTGCAAGCGGTTTTTCGCTTGGCTTCCTTAACAACCATATCCCCCGTTCCGCAAGCCTTGCTTCCGGACGGCGCGCGTGCCACATCAGGGGGGAATTTGTCCGCGTCGGATTTGGTTTCGGGAGGATTTCCCCCATGCAGTCGCTCTTCGGCTCTTCCGCGGCCCCCGCCGCCGCGCCGGTGAAGGATGTTACCACCGCCACTTTCGTTAAAGAGGTAATGGAAGCCTCGCGCGAGGCGGTGATCGTCGTTGATTTTTGGGCACCCTGGTGCGGCCCGTGCAAAACCCTGGGGCCGATCTTGGAAAAGACGGTCGCGGCGACCAAGGGTGCCGTGCGCATGGTGAAAATCAACGTCGATGAAAATCAGCAGCTGGCGGCGCAAATGCGCGTGCAGTCGATCCCGACGGTCTATGCCTTTTTTGATGGTCGCCCGGTGGATGCGTTTCAGGGCGCGTTGCCGGAAAGCCAGGTGAAAGAATGGGTAAAGAAACTCGCCAGCCTCGCGGCGGAGAATGACCCCGCCGCCCAGATCGCCGAGGCGGTTGCCCAGGCGAAGGAGGCGCTGGCCGGCGGCGATCCGATGACGGCGCAAGCGATCTACGCCCAAATTCTGCAAGTTGATCCAGAGAATATCGAGGCGATCACCGGCCTGGGCCGTATCGCCGTGCAGGCCGGGCAGCTGGATGTGGCCAAGCAGGTGCTGGCGCAAGTGCCGAAGGATAAGGCCAGCCATGCCGAAACCTTGGCGCTGAAATCTGCCATCGACCTAGCGGAACAGACGGCGGAACTGGGCAGCCGGGCCGATCTGGAAGGGCGCTTGGCCCGGAATGCCGAAGATCATGCCGCGCGCTACGATCTGGCCCTGCTGCTGTATGCCGAGGGTGATAAGCAGGGTGCGGTCGATCATCTGCTGGACATTATCAAGCGCGACCGCGGGTGGAACGAAGAGGCGGCGCGGAAGCAATTGCTGAAGCTGCTCGAAGCTTTCGGCTTTGCCGATCCGGTCAGCGTTGCCGCCCGGCGGCGCCTGTCGTCGCTGTTGTTCGCTTAACCGCAATGGCCGTCGGCTGGAAACCCGATACGCTGCCGGATGTTGTGCCGGTCTTCCCCTTAAGCGGGGTGTTGCTGCTGCCGGGGGGGCGGTTGCCGCTGAATATCTTCGAGCCGCGCTATCGGGCGATGGTGGAAGATTGTCTGGGCACGCCCGACCGCTTGATCGGCATGATCCAGCCGCTGGATCCGGATGATCGCGGGCGCGCCCCCGATCTTTACCGGATCGGGTGCGCCGGGCGGCTAACCAGTTTTGAGGAAACCGCCGATGGGCGGTATCTGATAACCCTGTCGGGCGTCTCGCGCTTTGCGGTTATCGAGGAACTGCCAATCCGCAAAGGTTATCGTCCGATGCGTATCGATTGGCAGCCCTTTGCCAGCGATTTGACCGACCAGGGACCGCAGGAGTTCGACCGCGCCCGGCTGCTGCGTGGGTTACGCCTCTATCTGAAGCATCATGGGGTTGCGGCGGATTGGAGTTCGATCGAACAGGCCCCAGATGACGTGTTAATTACCACATTGGCCATGGTCTGCCCTTTTACGCCGGGTGAAAAACAGGCGCTGCTAGAAAGTGCCGATACGGAAGATCGGGCGTCGACCATGATCGCCTTGATCGAAATGGCAATGATGGACAAGGATCACCCAGGGTCGGACCTGGGGTTGCGGCACTGAGGGAGAGGGAAGAAATGTCATCGGTTGCCGATACCTTGGGGGTAGACCCCAAACTGCTGGAAATTCTGGTCTGCCCAGTTACCAAAGCCCCCCTGCGCCTAGACCGGGAGCGGGCGGAACTGATTTCCGAGGCGGCGGGACTTGCCTTTCCCATCCGGGACGGGATTCCGATCATGCTGGTCGATGAAGCGCGGCGGCTGGACGATACCCCGTGACCGATGCGCTGCCCTGGCCGGTCGATATTCTGCTGGCCCCGGATCGCCGCAGCCTAAGCGTGACCTACGACGACGGACGCGTGATTACCCTATCGGCGGAATATCTGCGCGTCGAAAGCCCGTCGGCGGAAGTGCAGGGCCATGCCCCCGACCAAAAGCAATTGGTGCCGGGGAAAGCCGCCGTTGCCATTCGAGGTGTAGAGCCGATTGGCAATTACGCCATCCGCATTCTTTTCGATGATGGGCATGACACCGGGATCTATTCCTGGCGCTACCTGCTGGAGTTGCACGCATCGGAACCGCAGCTTTGGCAGGCCTATGTGGCAAAGCTATCGGCGGCGGGGCTGAAGCGATAAGCGATCCCCCCCCTGGCAGCTATCCGGGGGAATGAAGATGTCTTCGCTCCATTGATCCCCCGGATTAAGTAATAATACTGTCACTGCTCCCCCGTATCGTCCCGGCATTTCATTGTTTTGGGGAGGGGTAGAAATGTCGGTTTTGGCGATGCGCCGGTCGGCGGCGGTAGCCTTGGTTTTGGCGGCGGCCTGGCCCGCAATGGCGACGGAAGACGCGGCGCTGACGCTGCTGGGCCGTTATAGTTCGGGTGTTTTCGGCCAAAGCGCCGCCGAGATCACCGCCTATGATCCCGCGACCCGCCGGGCTTTCGTGGTAAACGCCAAGGCCGGGGCGGTGGATGTGCTGGATGTGGCCGATCCGGCCAATCCGCGCCGGATTGGCGAGATCAATGCCGGGGCTGTGGCCGCGAAGGCCACCGTCAATAGCATCGCGGTCCGCAATGGGGTGATCGCGCTCGCGGTTGAACCTGCGGTGAAAACCGATCCAGGTTTCGCGGCCTTCTATCGTGCGTCGGATTTTACCCTGCTGGGCCAGGTGCAGGTTGGGGCGTTGCCCGATATGTTGACCTTCACCCCCGACGGTAAGACGGTTCTGGTCGCCAATGAAGGCGAGCCGGCCGATGATTACGCGGCCGATCCGGAAGGGTCGGTCAGTATTATCGACGTCAGCAATCCCGCCGCCCCGACCGTGCGTACGGCGGATTTCCGGGCGTGGAACGGCAAGGAGGCCGAGTTGCGGGCGCAGGGCGCGCGCATCACCAGCCCTGGGGCCAGCGTGGCGCAAGACCTGGAGCCAGAATATATCGCCGTGGCCGAGGATGGGAAAACCGCCTGGGTCAGCCTACAAGAAAACAATGCCCTCGCCCGGATCGATATTGCCGCGGCGCGCGTTACTTTAGTACAGGGGCTGGGCGTTAAGGATCATGGCGCGCCGGGCCAGGGGCTTGATCCCTCTGATACCGATAAGGCGGCCAGCATTAAACCCTGGGCAGGCGTGAAGGGCTTCTATATGCCCGACGCCATCGCCGCCTATCAGGCCGGGGGCAAGACCTATATCGTTACGGCCAATGAAGGCGATAGCCGCCCCTGGGGCGAGGGCAATAAGGCCTATTGGAATTTTAATCGTGGCGAGGATAAGGCCTGGAAGGGCGGCGACGCCAAAGGCGCGCCTGGCTTTGTTGAAGAATTTCGCGTGAAGCATCTGGTCAACCCGAAGGGGTTCGACGGGCGCGCGGGCGACGATCTGCCGCCGCACCTGCGGGCGCTGGCCACAGGGGCAATGCTGTCGCCGCAGGTCTTCGGCTATTGCGGTGCCACCGCCGAGGGGCCGGGGGATTGCACCAAGGATGAGGCCCTGGGCCGCCTCACGGTTTCCTGGGGGCAGGGCTATCAGACCAATGCCGATGGGTCGCCGAAACTCTCTGCCGATGGCAAGCTCGTCTACGATACGCTTTATGCGTTCGGGGGGCGGTCTTTCTCGATCCGCGATGAAAACGGTGGGCTGGTCTGGGATTCGGGCGATGCGTTTGAAACCCGCTTGGCGGCGTTGAACCCGAAATGGTTCAACTCCACCCACGATAAGAATGCCGTAGACGATCGTTCCGACAATAAGGGACCAGAGCCGGAAGGGTTGGCCCTGGGCCGGATCGGCGATAAGACCTATGCCTTCATTGGCCTAGAACGGATCGGCGGGGTGATGATCTACGACATCACCGACCCGCGCGCGCCGCAGTTCGCCGGCTATACCAATAGCCGCGATTTTGATGCCGACCCGAAAAAGGACCTAGCCAAGGCCGGCGATCTGGGGCCGGAAGGGCTAACCTTCGTTCCGGCCAGCGACTCGCCCACCGGCCAGCCGTTGCTGATCGTCGGTAACGAGGTTAGCGGCACAACGGCGCTGTATCGGATCATGCTGAAGTAAGAAGGGGGCGCGCCGGGCCTTTGGCGGCCTGGCGCGCTTTTCACCCTCGGCCCCTATTGCACTGCGCTAGCGGGCGCTTGCTAAGGTATGCTGATAGTTGGTGAGAGTTTCCCGACGCGAGGGCAGGACATGGCCGGCTATTATGTTTTAAGCAAAACTGGAAGTGGTGCGTTCCGTTTTGTGCTAAAGGCTGGGAATCACGAAACGATTCTGGCCAGTGAAAATTATGTAGCAAAAAGCTCGGCAGAAAAAGGCATCGCCTCGGTCCAGAAAAATGCACCGAATGAGGCGCGGTACGAGCGGCTTACCGCCAAGGATGGCCAGTTTTATTTTAATCTCAAGGCCGGTAATGGCGAGATTATTGGTACGAGTGAAATGTATAAGAGCACGCAAGGACGCGATAATGGGATCGAGTCGGTGCAGAAAAACGGCCCGACCGAGGATATTCGCGACGAAACCGAATAAGCGCAGTCCGTTGACCTAGGCATCCTTGGTTCAGCCGGAGGCGGCAATGTTCCTTTTTTTTCTGGCGCTGGGCATCGGCATCATCGCGGGCTTGCGAACCCTGCTGGCCCCGACCGCCGTGAGTTGGGCCGCCGTCCTGGGAATGTTGCCGCTGGCCGCAACACCGCTCGCCTTCTTCGGTTATGCCTATACACCCTATGGTGTCACGCTGCTGGCGATTGGCGAATTGATCGCCGACCAGCTGCCGCGTACCCCTAGCCGGAAAGTACCCCTGCAGTTCGGGGCACGCTTGGTTAGCGGTGCCCTCTGTGGAGCCGCGCTCGGCTTTGCGGGCGGGAGTTGGATCATTGGGGCGGTGGCGGGCCTGATCGGGGCCGTGATCGGCACCTTGGGCGGTGCCGCGGTGCGCGCCCGATTAGCCCAGATCTTCGGTCGCGACGGGCCGGCCGCGCTGATCGAGGATGCGATTGCTCTGGTCGGGGCACTGCTCTTAGTCCTGGCCCTGCCGCTTTTGGGGCCGTAACGGCGTGGGGGGAACGCTAGGGGGGCACTAGGGCCACCCGCATGGCGCTAGTACCAAACGCCTCGAACAGCTCCGGCTCGGTTCCGGTCAGCCACGTTTGGCCGCCGAGGGAAAAAAGTTCCTCCGCCAGGGCCTGCCGCCGTCCAGGATCGAGATGCGCCGCTACTTCATCGAGCAGCAGCAGCGGCGGGGCACCGCGCGCCGCGCGGATCAAGCGGGCATTGGCTAACAGAATGGCAATCAGTAGGGCCTTTTGTTCGCCGGTCGAACAGAGTGCCGCGGGCATTTGCTTGTGCCGGTGACCAACATCCCAATCGCTGCGGTGCGGCCCTTCGGTGGTAGTTCCAGCAGCGGCGTCGCGCGGGCGGGATTGGCGCAGGGTGCGGCGGAAATCCTCTTCCACGGCCAAGGCCGGTTTCTCGGCCAAGGCGGCTTCGAGGCTGCCGGTAACGGCAAGATCGGCGGCTGGAAACGGCCCAACCCCGGCGGCGACCGCTATGCCCAGGCGCTGGCTAATATCGCGCCGAGCGGCGGCGATCGCCGTGCCGTCGCGCGCCATGGTCTCTTCCAGCGCCGATAGCCAATGGGGGTCGGGGCGCTTGCCGTCCGCGCTATCGCGCAACAGCTTCAGCCGGTCGCGCTGCGCGGCTTCGTAACGGCTGAGGTGCTGCAGGTGATCGGGGAGAAAGCCGTGCACGATCCGGTCGAGAAAGCGCCGCCGCCCGCTAGACCCCTCTTGGAACAGCCGGTCGAGCGCCGGGGTCAACCAGGAGACGACCAGGAGGTCGGACAAGGCGCTCTGGCTTTTCGCCGGTTCGCCATCAATCCGCACTTGTCGCCGTTCCCCCTGGGCAGGCACCCGGCCCGTGGCCAGGGTAACGGGACCATGGGGCAGCGCCAGGTCCGCCTGCAACGACCAGCCGCCCGGCCCTGAGTGACGGTCGATCTCTGCGAGGGCGGCCCGACGAAAGCCGCGCCCCGGTGCTAGGAAAGACAAGGCTTCGAGCAGATTGGTTTTACCGACGCCATTATCGCCGGTCAGAATCACACAGGGGCCTGAGACCGACAGATCGAGCGCGGCGTGACTGCGAAAATTCTGGAGGCGCACCCGGCTGAGGGCCGGGAGCGGATCGGCTGTCAGGCTCACACCCGCATCGGCATCAGAACATAAATGGCGCTACCGTCAGCCCGGTCGCGCACGACGGTCGGCGAGGCGGCATCGGCCATGATGAACTGCGCCACATCCCCTTGCACTTGCTTCAGAATATCCAGCAGATAGCGGGAGTTGAACCCAATCTCGAACCCATTGGCGGTATAAGAAACCTCCAATTCCTCAAACGCGCTACCGGCGTCCGGGCTATTGGCGGTTAGGGTTAGGCTATTGCTATCGAGGGTAATTTTGACCGCGCGGCTTTTCTCGGTGGAAATGGTGGCAACGCGATCCACCGATTCGGCAAAACTATTGCGGTTCAGTTCCAGCACCTTGTCGTTGCCGGTCGGGATCACCCGCTCGTAATCCGGGAACGTCCCATCGATCAGTTTCGACGATAGGATGATCGCGCCAAAGGCCAAGCGGATCCGGGTTTCCGATAGGCCGATGCTGACCGCGCCATCGGCTTCATCCAGCAGCTTGCGCAACTCCAGCACCATTTTGCGCGGCAGGATCACGCCGGGGATCGCATCGGCCCCTTTCGGCAGCGGCAGTTCCACACGGGCCAGCCGATGACCATCGGTGGCGACGCCGCGCAGGACCGGGCCGCTCGGCTGCTGGGTGGCATGGAGGTAAATACCGTTGAGGTAGTAGCGGGTTTCCTCGGTGGAGATCGCAAAACTCGTCCGGTCGATCAGGGCCTTCAGATCGCCACTCGGCAGCAGAAAATTATGCGGCAGATCGTCGGACGCAAGACTGGGGAAATCCGCGACCGGCAAGGACGGCAACATAAAGGTAGACCGCCCAGCGCGCACCGTGACCCGCTCCTTTTCCGGGTCCGCAGTGAGTTCGACCGCCGCCCCATCCGGCAGTTTGCGAACAATATCGTACAGCGTATGGGCGGGGGCCGTGACGGAACCGGGCAGGCTGACCGTACAGGCCACCCGATCCACCATATCGAGGTCCATATCGGTTGCGGTCAGCGCGACGCTATCATCCCGCGCGTCAATCAGAATATTCGACAGGATTGGGATCGTATTGCGACGCTCGACGACGCTTTGCACATGGGCGAGGCTTTTGAGCAGGGCGGCACGATCAATCGTCAGTTTCATGGCGATGGGTCTTCAATCCTTCGGTCATCCGGCAGGCCGCAGCCGCAGCGGAAAAGTGGCGCGACTATAGCATAGGGCCAGAGCGGGGAAAGAGGCTTCTCATGAAACAAAACACCCCGCCGAAGCGGGGTGCCGTGTTTTTAGAGCGCCGCCGCCGTTCGGGCGTCAAGGGCGGGGGTAGGCGTTTCGGACGGGCAGGTCGCCTCGGCGATGCGATGGCCCGCCATCAGCGCGGTCAACCGATGCTGAAACGCCTTTCCTTTGCCCGTTAGGCTAACCAGCTTGCGACGGCGCTCGCGCGGGTCTTCCCGTGCTTCGACCAGGCCCAGGCCGGGCTTGCCAAAGGAATGCCATTCCGACAGCGCGGCAATATTGCGCGACGCCGAGGATTGGGCAATCGCCAGCCGCTGCGCCAATTCGCCCATCGAAAGGCCTTCATTCTGGGCCAGGGTTAGGAAGGACAGCGCATATTGAATAGGCAGGTCCGGATCGAGGGTGCGAAACTCTTCCAGCACGCGAATCAGGGTCGATAGCGCCCCATCGGCGCTATCGTTTCCATCGGTCGGGAGAGGCGTCCGCAGAGGGGGCGCACTCATCCCGCACTCAGTCGCGGCCACGTCAGCCAGGACAACCTGCGGGGGCATCAGCGGCCCGCCCCAGTCCGGCAGTAACACCCGGCATCCAGCGCGCGGGCGTGTAAATAATGTGCAATCGTCCGAACCATATCAGCACCTCCCGGTTTTCGCGGCGCATCTCGGCCCAGCGTGGCGCATGGGCGGGCACCGACCAACGGGCAAATTCAATGTAAAACTTAGGTCCTCGCGGAACAGATAGAAACAGCGGCATGAGACACCTGCGGTATCAGAGAGCTTTGACAGAGATCGGAAATCAACTTCCGAGAATGGCTGCCGTTAAATGCTTTGAAAGCCTGCGTCGATCGGCAGGCGCGGGTCTGGTAGATCATGGGATTAATCCTTTCTCGCGTAGAGAAACGTGAAGGTCGCAGGGGTGGGTTAAAAACCTGCGAACGGGGATATCATCCGCTCGCGGATGGGTGAACGCAAGGAAAAATCATGCGCGCCCGGCCCCTCATCGGCCAGGTTGAGGTCGCGACGCAGCGCCGGCGGCAAATCCGCCACAGATAGGCGCGGGATAGCGGGGGGCGACGGTTCGGGCCAACGGGCCCGCAACCACCGGGCCGATAGAACGGTCCAGAGGGAAACCATGGTTGAGGCTTTCGGTTGGAGAGGGAAAAAACGCCCCCGGCAATGAAAAGGGGGATATTTCCGAGGGCGGATACATCCGATAGCGGAAATGATGGGTCGATGCAAGCAGCATTTTATCCCGCGTGAGATCGCCTGTGCCATCGCGCCCCAGGGGCGTGCCGACAATCCGCTTGCCGACGCTGGCCATCGCCCCCAAACTCCAGAGCACAAGGCCGCCGGGAACAGGTGGCCCTTTGGGTTTGTTTGGGGGGAAGGAAAGCGCAATGGGGCCGAGGGTCGGGTTGTTCGTGACCTGCCTGGTCGATCTCTATCGGCCGAGCGTTGGGTTTGCGGCGTTGAAACTTTTGGAAGCCGCGGGCTGCACGGTGGTGGTTCCGGCGGAACAAACCTGCTGCGGCCAGCCCGCGTACAATAGCGGCGAGCGGGCGACGACGAAACAGATCGCCCATCAGGTTATCGCGGCCTTTGATGGGCTGGATTATGTGGTCGCCCCCTCCGGCTCCTGCGCGGGGATGATCCGCAACCATTATCCCGAACTCTTCGCCGACGATCCTGCCGCCAAGCTGGCCGCCGAACGGGTCGCCCATCGCACTTACGAACTGGTGTCCTTCCTCACGGATGTGATGGGTGTGACCTCGGTTCCGGCGCACTGTGCCAAGAAGATCACCTATCACGATAGTTGTTCGGGCTTGCGCGAGTTGGGGGTGAAGGCCCAGCCGCGCGCCCTCCTGAATACGGTTGACGGTCTCAGCATTACCGAAATGGAGGATGCGGAAACCTGCTGTGGTTTCGGCGGCACTTTCTGCATCAAGTACCCCGACATTTCGGACCGGATGGTCACGAATAAAACGGATAATATCGACAAGACCGGGGCCGATTTGCTGCTGGCGGGCGATCTCGGCTGCCTGCTGAATATGGCGGGCAAGCTGAAGCGCCGGGGATCGCGCATTGAAGCCCGCCATGTTGCGGAAGTGCTGGCGGGCGATCTGTCCGCCCCCGCCATCGGCGAAGCCGAGCCGCGCTAGGGGAGAGGAAGAATGCACGCTACCAGCCATGCTTTCGTTTCCAACGCCAAAAAGTCGCTGACCGATGCGACCCTGCGCAAAGCCTTGGGCAATATGCGCGGCGGCTTCGTCAATAAGCGCGCCGCCACCATCGCCAAAGTGCCGGAATGGGACCAGTTGCGCGACACGGGGCGGGCGATTAAGGACCATACGCTCGCCCACCTGGATTTCTATCTCGAAGCCTATGAGGCGCAGGTCACGGCCTCCGGCGGGGTTGTCCATTGGGCGCGCACGGCGGAAGAAGCCCGCCAGATCATTCTCGATATTTGCCGGTCGGTTGACGCCAAGACCGTGACCAAGGGCAAGTCGATGATCGCCGAGGAAATCGGCCTGAATGATTTCCTGGAGCAAAAGGGCGTTACCCCGGTCGAAACCGACCTTGGGGAATATATCATCCAGCTTCGCAAGGAACCGCCGAGCCATATCATCGCCCCGGCGATCCATCTGACGGCGGAACAGGTGGCGGAAACCTTCCGCAAGTCCCACACCCATCTCGATCCGGCCCGCCCGCTCAGTGAGCATCGGGCGCTGCTGGAAGAGGCGCGGGCGGAGCTACGGGCGAAATATTTCGCCGCCGATGTCGGCATCACCGGGGCCAACTTCCTGATTGCTGAAACCGGCACCAGCGTGATCGTGACCAATGAGGGCAATGGCGATCTGACCCAGTTGCTGCCGAAGGTGCATATCGCCATCGCCAGCCTGGAGAAAATCGTCCCGACGCTGGAGGACGCGACGACGCTACTGCGCCTGTTGGCGCGCTCGGCGACGGGGCAGGAGTTTTCCTCCTACACCACCTTCTCCACCGGCCCGCGCCGCCCAGAAGACCCCGATGGGCCGGAGCAATATCATGTGGTGCTGCTCGACAATGGCCGCTCCGGCATGTTGGGCACCGAGTTTCAGGATATGCTGCGCTGCATCCGCTGTTCGGCCTGTATGAACCATTGCCCGGTCTATGGCGCGGTCGGCGGGCACGCCTACGGCTGGGTCTATCCAGGCCCGATGGGATCGGTGCTGACGCCGACGCTGATCGGCGTCGATGAAGCCGGGCATCTGCCCAATGCTTCCACCTTCTGCGGGCGCTGCGAGCAGGTCTGCCCGATGAAGATTCCGCTGCCGAAAATGATGCGCCATTGGCGCGAGCGGCAGGCGGAAGAAAAACTCTCCCCCGCTGCCACGCGCTATGGCATCGGCGTTTGGGCGTTTTTCGCGACGCGCCCGGCGCTCTACCGCTGGCTGACGCGGGCCGTGGCGGCGGGGCTGCGTCTGGCCGCGCGCAAGAAAGGCCGCTTCACCAGCCTGCCGCTGGCGGGCGGCTGGACGCGGGTGCGCGATATGCCCGCCCCGCAAGGCCAGACCTTCCAAGCCCTTTACGCGAAACAACGGGGTCGGCGATGAGCGCGCGCACCGATATTCTTGGCTCCATCCGGCGGTCGCTGGGGCGCGGCGCGCTCGATCCAGCAACAGAAGCGGGGTTGCGTCAGCGCCTTGCCGCCCATCGCCGCCAGATCGGCCTCGCCCGCACGGAAAAGCCGCACGACGACCTCGTGACCCTGTTTGAGGAGATGGCGACGGCGCTGGCCGCGACCGTTGTGCATATTCCCGATGCGGCGCGGGTGCCGGAGGCGGTGGCGACCTATCTGTCGGACCAGAATCTGCCCGCCGAACTGGTGGCCGCACCCGGCTTGGAAAGCCTGCCGTGGGCAGAGCGCCCGACGCTGACCGTGCGCTTCGGCAAGGCGGAGAACCCGGACCTTGTGTCCGTCACCCCCGTCGTCGGCGCGGTGGCGGAAACCGGAACCCTGGTGCTCACCTCCGGCCCGGCGACGCCGACCAGCCTTAACTTCCTGCCCGATACCCATATCGCCGTGGTCAAGCGCAGCCAGATCACCGGGCGCTACGAGGATGTGTGGGATACGATCCGCGCGACCGGCCCGGTGCCGCGCACGGTGAACATGATTTCCGGCCCGTCGCGCACGGGGGATATCGAGCAGACCATTCAACTCGGCGCGCATGGCCCGCGTCGGCTGCATATCCTCATTCTTGACGAGGCGTGACGCGGACCCGATCTTAACGGTATCAAGCCGCCGGGGACCCGCATCCCCGGCGCTTCTTTTTCGGCAAGGATACCGGATCGCATGTCAGTCCTTCTCCCCCGCACGCCAGGGGTCTTCCCCCGGCTGGGTCTGGGGGGCTAGGCAATGGCCGGTAAGAAGACCGTCTCGCCCGCCCCGCGCCCACCGTTGCGACGGGGACTGACGGCGGAAGAGCGCAGCCTGTGGCAGCAGGTGACCCAGCAGGTCGCGCGCCTGCGCCCGGAACCGCCCGCCCCGGTCAACCCGACCGAAGCGCCGAAGCCCGCCGATCCGGCCCCGCCCGCTGTCCCTGGGGGGGGGCCGCGCCTCGCCCCCGTCAAACCCGCCGATCCGGTCCCGCCAAAAACCAAAGGCCCGCCGCCGGTGCGCCTAGGGCGGCTCGATAATATCGACCGGGCGACCGCCCGCCGCTTCGCCAAGGGCGAGCGGGAGATTGACGGGGTTCTCGACCTGCACGGCATGACCCAGGCCGCCGCGCATGACCGGCTAGTCAGTTTTCTGCTAGGGGCCTGGGCGCAGGGCTGGCGCTGCGTGCTCGTGGTGACCGGAAAGGGGGCGGAAAAACCCGATCCGCGCCCTTGGCCGGAGCCGGAGCAGCGCGGTATCCTGCGCCGCGCCCTGCCGCAGTGGATCAACGAGCCGCCGCTGAAGGGTAAAATCCTGGCGCTCACCCACGCCCGCCCCCATCATGGCGGCCTGGGGGCCTTCTACATACTGATCCGCCGCGACCGGGAGGATAAACGCGGATGACCCCCTTCGGCGAACGCTGCCGCGCTTTACGGGCGCAGAAGAAAGTCTCCTTGCGCACGATGGCCGCCGCGCTGGAAATCAGCCCGGCCTATCTGTCGGCGCTGGAAAACGGCCACCGGGGCCGCCCCTCGCGCGGGCTGGTGCGGCAAATCTGCGATTACTTCGGCCTGATCTGGGACGATGCGGAGGCGATGCAGCGCCTGGCCGATCTTTCTCACCCGCGCGTCACCATCGACACGGCGGGATTGGACCCGCTGGCAACCGAACTCGCCAACCGGCTGGCCGAGCGGATCGCCGTGTTGGATCGCGGAACTTTAGAGCGATTACTGGCCGCCCTTCCAACGGTTGGTGACAATAGCGTCACATCGTGAGTCGCGAATTGCAAAAGCGGTAATGATTATACATATTAATGCAGTCTTAACTCGACCTTGGAGTCTCTCTGATGAAAATCGCATTGATCGCTGCTGTCGCCCTTTTTTCGATCAACCTCGCCGGCCCGGCCGTTGCTGGGGCGCTGGTCGAAAATGGCCTTAAGAGTAATGGCCTTAAGAGTAATGGCATTAAAATTAATGGCGTTAAAATTAATGGCATCAGGATGAACGGCCATTCGGATCAGACCCTGCATCAACAGCTCGCGACGATGGCGGGTCAAAAACTGTCCCGTTAATTTTGATGACGCGCCGTTATGGGCTTTGGTTGGCAATCGGCCTTTGTTTGGCCGGGCAGGCCGAAGCCCAAACGCCGGTTAAGCGGCAGGTGGCGCTCGCCCCAACGGGGTTGGAGGCGACAGAAGAAGGGCGAAATTTTCTCGCCTACCTCCTGTCCTGCGCCCTTGAGGAGGGGGCCGAAGCGTCCCTAGATGTTGCCGGCGTGACCTATCGGTTTCCTGGTGGCGAAGGGCTTGCCCCGGCTTGGGCCGATCGGGCGATGACGGTCACAGAACAATATTATGTCTCGGCCTGTCTGTTGGCCCGTACCAATGCAGACGGCGTGAAAGTTCCGATCTATTTGATTAAAGGGACCGCCCCAGAGCCGGACGACCTCCGCCAAGCGTCGGGTGGACAGCCCTATACCCTGTTCGAGGGAATGTTCTTTGGCAATCTGTTTAGCGATCCGCCGATTGCCTATGCCTGTTCCGGCACGGCC
Organism: uncultured Elstera sp.; assembly: GCA_964576605.1. GTDB lineage: Bacteria > Pseudomonadota > Alphaproteobacteria > Elsterales > Elsteraceae > Elstera. Next base: position 41,342 of record CAZNVY010000006.1, on the reverse strand, counting down.
GCCCAAGCGGCTCCCCTCGATGGGGTTTTCTCTCGGCGGCGCTGTGTTTTCCCCACCAGCACCAAGACCCCCGATGGGTATGACCTATCGGCGTGTGGTTTCATCATTACGGGCCGCTGCTCTGACCCTGGTGCCCTTACGGTTGGCGGGCGGACCTGGGATGAAGTCATTCAGGTTTGGCTAAAGCCCGACCGCCCGGCGGAGTGATGATCGGGGATCGTGCGACGGTCCCTCGATCTAGCCCTGGTTTCGCCCCAATTGCCATCCTATGTTTCTCGGTAATTGGGGGAGGGTTCGCCGTGCGTCTGTTTGCCCATTTTGCCGCTTTCGTCCTTTTGCTGCCGGGCCTGGCGCTGGCCGGGCCAGCCCGTGACCGTTGGGGGGTGGAAACCGCGACCCTGGCCAATGGGCTTGAGGTGATCGTGCTGCCGCAGCGGCGGATGCCCGCTGTGCACCATCTGCTGCTCTACAAGGTCGGCAGTGCCGACGAGGAGGCGGGGAAAACCGGGCTAGCGCATTACCTTGAGCATCTGATGTTCAAAGGGACGGAAAAGACCCCGCCGGGGGCTTTCGATGCGTTGGTCAACCGCCACGGCGGGCGGCAGAATGCTTTTTGCTCCTATGAGTACACGGGCTATTTCCAGACCATGCCGCGCGATCAGCTGGCGGCTGTCATGGCGCTGGAGGCCGACCGGATGGCCGGGCCGAAACTATCGGAGGCCAATAGCCGCCCCGAATTATCGGTGGTGCTGGAGGAGCGGAATCAGCGCGTCAATGCCCCGCCCGCCGGGCAATTATCCGAGCGCGCGGTGGCGGCGCTGTTTGCGAACCACCCCTATGGCCGCCCGATCATCGGCTGGGAGGCGGATATCCGCGGTTTGACTTATCAGGACGCACTGGCCTTCCACGCCCGCTGGTATGCGCCGAATAATGCCGTGCTGGTCGTGGCGGGCGATACTGATTTGGCTGAAGTGCTGCGCCTAGCCGATGCGACCTATGGGCATGTCGCCGCCCGCCCCTTGCCCGACCGGCCGCCGCCGCCGCCGCTGACACCTCCGCCAGCGCAGACGCTGACCGAAGCCTCGGCCCGAACCGCCAGCGCCAGTTGGGCGGCGCGCGCCGTGGGACCCTCCTTGGGGCTACAATCGCCGACGGAAGCGGCAGCCCTGGTGGTGCTGTCTGATGTATTGGGCCAGGGGGTTGACAGCCGCCTGGATCGGTCGCTGGTCCGTGTGCAGCAGGTGGCGCAATCGGTCAGTGCCGGGGCCGATATTACCCGCCGGGGGCCGGGGCAGATTTTTGTTTCGGTCGCCCCGGCGACGGGGATCGCCCTGTCGCAGATCGATCAGGCCGTGATGGCGGAACTGGACCGGCTGCGCCGTGACGGGATTACCGAGGCAGAATTGACCCGCGCGGTGCAGCGTCTCACCAATGGCGAGGCGTTCGAGCGCGATTCGCTGACCGGCCTAGCCAATAGCCTGGGGCGGGCGGCGATGATCGGGCGTAGCCCCGATGCGGTGGCCGAGGATGATGATAGAATCCGCCGCCTGACCCTTGCCGAGGTCAATCAAGCCGCCGCGCGCTGGTTTGATCCCGCCGGTTTCATCGTGACCCATCTGTTACCGAAGGCCGCGCCATGATCCGCCCGCTGTTTTTCGCTGCGCTTTTGTCGCTGGCGCTGCCCTTAGCAGCCCCGGCGGCCGAGGGACCTTTGCTCGCCTCGGCGGCAAGCCCGAAGGTGAGTATCCGCCCGGTGACCAGCCCCGGCGGGATTACCGCCTGGTTGTGGCAGGATGACACGGTTCCGGTGATTACGCTGCGCGCGGTTAACCCTGGCGGGGTCCAGCTCGACCCCAAGCCGGGGGTAAGCCGAGTGATGAATGCCCTGACCGGCGTCACGGCGGGCAACTACGATCAAGCCACCTTTGCCCGGCAGTTCGAGAGGCTGTCGGCCAGCCTATCGGTCAGTCGCACGCCGACGTTCGATCAGATTTCTGTCCGTCTGGTGCGCGACCGGCGGGAGGAGAGCGCCGACCTGATCGCCCTGGCGTTGACCGCACCCGTGGTGATCCCGCCGGTGCTGGCCCATGGGCAGGCGGCGGTCAAACGGCAGCTGGCGGCGGAGGCTCGGCAGCCGGGGGCAAAGGCTGAACGGTTGTTGTCGGCGCTGTTTCTGGGCGATCAGGCCCCGATGGTTACCGCCCTCCTCACCCCCGCCGAGATCGATGCGATCCGGCTAGACGATTTGACCCGCGTGCACCGCGACCGCGTAACCCGCACCGGGTTGCAAATCTCGGTCGCGGGGGCGATCAGCCCGGCGGAACTGGCCCCGCTACTCGATCGGCTGTTTGCCCGCCTACCCGATGGTGCGCCGGCCACGCCCACGCCGTCTATCACCGCCCGTCCGACTCCCGGTGTGTATAATCTGCCGCTGGCAGGCGCGCCGCAAAGCAGCCTGGTCACGGCGCTTCCCGGCGTCTCGCGGACCGATCCAGATTTTTGGCCGATGGTGCTTCTCAATCATGCGCTGGGCGGGGCGACGTTTAGCTCGCGCCTAAAGCAGGAACTGCGCGAGACGCGCGGCATGGTCTATTCGACCAGCTCCGCCCTGCGCACAGGGGGGCTGCGCCCGCTCTGGACGACCGCGGCAGCCATGGCCCCAGAGCGGGTGGTCGAGGCAATCGGCCTAACCCGTGCGCTCTGGACGGCGCTGCATCAGGACGGGATTACCCAGGCCGAATTAGAGGCAGCGCGCGATTATTTCCTCGGCTCGGCCATGGTTAGTTTGACCTCCACGGCAGCCATGGCGGATTTTGTGGCCGGATTACAGCTAGACGGGCTGCCGCCGACCTATTACGACGACCGACAAGCCATTCTGGCCCGTCTGACCCTGGAGCAGGTGAATAGCGTCGCCCGGCGGCGGATTGATCCCGATGCTTTGGTGGTTATCGTTGCCGGGGCACCTACGCCCGATTTGCCGCCGTCGTTACCACTACCGCCAGGATTCTGATGCGCCTTCGTCTGCTGCCCCCGACCCTCGTCAACCGCATCGCGGCGGGCGAGGTGATCGAACGCCCCGCCGCCGCTGTGAAAGAGTTGGTGGAAAATGCGCTCGATGCTGGGGCGACGCGCATCGACGTGCAGACCCAGGATGGCGGCAAGGCGCTGATTGCCGTGTCGGACAATGGCTGCGGCATGGATCGGGAGGAGTTGCGTCTCGCGGTCGAACGGCACGCGACCTCCAA
>CAZNVY010000006.1:35786-37939 GCA_964576605.1 uncultured Elstera sp. | reverse complement strand
GATTGCCGATCCGGCCCCGGCGGCAGCGGGCGTGGGCACGCGGGTGGAGGTGCGCGATCTTTTCTACGCCACCCCAGCCCGGCTGAAGTTCCTGAAATCCACCCGCTCGGAAACCGATGCGATCAAGGATGTGCTGACCCGCCTCGCCCTCGCCCGCCCAGAGATTGGGTTCTTCCTGACCGAAGGCGAGCGCGCCCTGCTAAAACTTCCCGCCGAACCCTTGGGCGACGCTGGGCGCCTGAACCGCCTTGCGGCGGTGCTGGGCCGCGACTTTGCCCCCAATGCCCTGCCGATCCTGGCGGAGCGCGAGGGCATCACCCTCACCGGCCATATCGGCCTGCCGACCTATCATCGCGGCACGGCGGCGGCGCAGTTCCTGTTCGTCAATGGTCGCCCGGTGAAGGATAAGCTGTTGGTCGGCGCGGTGCGCGGCGCGTATCAGGATGTGCTGGCCCACGACCGGCACGCGGTGGTGGCGCTCTACCTCGACCTGCCGCCGACGGAGGTAGACGTGAACGTCCACCCGGCCAAGACCGAAGTGCGCTTCCGCGAGTCCGGCCTGGTGCGCGGTATGATCGTCGGGGCCATCCGCCACGCGCTCGCCGGGGCGGGGCATCGCGCTTCGACGGCGATGACCGGCGCGGCGCTCGGCAGCTTTCAGGCGCAGCCTGTGCAAACTCATTTTACCCAATGGCGTCCAACGGAGGCACGCCCCTCGGTTGCTTTGGCCGAGGCGGCCTACCGCTTTCAAGCACCACCTACCGGCTTTGCTCCCTTGCCAGGGCTGACGCAGCCGTCCGACTTTGCCCCCGCCGCGCGTGCCGAAACCCCCGCACCAATTGCGGAAGATGACGCTTTTCCCTTAGGAGCCGCGCGGGCACAACTGCATGAAACCTATATTCTCGCCGAAACCCGCGATGGGGTGATCCTGGTCGATCAGCACGCGGCGCACGAACGCCTGGTCTATGAAAAACTGAAAGCCGCCCTGGCCGATCAGGGGATCGCCCGGCAAGCGCTGCTCATCCCCGAAGTGGTGGAGATGGAGGAAAGCGCCGCCGAAGCGCTGCTCGCCCGCACCGCCGATTGGCAGCAATTGGGCCTGACGGTGGAGCCATTCGGCCCCGGCGCGGTGCTGGTGCGCGAGGTTCCGGCGCTGCTGGGTAAGCTCGACCTGCCCGAGATGGTGCGCGAGCTTGCCGAACAGGCGCGCGACCTGGGCGACGGGTTCGCCCTGACCGATAAGCTGCACCATGTGGCGGCGACGATGGCCTGCCACGGTTCGGTGCGCGCTGGGCGGCGGCTGTCGGTGCCGGAGATGAACGCCCTGCTGCGCCAGATGGAAGTGACGCCGAACAGCGGCCAGTGCAACCACGGGCGCCCGACCTATGTGCAGCTTTCGCGCAGCGATCTCGAACGGTTGTTCGGGCGGAAGTAACACCCGCCCCCGGCGTGCACATATTTTCTTCGGCAATTAAATGAAATGATATTATTGTCAGCGGTAACGCTGTGCGGCTTTGCTCTGAAACAATCATCGACGGGCAAAAAGCACAAAAAATAATCACCGCTTGCCAAAGGAGTGGGCGATGCTACGGATGACTTTATCGAAGCGGTTGGTGTTATCCCTAGCAGGAAGCGTTCTTCTAGCCATAGCGGCGACAACGGCCAGCCATATTATTCTCAGTCAGCGCTTGATTGAAACGGCGGCCGAGCGGGATTTGCAAACCCTGCACGCTTATTTTACTTCGTCGGTAAAATCGGAAAGCGACCGCGCCCTATCGTTGGCGGTCAGCCTGGCGGAAAATAATGCAGTTCGCGATCTTTTTGCCGCGCGGGAGCGGGAGAAGCTTCAAGCGCTCCTCGCCCCGGCGTTCAAGGAGTTGAAGGATAAGCACGGCGTGCGTCAGCTTCAGTTCCATCTGGCCCCGGCCACCTCGTTTCTGCGCGTCCATCGACCGGAACGGTTCGGCGACGATCTTTCGTCCTTCCGCTTTACGGTGGTTGCCGTCAATCAGGCACAAAAGCCTGTGTCTGGGATCGAAAACGGTGTTGAAGGCCTGGGCATTCGCGGCGTGGTGCCGATGACCAAGGACCAGAAGCCCATCGGCTCGGTCGAAATTGGCCTGTCGATCGATCAGTTTTTCTTCGACCGCTTG
>CAZNVY010000006.1:8398-35776 GCA_964576605.1 uncultured Elstera sp. | reverse complement strand
ACTTCTGCGCCGGGCCGATGTCGCGCTCTATGTAACCTCGGCCAAGGGTCTAACCAGTTTCGCCAAAACATTCGCGGACGATCCGCCCGTGCCTGCCGACACTTTGGCGGCGGCCCTGCAAGGCGCGGGGCAGACCGGAAGTTTCATGCTCGGAACCGAAACGCTTTCCTACGTCGCCCAGCCCGTGCGCGATTATCGCGGCGATATTTTCGGCGTCGTGCTGCTGTCCCGCGACCGGGCGGAGCTTGCGGGCGTGCAGCAGCGCGCCCTGCTGATTTCGCTGGCCATCGGCGGCGCTATTTTGGTGCTGGCGCTGCTGGCCGCCTGGCGTCTTAGCCGCAGCCTGTGCGGGCCGGCCTTGGCGATGACGGCGGCGATGACCGATCTAGCCGATGGGCGGCTCGACGGCGCGATTCCCGGTCTGACCCGCCGCGACGAGATTGGCGCGATGGCGGCGGCGGTGGCGGTCTTCCAGCGCTCGATGCAGGAGGCGGAAGGGCTGCGCCGCGATCAGGCGGAAAGCCGCGCGCGCAGCGAAGCCGAGCAGCGCGAAACCCGCCTTGCCCTGGCCCGGCGGTTCGAGGATAGCGTGCAGGGCGTCGTTACCCTGGTCGGTCGCCGTGCGTCGGCCCTGCTCGACCTCTCCCGCCAGATGAGCGCCAGTCTGCAACAGACGCTCGACCAAGCCCGGACCGGGGCCGGAACGGTGGAGACGACGGCGCACTATATGGAATCGCTGGCGGGGGCGGGCAATCAGCTTTCGGCCTCGGTCGGTGAAATCGGCCAGCAGGTCACCCACGCCACCGGCATTACCGGGCAGGCGACCCAGGAGGCCGCGCAAGCCGCCGACCGGATGCAGGGGCTTGACGATGCCGCCCAAAAGATCGGCGCCGTTGTGCAGTTGATCCAGCAGATCGCCGGGCAGACCAATCTATTGGCGCTGAATGCCACCATCGAAGCGGCGCGGGCGGGGGAAGCCGGCAAGGGTTTTGCTGTGGTCGCCGCCGAAGTGAAAACCCTGGCCATGCAGACCAGCCGGGCGACCGAAGAAATCTCCCAGCAGATTACGGCGATCCAATCGGCCAGTAGTGGCGCTTCGTCGGCGATGAGCGGTATCCGCACGACGATTGCCAGCATCGCCGATATTTCGACGGCCGTCGCGGCGGCGGTGGAAGAACAGGCCGCCGCGACGCGGGAGATCGCCCGCAACGTCGATGATGCGTCCGCCAGCACCCAGCGCGCCAGTCACGCGATGGGCGGGGTGCGCGAGACCATCGGCCAAGTGGATGCCCAGGCTCAGACCGTTGCCACGGCGGCGAACGATCTGGCGGGGCAGGCGGCGCAGCTTCAGCAGGTCGTGACCGATTTTCTAACCCAGGTGCGCGCGGCCTAATCCGTGCGCCCTGCGGGGTCAGCCTCTTTCGGGGCAGAGTGGCAGATACTTGGAGACGCGCATGACCCTTGCCCTGTTGCTATCCTATGGCCTGATTGCGGGCACGGCCATTCTCTCCCCCGGTCCGGCCATCTTGCTTGCCCTGCGCAATAGTATTGCCTATGGGCTGGGGGCGGTGGTCTGGTCGTCGCTCGGCAATGTGACGGGGCTGTTCTGCCTGTCGGCGGCCTCGATGCTCGGTCTGGGGGTTTTGCTTAAAACCTCGGCCTTTTTGTTCGGCGCGGTCAAGCTGATCGGGGCCGGGTATCTGTTTTGGATCGGGCTGCGGCATCTTTTCGGCAAAGGGATGTTGGCAGCGCTGCCCGATGGATCGACGAGCCGTCCGCGCCCGCCCCGCTGGCATCTGTTCCGCGAGGCGATTGGCCTTGCGCTGACCAACCCTAAGGCCGTGCTGTTTTTCACCGCGCTGTTCCCGCAATTCTTAGTGCCCGATGCGCCGCTGCTGCCGCAGTTTCTCGTGCTCACCGGCATTTTCATGGGCCTGTCGATCCTGTCGCTGATGGGCTATGCGCTGCTGGCCCGGCAGGCGCGCGGCTTTCTGCTGCGCCCGCTGCTGGTGCGCTGGCTGAACCGAACCATCGGCGGCATCTTCATCAGCTTTGGTGTTTTGCTCTTGAGTCTGCGCCGCCCCGCCTAGTCGGTGGATAAGAGAATCATATTCTCAAAAAGGAATATTCCTTGACGGTCATATTCATAATATGGAATATAGCCGTCATGACGCTTTTCTCCGCCCTTGCCGATCCCATCCGCCGCGACATGCTCGCGCTGCTTCGCCTAGGCGAACAGCCTGCGGGGGCTTTGGTGGACCAACTCGGCCTGCCGCAACCGAATGTCTCCAAACATCTCAAAGCCTTGCGGGACGCGGGATTAGTGCGCATCCGGATCGACGGTCCCTGGCGCTATTACAGCCTAGACCCGGCCCCGTTGATCGAACTCGACCGGTGGCTCGACCCCTACCGCGCCTTCTGGGCCGGGAAGCTCGATGCGCTGGAAGACCATCTCAATCGGAGTGACTGATATGACCGCAGCCCTACCGCTTGGTACCTTCGCCCGAGCAGGCGATTTCGCTGATGTGCAGTTCGACCGTTTCTATGCCCATCCCATCGACAAAGTGTGGCGCGCGCTGACCGACCCAGAGCGGTTGGCCGATTGGATGGGCGTCTCGACCGTCGAGGCCTTCGTCGGTGGCAAGATTGCGATGATGATCGGCTCCCCCGGGGCGATGCAGGGGGAAATCCTGATCTGGGACGCGCCGAATGTGCTGGAATTTACCTGGCGCAACCCAACCTCGCCGGAGGCTATTGTCCGCTACGCGCTAACGGCCGAAGGGGCCGGAACGCGGATGATCTTCACCCATACCCATATGCCCTATACCAGCAGCGCGCGGATGATGCCGGGCTGGCATTGGTTCTTCGACCGGCTGGGGGCCGCGCTTACGGGCACCGCCGCCGCAGGGCTGACGTATGAGGCGCTGCAAGACCAGTATGTGGCGGCCTATGAACTTTCTGGCGTGCGCCTCGGCCATTGTGACGCTTAACTAGCGCCCCGCCCATTCCGCAATCGCCCGGTCGGCATCGGCCCAGCGTTGCACCGCGTCGGGTAGGACCGGCGACAGAATTTCTTCATCCATTGCGGCCATAATTTCGTCGGTCGGCACGGTGCCGCCCTTGCCCACGAAGGCCGCCTTAACGATGGCGTGAAAGGCCAGCCGGTCCTGCGCGTCGAAGATCTTCTGATCGAGGTAGATGAATTTCTCATCCCACCCCAGGGTGCAGGTGGTCATGGTGAACCGTTCAAACGGGTTGAGCGCCCGCCGAAAACGGCCATTGACCGCCGCAACTACCGGCATCCAGCGCCGTTGCCGCACCAGCCCCCAGAGTTTGGTACGCAGCATCAGGTCGAGCCGTCCAAGATCAAGCAAGGTCAGGTAGCGGCCATTGTTCATATGGAAATTAAAGTCGAGGTCGTTCGGCCAGACGCGAAAGACCAGCCGTCCTTCCCCCATCAGCGGCAGCGCCGGGCGAAAACGGCGGGTGAGCAGCAGCCAGAACAGGCGGAAATAGAGGTTCATTGGGCTTCCTCTTAAAACAAAACCCCTCTCCACGGGCGGCGGAGAGGGGTTTCCAGTGTTACCAAAAGCCGGGGCTTAGAAGGCTTCCGCCGGAAGCTCCATCAGCACCTTGCCGCCCGCCATGATGTTGACGAATAGCGCGGCGTGCTCCGGCAGCAGCTTCTGCATGAAGAAGCGGGCGGTAACGATTTTGGCTTCGTAGAAAGCCTTCTCGTCACCGTCGAGGTTCTTCATCGCCACATCCACCATCTGTGCCCACATATACCCGAGGGCGACGAGGCTGAAGAGCTTCAGGTAGTCGCTGGCCGCGGCCCCCGCTTCTTCCGGTTTGGTGAAGCCTTTCTGCGCGATGGTGGCAGTGGCCATCTGAAGCTTGCCGAAGGCTTTCGCCAGCGGGCCGATAAACTCCAGCATCGCCGGGTTTTCCATCTGGGTTTCGAGATAGGCGGAAACCGGGTGGAAGAAGCGGCGCATCAGGCGGCCCATATTTTGCGGCATTTTGCGACCAACGAGATCGAGCGCCTGAATACCGTTGGTGCCTTCGTAGATCTGAGTGATGCGCGCATCGCGCACCAATTGTTCAACGCCATACTCGTGGATATAGCCGTGGCCGCCGTGGACCTGCACCGCCAGATTCGCGGCGTTGAAGCCGTGATCGGTCAGGTAGGATTTGACGATCGGCGTCAGCAGCGCCACCAGATCATCGGCTTCCTGGCGCTTTTCCGGGTCCGGGTGCTTGTGCGAGATGTCCAGCAGCATCCCCACCCAATAGGCGAGCGCGCGGCCCGCTTCGGTATTGGCGCGGATGGTCATCAGCATCCGGCGCACGTCGGGATGCACGATGATCGGGTCTGCCGCCGCGCTCTTATCCTGCTTCTTCGGATCGAGCGAGCGCATCTGCCGCCGGTCCTTGGCATAGGCGACCGCCGTTTGATAGGCGGTTTCGCTGATCCCCAGGCCCTGCATCCCAACCCCCAGGCGCGCGGCGTTCATCATGGTGAACATGCAGCGCATCCCCTTATGGGCTTCGCCGATCAGCCAGCCCTGGGCATTATCGAAATTCATCACGGCGGTGGCATTTGCCTTGATGCCCATCTTATGTTCGAGCGAACCGCACATCACGCCATTGCGCGGACCGGGCGTGCCGTCGGCCTTCGGCAGGAACTTCGGCACTAGAAACAGGCTGATGCCTTTGATGCCCGGCGGCGCGTCCGGCAGTTTTGCCAGCACCAGATGCAGGATGTTTTCGGTCAGATCATGCTCGCCGGCCGAGATGAAAATCTTCGTTCCGGTGATCGAGTACGACCCGTCGCCGCGCGGTTCGGCCTTGGTGCGCATCAGCCCCAGGTCGGTCCCGCAGTGCGGTTCGGTCAAGCACATGGTACCCGACCAGGTGCCGTCGACGATCTTGGGGAGATAGGTCTGCTTCAGCTCGTCCGACCCGTGGGCGGCCAGCGAATTGTAAGCGCCGTGCGACAGGCCGGGGTACATGCCGAAGGAGATATTCGAGGAGCAGATGAGTTCCTGCACCACGAACTCCAGCAGATGCGGCATTCCCTGACCGCCGAAGGCGGGGTCGCAGGACAGGGAGGTCCAGCCGCCTTCGATGAACTTCGTATAGGCTTCCTTGAACCCGGCGGGGGTGCGAACCACGCCGTTTTCGTAGTGGCAGCCTTCTTTGTCGCCCGACAGGTTAAGCGGCAGCAGCTCGTTCACGCAGAGCTTGGCCGCTTCTTCCAGTACCGCATCGAAGAGGTCTGGTGTGGCCTCTTCATAGCCGGGCAGCGCGGAAAGCTGGTCGGCCTTCAGAACTTCGTTGAGAACGAAGCGAATTTCCCGCAGAGGGGCAGCATAGGTGACCATGGAACGGCCCTCCTAATTACGCAATGGCTTGCCGGTTTCGAGCATATGCTCCATCCGGGCCAGCGATTTCGGGTTCTTGGCGAGACGCATGAAGTTGCTGCGTTCCAAGGCCAAGATATCGTCTTCCTTCAGCACCACGGTCACATCGCCGTTCGGCCCGCCAGTCAGAACTTCGGCCAGCGTTTTCGAGACGGTAATATCGTGCGGCGTTGCCTTGCCCGCGCCCGCCGCGCCATCGACGGCCATATCGAGCGCCAGCTTGGCGGTTGGTCCCGGCAAACGGAACTCAAACTCGGCGGGCGGCTGATAGCCTTCGGCCAGGGCCAGAACTTTGGCCTTGGCATCCGCCAGCAGCCGGTCGCGGTTCATGGTGATGCCGTCTTCGGGTTTCAGGTACATTAGCTCTTTCGCAAGGGCTGCCGACTTCGAGACCTGCGCCGTGCTGACCGTCTCGAAAACCTTGGCGATGGCGGGCATCGGGCCGCCGGGGCGGCGCTTCAGGCCCAGCCAGCGTTGCAGCATTTCCTTACAGCCGCCCCAACCGGGGATGATGCCGACGCCGACCTCGACAAGGCCCATATAGGTTTCGGCGTGCGCCTGCACGGCATCGCAATGCAGCAGGATTTCGCAGCCGCCGCCCAAGGCCATGCCCGACGGCGCGCCGACGACGGGGAAGGGGGCGTATTTCAGCGCCTTATAGGTTTTCTGACCGCCTTCGACGATTTCCTCGATCGCGGGCCATAGGGCGATATTGGCGGCGAAAAGCGCCAGCCCCAGGTTTGCCCCGACCGAGAAATTGGTGCCTTCGTTATAGACGACGAGGCCCTTATACCCCTTGGCCGGAATGGTCTGCACGGTCTTGGCCAAGAGGGCCATGATCTCGCTGTCGAGGCTGTTCATCTTCGAGGTGAACTCGAAGCACAGCACCCCATCGCCAATATCCCAGACGGAGGCCGAGGCGTTTTTCAACACCGGTTCCGCCCCGCGCTTCACATCGGCCAGCAGTAGCACGCCGGGACGGCGGACGACCGGATGATAGGCACCATCGGTTCCGAGGAATTCCAGCTTACCGCCGTCTTGACGATAGAAGCTCTTGCCTTTGGCGGTTTCCAGCAGCGCCGGGACCGGCTTGCCGGAGGCGGCGATTTCCGCCGCCAGCCAATCGACGCCCACTTGGTCGATCAGCTCGAACGGGCCGAAGGACCAATTATAGCCAAGGCGCATGGCTTCATCGACGGCCACCACGCTATCGGCGATTTCCGGCACCAGCGAGGCGGTATAGCCGAGGGTTTGCACCAGCACGCGCTTGGCAAACTCCCCATGCGGCGAAGCATCGGTGACCAGGGCCTTCAACGACCGACCGGCCCGATCCAGCGCTTCCGGCTTCGGCTTTTGCGCCGCCCGGTACTCGCCGGTCTTAAGGTCGATGGCTTCCTTGACCTTCTTCTTGCCGACCGCGTTCAGCCGGTAGAAACCGCCCTTGCCCTTGCGGCCCGTGTAGCCGTCGGCGATCATTTTATCCAGCAGCGGGTGCTGAATGTTGGTGCGGATGAAATCATCCGTCGGCGGCAAGACCGACTTCATGCTCTTGGCGATCAACGGCATCAGGTCGAGACCGACCAGATCGATCAGGCCGAACACGCCGGTTTTGGGAATGCCCATCGGGCGCCCGCCAATGGCATCGGCTTCTTCGACCGACAGGCCCAAGGCAATGGCTTCGTTGACCGCAACCTGGATCCAATAGGTGCCGATGCGGTTGGCGATAAAGCCCGGCGTGTCCTTGCACGGCACAACGCCTTTCCCCAGGGCGCGGTCGCAGAAATCTTCGATCCGGGCCAGGGCGGCCTTATCGGTTTCCGGACCGCCCACCAGTTCCAGCAAACGCATGTAGCGCGGCGGATTGAAGAAATGGGTGATCATGAAGGTCTTGCGGAACGCGTCCGACCGGCCTTCGACCAGATACTTCACGGGAATGGTGGAGGTGTTGGAGGAGACCACCGCTTCTGGCTTTTTCAGCGCTTCCAGCTTTTCGTAAAGCCCGCGCTTAATCTCCAGGTTTTCGACGATGGCTTCGACGATCCAGTCGCAGTCGGCGACCTTCGCCAGATCATCATCGAGATTGCCGGGAGTGATCAGCTTGGCGGCGTCCTTATGCATCAACGGCGCCGGGTCCGTTTTCAGCAGCTTGTCGATGGCGCCTTTGGTGATTGCCGTGCGGTCGCCCTCTTTCGCGGCGATGTCCAGCAGCAAGACGGGAATGCCAGCGTTGGCGATATGGGCCGCAATGCCAGCCCCCATCACCCCTGCGCCGATGACGCAGGCCTTCTGCACACTCATGGATTACACCGCTTCCAGAATGGTGGCGATGCCCTGGCCGCCGCCGATGCACTGGGTCGCCAGCGCATAGCGCTTGCCTTCGCGCTTCAGCAAGGACGCCGCCTTGCCGGTGATGCGCGCGCCAGTGCCGCCGAGCGGATGACCGAGGGCGATCGCGCCGCCGTCGAGGTTGATCTTGTCGAGCGACAGGCCAAGGTCGCGGATACAGGCCAGCGCCTGGGAGGCGAAGGCTTCGTTGAGTTCGACGATATCGATCTGATCGACGGTCAGCCCGGCGCGCTTCAGCGCCTTGCGGCTGGCTTCGACCGGGCCGATGCCCATGATTTCCGGCAGGCAGCCCGACTTGGCGATGCTCTTAATCCGCGCCAGGATCGGCAGGCCGTTCTTCTTAGCGTAATCCTCCGAGCAGACGATGACCGCCGACGCGCCATCGGTGAGCGGGGAGGAGGTGCCGGCGGTGACGCTGCCAGCGGGGTCGAAGGCGGGCTTCAGCCCGGCCAGACCTTCGGCCGTGGTTTCCGGGCGGATACAGCCGTCGGCATCGACGAGACCGGCTTTGGTCTGCACGGGGATGATTTCATCCTTCAGCTTGCCAGCGGCCTGAGCGGCAGCGGCCTTCTGGTGCGAGGCGGCGGCGAAGGCTTCCTGCTCGGCGCGGCTGATGCCGTACTTCGCGGCAAGATTTTCTGCCGTCTGGCCCATGGAGGCCAAGGCGCCCGGCATGGTCTGCTGGAAAATCGGATTGGGCAGCGGGTTATAGCCCATCATCGGCACGCGGGTCATCGATTCGACCCCTGCGGCGATGAAGACCTCCCCGGCACCCATCTGGATTGCCCCGGCGGCCATATGGATGGCTTCCATCGACGAGCCGCAGTAGCGGTTGACGGTCGCGCCGCCCACCGTCAGCGGCAGGCCTGCCAGCAGCACGGCGATACGGCCCATGTTGAAGCCCTGTTCGCCTTCCGGGAAGGCGCAGCCGAGCAGCAGATCTTCGATATCGGCGGGATTGACCTTGGTGCGTTCCACCAGTGCCTTTACCACGCCTGCGACCAGATCATCCGGCCGCACGCGGGTTAGGCCGCCCTTATTGGCGAAATGGAACGGCGACCGGGCGTAACCGGCAATTACCACTGACGTCATCTAAACGGTCCCTCCAACCTTGTCTCGGCTGGCCCATTGATGCCGGAGCGGCGGCGGCCAGCCTGGTTAACTTTTGTCCGAAGCCCCTTTGCTGCCCAGCAGGTGCAGCACCTCGCCTTCGATCTCGCGCAGTTCCTGTAAGGTGACGGTCAGATCGCGAAGCTGTTGTTCGAGATCGGCAATCCGCTCGCGCCCCTTTTTCAAGGTTGCTTGCAGTTGTGTCACCTGCGTGCGGTCGGCGTCATAAAGATCCAACAGTTCTTTAATATCGGCGAGGCTGAACCCTAAACGCTTGCCGCGCAGGATTAGCTTCAACCGCGCCCGGTCGCGCGCGGTATAGATGCGCGCGCCGCCGATGCGGCTGGGGGCGATCAGACCCTGATCCTCATAGAAGCGGATCGTGCGGGGGGAGATCGAATGTTCCTCCGCCAGATCGCCGATGGAGAAAAGTTTCTGCGCCTGAACTTGCTCGACCTGCACCATACCGGAAGCTACCCAATTCGGAAGGTAGTTGACGTATACGTAATCCGCCCCGGCTTTCCTGTCAAGTCATGTGAAAAGCGGCGGGGCGGGTCTTACGTGGGTCAGCCTTGACGGGCCTTAGCAGCTTCGTACTTTGCCCGCTCTTCCGCGACCAGTTCCTTTTTTGACAATTTGCCAATCATAGTTTTGGGCAATTCGGCCCGGAATTCAATTTTCTTAGGCATTTCAATGGGCGAGAGGCGAGTTTTAAGGAACTCAGTTAATTCCTCCGCACTCAATTTCTCACCGTCCTTCAGCACGATGAAGGCTTTCACCGTTTCGCCGCGATATTCATCGGGCACACCGATCACCGTCACTTCCTTAACGGCGGCGTGCTGATAGATCGCCTCTTCCACCACCCGTGGGTAAACATTATAGCCGCCGCACAAGACAACGTCCTTAATCCGGTCGACCAGATGCACGAAACCCTCTTCGTCCATATAGCCAACGTCGCCGGTGCGCAAATATTCGCCGAGGAAGACTTTTTCCGTCTCCTCTGGCCGCTTCCAATAGCCCAGCATCACTTGCGGGCCTTTTAGGCATAGTTCACCCTTTTCGCCGCGCGGCACGATCTTGCTTGGGTCCTCAAGGTCGCGCAGTTCCGGCCAAGTGCCCGCGAGCGGCAGGCCGATGGACCCGGCCTTCACCCGTCCGTCGAGCGGATTGCAGAAGGCGATGGGGGAGCTTTCGGTCAGCCCATAACCTTCAACCAGGATGCAGCCGGTCAGTTCCTCAAACTTCTGTTTTACTTCCACCGGCAGCGGCGCGCCGCCGGAAATGCCGAAGCGGAGCGAGCGCAGATCATATTTCGCCAAATTCTTGTGATTGTTCATGGCGGTATAGATTGTCGGCACGCCGGCCATCAACGTGGGTTTCTTTTTGGTAATCAGCTCCAGAGTTTGATCGAGATCGAAGCGCGGCAGCATCATGATCTCGGTGCCCGACGCAATGGCGAGATTCTGAATGGCCGTCATGGCGAAGACATGGAAGAAGGGCAAAATCCCGACCACGCTCTCCTGCCCGTGGCGCATTCCGGGGAACCAGCGTACCGCCTGAATGGCATTACTATAAAGATTGTAATGACTAAGCATCGCGCCCTTCGGCACGCCGGTGGTGCCACCGGTATATTGTAGCACCGCGATGTCGCGCTTCGGGTCCAGGGCCACCGGCTGCGGTTTCGCCGCGCCGCCGGTCAGGGTGCGATAGGCAATATGGCGCGCGTCCATCGAGATGGTCGCCACATCCTTACGCTTCAGCAGCGGGAACAGAAAATTCTTCGGAAACGGCAAAGCTTCGGCGAAGGGGCAGATCACCGCCTGCTTCAACACGCCCTGGTCCAGCAATAGCTTGATCTTCGGGTACAGCACGGCAAGGTCGAGCGTCACCATCATCTTGGTGTCGCTGTCCAGCGCCTGTTTCTCCAGCTCTTTTTCGGCATAGAGCGGGTTGAAATTGACCACCGTGCCGCCGGCCTTCAGAATGGCGAAGAAGAAGATGGTGTAATAGGGGCAGTTCGGCAGAAACAGCCCAACCTTGGTACCACGGCCAACGCCCTGGCGCTGCAAGCCCGCCGCCACCCGATCTACCAGCCCACCGATCGTGCCATAGGTGTATTTCTTGCCGAGAAAATCGATCAGCGGCCGGTCAGCATAGGTTGCCACCGCCTCATCCAGCAGGGCGTAAAGCGGAGCCACTGGCAGCGGGGCCGCATGGTCCACGTCTTTTGGATAATTGATCTGCCATAGCTCAAGCCCCTGGGGGCTGCTCGCGGCTTGGGCCGCGCTCACCGCTTCGCTCATCGCTTCCTCCGACGTGATGTCGGCTCCCTGTATAAGCCGGATCGTGCATCGCCATCCGGTCATTTGCTCAGGCGTCATTATACTCTACACTTAGGAAGAGTGACGCACCTCTACAACAGAACCGCACTTTTCCGGATACGTCAATTCATTTACGAAGACGTAAGATCGTGTCACTGTAGGGAAGATGCCCAGCCGCCCAAGCCCGCCGAAGACGGGTCAGGGCAGGTTCCCCAGGGCCGTTGATCGAAGGGAGGATCAGCCATGCTCAAGACCCACGCTCCGGCGGCGGAGGCGGCCCCCGTGCCGGTTCTGATCGAGCGCCGCCACAATGTCGCCTATGTCACCCTCAATCGTCCGCTGGTGCTGAATGCGCTCAACGAGGCGATGCTGAATAAGCTGATCGCGGCGTTCCAGACCCTGGCCACCGATCCGGACGTTGGCTGCGTCGTGCTGCGCGGCGCGGGCGATGCTTTTATGGCCGGGGGCGATATTAAGGAGTTCCGGCAACAGATGGAACGCCCAGAAGCCGAGCGGCTGCACCTGTTTCAAGGAATGCTGGCGCGCGTTGGTATTCTGGTGGAAGCCATGCGCGCCATGCCGCAGCCGGTCATTGCTTCGGTCCATGGGGCCGCTGCGGGGTTTGGCATGAGCCTGGTGCTAGCGTGCGATTTGGCGATTGCCGCCGAAGATGCCACCTTCACACTGGCCTATTGCCACCTCGGCGTTACCCCCGATGGGGGGGCGACTTGGTTTCTGCCGCGCCTTGTCGGCCTGAAACCGGCCTTCGAGATCGCCGCTTTGGGTGAACGGATCGACGCGCCGCGCGCTGCCGACCTGCGCATCATCAACCGGGTCGTGCCGAAGGATGCGCTGGCCGAGGCGACCGAAAGCCTAGCCCGGCGTCTCGCTGGGGGGCCGCGTCAGGCCCTGGCACGAACCAAGGCTTTGCTGAATGCTGCCTTTGGCGCGCCCCTGCCCGATCAATTGCGCCGCGAGGGAGAGGCGTTTTCCCGCTGCACCCTGACCCCCGATTTCGTCGAGGGGGTTTCGGCCTTTGTTGAAAAGCGCCGCCCGCAGTTCAATCAATCATAAAAAGAGGAATGAGCATCATGAGCAGCCTTCGCGGCAAAACCCTGTTCATCACCGGCGCGTCGCGCGGCATTGGCAAGGCCATTGCCCTGCGCGCCGCCCGCGATGGGGCGAATATCGTCATTGCCGCCAAAACTACCGAGCCGCACCCGAAGCTGCCCGGTACGATCTATACGGCCGCCGAGGAAATCGAAGCGGCGGGCGGTAAGGCCCTGGCCCTGCCGGTCGATATTCGCGAAGAGGCGGAAGTGCGTGCGGCGGTGGCGGAGACGGTGGCGAAATTCGGTGGCATCGATATTCTGGTGAACAACGCCAGCGCTATCAATATCACCGGCACACTGGAAACGCCGATGAAGCGTTATGATCTGATGCATCAGGTTAATGCGCGCGGCACCTTCCTCTGTTCGCAAGCCTGCCTGCCGGAACTGCTGAAGGCGGAAAACCCGCATATCCTGATGCTGTCGCCGCCGCTGAATATGGTGGAGAAATGGTTTGCCCCCCATGTTGCCTATACGATGGCGAAATATGGGATGAGCATGTGCGTGCTGGGCATGGCCGGGGAGTTCCGGGGCCGCGTCGGTGTCAACGCTCTTTGGCCGCGCACGATCATCGCCACGGCGGCGCTGGCGATGCTGGGCGAGGGCGAAGGGCTGATTTCGGCGAAAAATGGCCGCACGCCGGAGATCGTCGCCGATGCCGCTCATGTGGTGCTAACCCGCGACGGCAAGACGACGACGGGTAACTTCTTTATTGATGACCAAGTTCTGGCCAGCGCCGGGGTGACCGACCTGTCGGGCTATGCTGTCGATCCCAGCCAGCCGCTGATCCCAGATATTTTCCTGTAAGCGGCGGTTCCAAGCCATACCCTCTCCTCCCACGGGAGGAGAGGGTTTTCTCTACGCCCAACTTTATTCGGTAAACGTCACCACCAGCTTATCCGCCGCTTGCGGCAGGTCTTTCAGTTCGACCTTGAAGGGTTCGGCGGAATTGGGGGCCAGGGTTGGCGCGGTTCCGGCAAAAGTCCATTCCTTCAGCACCCGATCATCCGGGCCGCTGACGATGGCTTTCAGTTTCGGCGCAGGTTTGGCGGTGCCGGTGGTGTTCAAAACCCGGCCCTCGATCACCAGCAGCCCCACATCGTCGCGGCGGCTGGAGGCGACATCGGCCAGATCGAACCCTTCCCCGGCGAACCCGACCGGCAGCCCGGCACGCGCATAGGCGACGGCGGCGGGGGGCCAAAGCTCAACAATCTTAGTGCGACCAAAATACAGACCTGCCACGGTCCCCGAAAAGATCAGAACCAGCAAGGCCCAGCCAATTGGTGCCCCCGCCCCGTGCCGGGCCTGAGCGGGGCCGGCGGCTTTGATCTTGCGGATGGGCGGGTCGAGGGGGGGTGGGGTTAGATCGTCGAAGGCATCCGCATCGGCGGTTTTCAGCTTGCTGCGGAGCGCATCGGCGCTGACCATATCCTCGCTGGGGGGGAGCGGGCGGGCGCGGCTTTTGGCGGGTTTCGCCGGTTCATCTGCATCGTCATCCATCGCGAAGAGGCTTTTGGCGATGATCGATTCGTTGCTGGCCGGGGCGGTTTTCGCATCGGCCGCCGCATCGGCCATGGCGGCCAGAAAATCCATCGGCGGTAGATCGGGTTCGGGGGCAGACCTGTTTCCAATGGGCGCGTTTAGGAAAGCGTCGAAATCATCATCGATGGACGATCCCGCCGGCGGCGGGCGGACAATCGATGCCGAATCCGGCTCGCCCGCCCGTGCCCTTTGGCTGGGGGGCGGCGCATCTGGTGCGGCGGAAAACATCGGGGGCAGGGCTGGGGCCGCCTCGGACGCATCGGGCAACCATGTGTGGCCGCAGCTGGAGCAGCGCACCATCCGGCCAGGGTTGGCCAGGTCGGCGGAATTGACGGTCCAGCGGGTCGCACAGGAGGGACAGGTCAGTATCATCGCATTTTTACCCGATTTCGGTTGCGTAAGTTATACGAACCGGCGGACGTAACGGCAAGAAAACAGCGTCGGTCTTTTGCACAATGGCTTGAAACCCGTCGATTTTTCCGGCCCTCTTGCACAAGCGGGCAGAAAGACGACGGTACCGGGAGAAAAATGCTTACCTTCGACAATGTCGGGATGCGCTACGGCACAGGGCCGGAAGTGCTGCGCGATGTCAGCTTTGCCCTCGCCCCCGGCTCCTTCCATTTCCTCACCGGCGCATCGGGCGCGGGCAAGACGACCTTGCTGCGGCTCATGTATCTCGCGCAAAAGCCAACGCGCGGCACGCTAACCCTGTTCGGGAAAGATGTGATGACGCTGCCCCGCGCCGAACGGCCCGATCTGCGGCGCCGCATTGGGGTGGTTTTCCAGGATTTCCGCCTGCTTGACCATCTGACGGCGCTGGAAAATGTCGCCCTGCCGCTGCGCATCGCCGGGCATAGTTCGGCGGAGATCGATGCGCATGTGGCGGAACTTCTGTCCTGGGTTGGCCTCAAGAATCAGGTGCACGCCAAGCCTGCGCAGCTTTCTGGCGGGCAGCAGCAGCGCGTGGCGATTGCGCGTGCGGTGATTGCTCGGCCCGATCTGCTGCTGGCCGACGAGCCGACGGGGAACGTCGATGACCGGATCGCTGTGCGCTTGCTGCATCTTTTCGAGGAAATGAACAAGGTCGGCACCACGATCGTCTTTGCCACCCATAATCAGCAGCTTATCAGCCGCTTCCCGCACCCGGTTTTACATGTCGAGCAGGGCGAAGTGCATCTCTTGCCGCCGGGTAGCAATCCTTTTGGTGCCGAAACAAGCGGCGGTGCACCATGAAATTCTCCATATTCTCCGGCCCTCTGCCCGGTCTTGGGCATCCGCTGCCGCTGCGGGCCGACGAAGGCGGGCGTTTCCTGCCGGCCATCGTTGCCATCATGACGCTGCTGGCGCTTTTGGCGCTGGCGGGGGCCTTGGCGGTGAACCGGGGTGCCCAGGCCTGGGATAAAGAAGTCACCGGCACGGCGACCGTCCAGGTCCTGCCTGGCCCGGATGCCGCCGAGGTCGGACGGCGGGTCGAAGCGGCGGTAAAACTTCTGGAAGCCCAGCCCGGCGTGCTGTTGGTCCGGCCCTTGCCGCCAGAGGCTGGGGCGGCTCTGGTCGCGCCCTGGCTGGGGGAACTGACCGGTGCGGCGGAACTGCCGATTCCGCGCTTGATCGCCGTTTCGGTTGACCCTGCGGTTGCCGCGCAGGACGCAATCCGGCAAGCGCTGGCAGCGGTGCCCGGTACCCGCTACCAGGATCATCTGACCTGGCTGGAGCCGATTCGGCGCGCGGCGGGGGCGGCGCGCGGGCTAGCGGTGGTCGTGCTGGCGGTGATCGGCGGCGCGGCGGTCTTGACCGTCCTGTTCGCAACGCGCACGGCGCTGGCGGTTCAGCAGGATGTCATCGAGGTGCTGCATCTGATCGGCGCACGGGATGGCTATATCGCGGCTGGCTTGGCGCGGCAGACGATGGGGCGGGCGCTGCTGGGGGCGCTGATCGGTGGGATTTTGGCAGTGGCGGTGCTGCTTGCCTTACCGCTGCTGGTGGCCAGTGCAGCGGATGCTCCGGCCCTGCTGCGGGGGGTTGCGCTGGCCCCCTTGGATTGGCTGTGGATTGCGCTGTTGCCGCTGGCTCTCTCGGCCTTGGCGGCGGCGGCGGCCTATCTGGCGGCGCTGCGGGGGCTGGCGCGGTGGCCGTAAGCCTGATTTAACGCCGCGATGGACCGATTTCCCCGCCTTCTCCTGATCGACCGCGACGGCGTTCTGAATGAGGATCGACCGACCGGCGTGCGTCATCCGGATGAGTTGATTCTGATCCCGGCGGCGATTGCCGCCCTGGCGGCCTATACCGCCGGGGGCGGGCGGGCGGCCTTGGTCAGCAATCAGTCGATCCTGGGGCGCGGACAGGTGACAGCCCACCTGTTTGGGGCAATCCAGGCCAAGCTGATCGGGGCTTTGGCGCAGGCCGGCGGGCGGTTTGCCTCGGTACACATTGCCCCGGATCCGCGCGATGGACTTAGCCCGCGCCGCAAACCTGCGCCGGGCATGGTGATCGAGGCGATGCGCCAGCATGGGGCGCATCCCAGCGAAACTCTCTTTATCGGCGATGCGCTGACCGATGCCGAGGCGGCGGCGGCGGCGGGCGTTGCCTTCCGGCTGGTCTTGACCGGCAAGGGCACGGCCAGTGCCGCCGCCCGGCCTGATCTGCCGGTGGCGGCGAACCTGGCCGCCGCGCTGGCCGACTTGGGGGAGCGGACATGAGACGGCTGCTCTATGGCATCGGCGGTCTGGTGCTAGCCTATGGCGTCGGCTTCGGGCTTTTCATGGCCGAGGTGCCGGGCCGGGCATCGGGGGATCAGAGCCGGACCGATGCGATCGTTGTGCTGACCGGCGGACGACAGCGTCTGTCGACGGGATTAACGCTGCAAGCGCAGGGGCTGGCCCGGCAGGTCTTCATCTCCGGCGTCAATCCAGAGGTTGAGCCAGAGGAGTTGGCCGGCTTCGGCCCGAACGGCAAAGCGCAGATCGAGTGCTGCGTGACCCTCGGCTATGCGGCGGCTGATACGCTGGGCAATGCCGCCGAAACGGCGGCCTGGGCACGGGCGACCGGCGTGCGCTCGATCCGTCTGGTGACCGCCGCCTATCACATGCCGCGCAGTCTGTTCGAGTTGAAGCGCGCGGCACCCGGCCTTGCGATCATTCCCCATCCGGTGTTCCCGCCCGGCTTCCCAGAAGGCAGTTGGATGCGCGCGGGGGGCTTGACGCTGTTGGTCAGCGAGTATCACAAACTGCTGCGCGCTTGGGCGCGGAGTATCGTTACCTTGGGGGAAGCATGATCGGCCTGCGTTCGGCGATCTTCAATATCGCCTTCTTTGGCTGGTTCTTTTTCATTGCGACGCTCCTGCTGCCGGTAACGCTGCTGCCACGCGCTGCCGCCTGGTGGGTTGTGGAGTTTTGGGCGCACAGCAGCCTGTTCCTGATGCGGGCGATCTGCGGAATGCGGCTGGAGGTGCGGGGGCGGGAGCACCTGCCAACTTCCGGCGGCTATATCCTGGCGGCGAAGCATCAATCGGCGTTTGAAACCCTGGCCCTGCTGACTATCGCCCGCCGCCCCGCCTATATTCTGAAGCGCGAACTGCTGTTTCTGCCGATTTTCGGCTATTATCTCTGGCGCTTCGGGCAGATCGCGGTAAAGCGCGGGGCCGGGCAGAAGGCGATCCACGACGTTGGCAAAGCGGCGTTGCCGGTGCTGACCGCCGGACGGCCCATCATCATCTTCCCGCAAGGCACGCGCACCGATCCCGGCACCCATCGCCCCTATCGCGGCGGTGTCCAGCATCTCGCCCGGCTGTCCGGGGTGCCGGTCGTGCCGGTGGCGCTGAATTCCGGCGTGTTTTGGGGGCGCAACGCCTTCCACAAATACCCCGGCACCGTGGTTATCGAGATTTTGCCACCGCTGACCGTGCCCGCCGAACCGCGCGCTGCCTTCATGGCGGCGCTGGAGGGGGCTATCGAACCTGCGACCGCCCGGCTGGAGGCCCAGGCTAAACGCCGCGCCGGGTGTGGGGCTTGAGCCGTCCCGCCAAACAGGTTAGACCCGAAGACCCGCCGCAGAAGGATTTCGACGATGGTAGCGCCCGCCCCCCGGACCGTTCCGATCCATCTGGTATCTGACTCGACCGGCGATACGGTTCATGCGGTCGCCCGCGCCTGTCTTGTGCAGTTCGAGGGGATCGAGTCGGATCTCCACATTTGGTCGCTGGTGCGGTCGGTTAATCACATGACCAAGGTTCTGGCGGGGATTGCCGCCAAGCCCGGCCCGGTCTTGTTTACGATGGTGGACGAAAAACTGCGCAAGCAGTTGCAGGACGAATGCCGAATCTTGCAGGTGCCGTTGATCCCGATCCTCGATCCGGTAATTGGGGCGCTCGGTTCTTACTTTGGCCTATCGGGCAGCCGTCAACCGGGTAAGCAGCATACGCTGGACAATGATTATTTCCGGCGGATCGATGCGATGACCTATACCCAGAACCATGACGACGGCCAATCCTACTGGAACCTGGAGGAGGCGGATGTGGTGCTGGTCGGCGTTTCCCGCACCTCGAAATCCCCTACTTGCATGTATCTGGCCAATCGGGGTTATAAGGCCGCCAATGTGCCGATTGTGCCGGGGGTGCCCCTGCCGGATGATTTGCTGAACTGTAAGAAACCCTTGATCGTGGGCCTGACTAACGATCCAAATCGGCTGGTGCAAATTCGGCGCAATCGGCTGAAGCAGCTCTCGCAGGATGATAGTACCAGCTATACCGACATCGACCGGGTGCGCGCCGAAGTGACCGCTGCGCGCCGTTTGTTCGAGGAAAAGGGTTGGCCGGTCATTGATATGACCCGCCGGTCGATCGAGGAGACGGCGGCTGCCGTGATTCAACTTTTGCAAGAACGGGAACATCCCGGCGAAATCCACCCCCATACGCATATTCACACGGGGAGGCAGGGATGAGCACGCCCTTGATTCTCGCCTCAGGCAGCGCCATCCGTTTAGCCCTACTGCATAATGCCGGGCTGACGGTAGAGGCGATCCCGGCGGCCATCGACGAAGCGATGGTGAAGGAATCCCTCCGGGCCGATGGGGCCAGCGCCGCCGATGTTGCCCAGGAGCTGGCGCATCTAAAGGCCGAACGGGTGTCGCGCCGCCTGCCGGGGGCTATGGTCCTGGGGGCCGATCAGATGCTGGACTGCGGCGGCACCTGGTTCGATAAACCCGCCCATATGGGCGCGGCGGCGGCCCACCTGCGGGCGTTGGCGGGTAAATCGCATAAGCTGATTACTGCCCTGGCCATCCACCGCGACGGTGCGTCGATCTGGACGCATCGGGCTGTGGCGACACTGACCCTGCGTCCCCTGACCGACGCGCAGATCAAGACCTATCTGCGCCTGGCGGGTCCCGATATCTTGGAAAGTGTGGGGGCCTATCATCTGGAAGGGGTCGGGGTAAATCTGTTCGAGCGGATTGATGGTGATTTTTTCACCATTCTGGGGCTGCCCTTGTTGCCGCTGCTCGATTTCCTGCGTGGTCATAAGATAGGGCTGGTTTAATCGTGAGCGACCTGAAGCTCGCCGCTGTCATTGGCTGGCCCATCCACCATTCGCGCTCCCCCAAGCTGCATGGCTATTGGCTGCGACGCTATGGGATTCCCGGCAGTTATATCGCTCTGCCGATCCGGCCCGAAGATTTGGCCGTCTGCCTGCCCGTCTTGCCGAAAATGGGTTTCACCGGCTGCAATTTAACGATTCCCCATAAGGAAATCGTGCTGCCCCTGCTTGATGAGATCGACGCGGCGGCGCAGGCGGTTGGGGCGGTGAATACGGTGACCTTCCGCGCCGGGCGCATGGTTGGCACCAATACCGATGTGGCCGGGTTCATGAACCATCTGCGCGCCGCGGTGCCGACGTTCCGGGCCGATGCGGGGCCGGCCGCGGTATTGGGGGCGGGTGGGGCCTCGCGGGCGGTCCTGTATGGATTGGCCGAGGCGGGGGCGCGGGAAATCCGCGTCATCAACCGCTCCAAGGCGCGGGCGGACGCGCTAATTCAGCATTTCGCCCGACCGGGCCTAACGCTGCACGCGGTGGACGAGGCGGAGGCGCAGGCCGCGCTGACCGGGGTCAGTCTGCTGGTCAATGCCACCAGTCTTGGCATGTCGGGTCAGCCCGATCATCAGATCACTCTGGATGGATTGGCGGCCGACGCGGTGGTTTATGATCTCGTTTACAGCCCACTGGAAACGGCCCTGCTGCGGCAAGCCAGCGGGCGCGGCCTGCGCACGGTCGATGGGCTGGGAATGCTGCTGCATCAGGCCAAGCCTGCCTTCCGGCATTTTTTCGGGATCGATCCCGACATTGACGATGATCTACGGGCAGCGGTGCTAGCCTAACCGATGCCCCGTTTTGCCCGCCCCCTCGTTGTCGGCCTGACCGGCTCCATCGGAATGGGAAAGTCGGCAACCGCCTCGATCCTGCGGCAGATGGGGGTTCCGGTGCAGGATGCTGATGCCGTGGTGCATCGGCTGCTGCGGGAGGATAAAGCGGCGATCCGGGCGATTGCCGAGGCTTTTCCCGGCACGGTCGACGACGGACGGGTGCTGCGGCCCACACTAGCGGCGGCGGTTTTTGGCAATCCCCCGGCGCTGCGGCGGCTAGAGGCGATTTTGCACCCGCGCGTTGCGCAAGCGCGGAAAACGTTTCTAAAGCGAAATAGTCGGCATTGGTTGGTAGTTCTGGATATTCCCTTGCTGTTCGAGACGGGGATTGACCGGCAGTGTGACCGGGTGGTGGTGGTCACCGCCCCGGCCCAGGTGCAGGCGGCGCGGGTGCTGCGCCGACCGGGCATGACCGACGCCCGGCTGCAGGCGATCCGGGCGCAACAATGGCCGGATCTCGCCAAACGGCGACAGGCCGATTATATCATCCCAACGGGCTTGGGCCGGGCGGTGACGCGGCGGGCGGTGATGCAGATGCTGCGCGCCCTCCGCCGCGCGCCGCCGCCGGTCGGCCCACTGCTTCGTTTTCCTCCCGCCGGACGCAGGGCCTATGCGCGAAATTTGTCTCGATACCGAAACCACCGGCTTTGATCCGGCATCGGGCCACCGGATCGTCGAAATCGCCTGCATCGAGCTGCAGGATGGTAGCCCGACCAGCCGCGCGCCCTTACATCTCTACATCAATCCCGAACGCGACGTGCCGGAGGATGCCTTCCGCGTCCACGGCCTATCGACCGAGTTTCTGGCCCAGCACCCGCCCTTCGCCAAGATTGTCGATCAGTTTCTCGACTTTATCGGCACCGATAGCCGCCTGGTGATCCATAACGCCGAATTCGATATGCGCTTCTTGAATGCGGAGCTAAAGCGCTGCGGCAAGCCCCGAATTGCGGACGAGCGGGCCTTTTGTACCCTCACCCTGGCCCGCCGCAAATTCCCCGGCTCGCCTGCCAGTCTTGATGCGCTCTGCCGCCGGTTCAATATCGACAATAGCCACCGGGTGAAGCATGGGGCCTTACTGGATACCGAGCTGCTGGCGGAAGTCTATGTCGAACTTTTAGGCGGGAAACAGCGCGGTCTTAACCTCGCGGGCATGGAGACGGAGGAGGCGTCGGGGCGTCCGGCGGTGCCATTGACGGCCCCGGATCGCCCGGTCCGTCCGCCGCGCCCCCATGCGGCAAATGCCGAGGAACTAGCCCGGCACGCGGCCTTCATTGCCAAGCTCAAGAACCCGATTTGGCTGACCCTGGCCGAAGCGCCGGACGCAGCAGCAGCGCCGATAGGGCAATAGCGGCCAGCGCCGCCGTCGCCACGCCCGGCCAGCCAAAAGCGCTCCAGGCGTGGCCCAATCCGGCCCCCAAAAGGCTAGAGCCGACGTAATAGGCGATCAGATACAGGGCGACCGCCCGGCTTTTCGAGTCGCCCCCCCGCCGCCCGACTAAGGTCGACAGACAGGCATGGGCCGCGAAAAAGCCAAAGGTCATCAGCGCAACCCCCAGGGTCACCGGCAGCAGCCGGTCGATCAGCATCGCCACCTGCCCCGCAGCGGTTAGCCCCAAGGCCAGCGGCAGCGCTGTCGGCGCGCCCCAGCGGTCCAGCCAGCGTCCCCCCGTTGTCGTACCAATCATACCGGCCACATACGTCAAGAACAAAAGCCCAACGGTCTGTGGGTCAAGGTCGAAGGGTGGGGACAGCAGGCGGAAGCCTAGGTAATTGTAGGTGGCCACGAACTGCCCCATCAGCAGCCCGCCCATCAGCGCGAAGTTGCGCAAGGCGGGATCGGCGGCATGGTGGCGTAGGGCGATTAGATAGGGCCTTAGGGCAATCCGCCGCGGGGTAAAGCGCTGCGGCGGCGGACAGCAGCGCCAGAAGACCAGTAGGCACAGAAGGCCGACGGTATCGATCCCGGCCAAAGCCCCACGCCAGCCGATCCAATCGGCCAGAAATCCCGCCAGCACCCGGCCACTCATGCCGCCAAAAACTGTTCCGGCCAGATACAGGCCCATGATTCCGCCCATGGCGCGCGGTTCCACCTCTTCGGCGATCATGGCCATTGCGGTGGCGGGAAGGGCGGCGAGCGCGAGGCCAAGCCCGGCGCGGGCGACGAGCAGCAGCGGCCAAGACGGGGCGAGCAGGCTGGCCAGCGTCGCCAGAGCGGCCCCTGTCAGCGCGATCCCCAAAACCCGGCGACGGTTAGCGCGTTCCGTCAGCGGGCCGATCAGCGGCAAAGCCCCGGCGAGAATCAAAGTGGTAACCGATAAGGATAACGAACTATTCGACGGAGATAAACCGAAACTTTCGGCTAATAGCGGTAGCAGGGGTTGGACGCAATAAAGATGGGCAAAAGTGGCAATGCCGACGGCGACAACCGCCGCAGCGAAGGCGCGATAGCCGGAGGCATGGGGGCTAAGAAAGGCGGGCGCGGTCATATCCTGGGCAGGATGGGCCGGGTTTTCTAAGAGAACAAGGGCCGTTCGTTAAAACTTGGTCTGCAGAGTTGACGGATCACTCAGGTTGGCCCATCCTGGCGACCATACCGAGACGAAACTCGGACGAAAGAAGCGAAAAACGCTTCGCATGGGGGAGGTATAGACGTGGCGAGCACCGCTATTCTAGAAGCGCGGGGGCTGACGAAGCAGTTTTCGGGCTTCACAGCCGTTAAATCCGTTGATCTATCGGTCAAGGAAGGCACGATTCACGCGCTGATCGGCCCAAATGGCGCGGGGAAATCGACGGTTTTTAACCTTTTGACCAAGTTTCTGATCCCGACCAGCGGGCAGATCCTGTACCGGGGCGAGGATATTACCGCGATCGAAGCGGCAACCATTGCCCAGAAGGGCTTGGTGCGGTCGTTCCAGATTTCGGCCGTCTTCCCGCATCTGACGGTGCGTGAAAATGTGCGCGTTGCCTTGCAGCGCAAGCGCGGCGGCTGTTTCGATTTCTGGCGGTCGGAAAAAGTGTTGGATCAGTATAACGACCGGGCCGACGAGCTGCTGGAGGCGGTGGGGCTGGCGGAGTTCCGCAATCACACTGCCGTTGAACTGGCCTATGGGCGCAAGCGGGCGCTGGAAATCGCCACCACCCTAGCGCTGGAGCCAACGGTGATGCTGCTGGATGAGCCGATGGCGGGCTTAGGGCGCGAGGATATCGGGCGGATTTCGGCCTTGGTGCGGAAATCGGCGCACGGGCGGACGGTGCTGATGGTTGAACATAACCTATCGGTCGTCGCCGATCTGTCAGATAAAATCTCGGTTCTGCAACGGGGCGAAATCATCGCCGAAGGCACCTACGCCGAAGTGTCGCAAAATCCGCAGGTTATCAGCGCTTACATGGGGTCCGGTCATGGCCACCACTAATTCCGCCGCCCAGGGTGCCCCGCTGCTGGAGGTTCGCGACCTTCACGCCCATTACGGCGAAAGCCATATTCTGCATGGGATGGACTTCAACGTCCGGCAGGGTGAAGTCGTAACCTTGTTGGGTCGCAACGGCGCGGGCAAAACGACCACCCTGAAGTCGATCATGGGGCTGGTTGGCAAGCGCACCGGCACCGTCACGTTCAATGGCGATAATCTGATCGCCCAGGCACCGCATACGATTGCCCGACGCGGCATTGCCTTTTGCCCAGAGGAGCGGGCGATCTTCGCCGCCCTCTCGGTGGAAGAAAACCTGATGCTGCCGCCGGTGGTGAAGCCGGGCGGCATGACGGTCGATGAAATTTACGCGATGTTCCCGAACCTGAAGGAACGCAAACGCAGCCAGGGCACGAAACTGTCGGGCGGCGAGCAGCAGATGCTGGCCATCGGTCGCATTCTGCGCACCGGCGCGACCTTGTTGATGCTAGACGAGCCGACCGAGGGGCTAGCCCCGGTCATCATCGACCGGATCGGCGAAACCATTCGGGAAATTAAAGCGCGCGGTTTCACCGTGCTGCTGGTCGAACAGAATTTCCGCTTCGCCGCGACGGTCGCCGACCGTCACTACGTCGTGGAAAACGGTCGGGTCGTCGATGCCATTCTGGCTGCCGAACTCGATAGTAAAACCGAGGACTTAAAACGGTATCTCGGCGTCTAACCGAGGCGAATCGGACATTTTTGGGGAGGAAAATCCGATGACGAAGCAGATTAAGGTTTCGCTGCGCACAAGCTTGTTGGCCGGGGCGGCGTTGCTGGCCGCCGGCAGCGCGCAGGCGCAACTGACCGATGATGTGGTGAAGATTGGCGTGCTGACCGATGGGTCGGGCGTTTATGCCGACGTGGGCGGGTCGGGCAGCCTGGAGGCCGTGCGCCTGGCGATTGCCGATTTCGGCGGTAAAGTGCTGGATAAGCCAATTGAAACCGCCTTCGCCGATCATCAGAACAAGGCCGATATCGCCGCCTCGATCGCCCGCAAGTGGATCGATGCCGATAAGGTCGACATGATTACCGATCTGCTGAACTCCGCCGTGTCGCTGGCCGTGCAGGAAATCGGTAAGGAAAAGAATAAGGTCATTCTGCACAATGGGGCCGCCAGTTCCGACCTGTCGGGCAAGGCCTGCGCGGTGACCGGCGTGCATTATACCTATGATACCTACGCGCTCGCCAAAGGCACCGGCACCGCGACTGTGAAGCAGGGCGGAGATACTTGGTTCTTCCTGACCGCCGACTATGCGTTTGGCCATGCGCTAGAGCGCGATACGGCGGCGGCCGTGACCGCCAATGGCGGGAAGGTATTGGGCAGCGTTCGCCACCCCTTGGCCAATGCCGATTTCTCGTCCTTCCTATTACAGGCGCAGGCCAGCAAGGCGAAGGTGATCGGGCTGGCCAATGCCGGGCTTGATACGGTGCAGACGATCAAACAGGCGGCGGAATTCGGCATCACCCAAGGCGGGCAACGCTTGGGCGGGATGTTGATCTTTATCACCGATGTGCATTCGCTTGGCCTGCAAACCGCCCAGGGTTTGACCCTGACCACCGGCTTTTACTGGGACCTGAACGACGAAACCCGCGCTTTCTCGAAGCGGTTCTTCGATAAGGTCAAGCGGATGCCGTCGATGGTGCAGGCGGGGGTTTATTCCTCGGCGCTGCATTATCTGAAGGCGGTACAGGCCGCCGGGACGGACGATGGCACCAAGGTTGCCATGAAGATGCGTGAACTGCCGATCAACGATATGTTCGCCAAGAACGGCAAGATCCGCACCGATGGCCGCATGGTCCACGATATGTATCTGGCGCAGGTCAAGACTCCGGCGGAATCGAAAGGCCCGTGGGATTACTACAAGATCCTGGCAACGATCCCCGGCGATGAAGCCTTCCGTCCGGAAAAAGACGGCGGCTGCCCCCTGGTGAAGTAAGCGCCCAGGTCTCCATCACTGTCTGCCCCTGCGCGCCTGTCTTTGGACGCGCAGGGGTGCGACCCTGACCCGGATTCCCGTTATGACTGAAATTTTCGGCGTGCCGGCGGCGGCCCTTTATGGGCAACTGTTGATCGGTTTGATTAATGGCTGTTTCTATGCGCTGCTCTCGTTGGGGCTGGCGATCATCTTCGGCATTCTCAACGTCATCAATTTCGCCCATGGCGCGCTCTATATGATGGGTGCTTTCGTGGCGTGGATGCTGTTGACCTATTTAGGAATCGGCTATTGGCCCGCCCTCCTGCTGTCGCCGGTTATCGTTGGGGCGATTGGCATCGTCGTCGAACGGCTGTTGTTGCGGCATCTCTATAAGCTCGATCATCTCTACGGTCTGCTGCTGACCTTCGGGTTGACGTTGCTGGCGGAAGGGGCGTTCAAGCAGGTCTTCGGCGTGTCGGGGCAGCCCTATGCCATCCCGGACGCGCTGCGCGGCGGTCAGAACCTCGGCTTTATGTTCTTGCCGAACTATCGCGCCTGGGTGGTGGTTGCGGCCTTGGGCGTTTGCCTTGCCGTTTGGTTGATGTTGGAGAAAACCCGCCTGGGGGCGACGCTGCGGGCCGCGACCGAGCGTCCGGAAATCGTTCAAGCCTTCGGCATCAATGTTCCGGTGATGATTACCCTCACCTATGGGTTTGGGGTGGCCTTGGCCGCCTTTGCCGGGGTGTTGGCCGCGCCGATCTATCAGGTGGGGGCGCTGATGGGGTCGAACCTGATCATCGTTGTCTTCGCCGTGGTGGTGATCGGCGGGATGGGGTCGATCCTGGGATCGATCATCACCGGGGTCGCCCTGGGGATTATCGAAGGCTTGACCAAGGTTTTCTATCCCGAAGCGTCGAGCACGGTGATTTTCGTGCTGATGATCCTGGTGCTGCTGGTCAAGCCGGCGGGCCTGTTCGGCAAAACCGCGTAAGGGGAGGGTTCGATGTCGCCTGCTGCTCTTCGGTCCTTCCTGATCTTCACGCTGCTGTTCGCGGCAGTGCCTTTCACCGGTCTTTATGAGATCACGGTGATGAAGATTCTTTGCTTTGCGTTGTTTGCCTGTGCTTTCAATCTGCTGCTGGGGTTTGCGGGGCTTCTGAGCTTCGGTCACGCGGCTTTCTTTGGCGGGGCCGCTTATGTGGCCGCTCATGCAGCGAAAGTATGGGGAGTAACGCCCGAAATCGCCTTACTGCTCGGTACCGGGACGGCGGCTGGAATGGGTCTGGTCTTTGGGGCCATCGCTATTCGGCGTCAGGGCATTTACTTCGCCATGATTACCCTGGCCATGGCACAGATGATCTACTTTCTGGCTCTGCAGGTTCCTTTCACTCAAGGGGAAGATGGAATCCAGGCCGTGCCACGGGGGTATTTGTTCGGCGTGATCGATCTCATGCCGACCACGACCATGTATTATTTCGTGCTGGTGGTCGTGCTGGCTGGGCTGCTGCTAATCTATCGCACGGTGCATTCGCCCTTCGGCCAGGTGCTGAAAGCGATCCGCGAGAATGAGCCGCGCGCCCGGTCTCTGGGCTATGCGGTGGATCGCTATAAGCTGCTGGCCTTCGTGATCTCCGCCGCGCTGGCGGGGTTGGCGGGGTCGCTGAAAGCGATCACCTTGCAGCTCGCCAGCCTATCCGGCGTGCATTGGACCATGTCGGGCGAAGTTGTGTTGATGACCCTGCTT
>CAZNVY010000006.1:0-8388 GCA_964576605.1 uncultured Elstera sp. | reverse complement strand
GGCGGCATCGGCACGCTGTTCGGGCCAATCGTTGGGGCCGCGATCATTGTGTTGATCCAGGATTACCTGGCGGAAACCGGGGCCTGGGTCACGATTATCACCGGCGCAATTTTTGTGGTCTGCGTGATGCTGTTCCGCCGGGGGATTGCTGGGGAACTGCCGCGCCTCCTGGGCTTGCTGAAGAAAAAAGACGCTTAAGCTCCCCCTCTATCGGGCAAAGCCGCCTTCGGTTCCACCGGAGGCGGCTTTTGCATGAGGGCGAATGTTAAGAACGCTATTGCAAATCGCTCGCAATCTCGGCACACTCGGCGCGACTAAGAATGCGTCGCAGTACGCAGCGAGGGGCCGATCAACGGCGAATCGAGTGAGGATACTATGGCGAAGATGATTAAGCGTGCGAATATTGTTGCTCTCAGCGCAACGGCTCTGTGGCTGGCGGGCACGGCCCTGGCCTCGGCGGCGGAGGTGAATGTCTATTCGTCGCGCCATTATCCGACCGATCAGGTCATGTATGATAAGTTCACCGCCGACACGGGCATTAAGGTGAATGTCGTCCAGGGCGACATCAACGGCCTCGTGCAGCGTCTGCAGCGCGAAGGGGCGAATTCGCCCGCCGATGTCATCATCACCGTCGATGCCGCCAATCTGCATATCCTGAAGAATAACAAGCTGCTGCAGCCGGTAAAATCCGCCGTGGCGGAAGAAGTGGTGCCGGCCAATTTGCGCGATCCGG
This sequence comes from uncultured Elstera sp., assembly GCA_964576605.1. Taxonomy (GTDB): domain Bacteria; phylum Pseudomonadota; class Alphaproteobacteria; order Elsterales; family Elsteraceae; genus Elstera. Next base: position 7,655 of record CAZNVY010000006.1, on the reverse strand, counting down.
ACGGCAATTGGTTCGCTATTGCCCTGCGCGCACGGGTGATCGCCTATCATATGGACCGGGTTAAGCCCGCCGATATCGCGACCTACGAGACGCTGGCCGATCCGAAGTTTAAGGGGAAGCTGCTCACCCGCTCCTCGAACCATACCTATAACCAATCGCTGGTCGCCTCGATCATCGCCAACGACGGCATGGATAAGGCCGATGCCTGGGCCAAGGGTCTTGTGGCGAATCTGGCGCGTGCCCCGCAGGGCGGCGACACCGATCAAATCAAAGCTGTTGCCGCCGGGGAAGCCGATATCGCCCTGACCAATCATTATTATTACGCGCGGCTGAAGACCGGCTCCGACGCGGATAAGAAGATCGTGGAAAAGATCGGCATCGTTTTCCCGAATCAAGAGGGGCGCGGCGCGCACATCAATATCTCTGGCGTGGGCTTGACCAAAAACGCCCCGAACAAGGCGGACGCGGTTAAGTTCATGGAATTCCTGATTAGCAAGGACGCGCAGAAGGTGATGTCGGCCGGGACGATGGAATTCCCAATCCGCGCCGATGTGGCTGCCGACCCGATCCTGGAAAGCTTTGGCAAGTTCAAGGCCGATACCCTGAACTTGGCGAAGATCGGCGAAGCCACGCCAGACGCTTTGAAGGTCGCGGATCGGGCCGGTTGGCGCTAAGATAGGGGCCTTTGGGTGCCGTTTCGGCGGCACCCGTTCCTAGAGCCAGCGGAGCAGAGCCATGCAGGGCGACCGGCAAGCGATCCAATACCTCAATAAGATCCTGTTTAACGAACTGACGGCGATCAACCAGTACTTCCTGCACGCGCGGATGCATAAGAACTGGGGCTTCACCCGGCTCGGCGAGAAGACCTATCACGAGTCGATCGACGAGATGCGCCACGCCGATTGGCTGATCGAACGTATTCTGTTCTTGGAAGGCCTGCCCAATCTGCAAGATCTCGGCAAGCTGTTGATCGGCGAGGATGTACCGGAAGCGCTGTCGGGTGATCTGCGCTTGGAGACCCAGGCGCGCACCGATCTGATCGAAGCGATTGCCTATCTGGAAGACGTTAAAGATTACGCCAGCCGTGATTTGCTAACGAAAATCCTGGTCGATACCGAAGAGCATATCGACTTTCTCGAAACCCAACTCGCGCTCATCGAGCAGATCGGCCTGCAGAATTATCTGCAAAACCAGGTCGAACCGCTGAAGAGCTAATCGCCTATGAGGGCCGCATGATCGTTTGTGTCTGCAATGCTTTGAGCGAACGGGATCTGGTCCGTGCCCGCGAAAGCGGTGCCGCCACCCTCGCGGCCCTTTATAAAGCCCATGGCTGCCAAGTGAAGTGCGGGCGGTGTGTCGGTCATGCCCGCAGCCTGCTGCCCGAAACGCCGGTGGAGCGGCGGCGACAGTTGGAGCCAGCGGGGGCGTGATCGCCTGCATCGCTTAGGGTATCGCGCGAACCGCAGAAGTCTCGCTTCTGCGGTTTTTCTTTTGCATAAAAATCGCACGCAATTAAATCGTGTGATTCGTGCCCACGGATTGATGCGCAATATTGATCGCGCATTTACGCATCGTACAAAGCCGGACCGGCTGCGCAAGATGGCACCCGAAATCGGCACGCGGACGACCGAGATCAAGGCTAGCCACGGGGTGTTCCTATCGCAGCCAAAAGCGATTGCCGCGGCGATCAATGCGGCCGCGAAGGGCGCAGTAACGCCATAAGCCCCCGATTGCCCTGGGGGCGCTACTGGCTCCCAGGGCAATCGGGGGAAAGGGCTTAGGCGGCGTCTTTATCCAAGGCGGCTGTCCGTTTGCGCATATAGGTCCAGGCGGCTTTCGTGGCTACCTGGTGCAGCAGTCCCCGCGCGGGCAGGCCGATGGCCTTGAAAATCATCGCCATGCCCCGATCTACATGATGAGGGCGGTAGAAAGCATAAGCCCGCCGGGCATAGGCCCGGTTTGATGTGCGCCGATCATAAGGGGCATGGGTCCCATTGGCGGCGTAATAGGCATAGGCCAGTTCATCGTCCTCCGTCTCGGTAAGACGGGTTGCGGCCACGCGCAGCCGCTGCCAGCGCCCCAGGCCTTCTTTTTCAAGGTATTTCTTAAGGGTGCTGTAGAACAGCTTGTAATGGCGCAATTCGTCGGCGGCGATGGCGGCGCAAATTTGTTGCAGGACAGGTTCGTGGCTGCCGTCTTTAATGGCGGTGTACCAGGAACTGGTTCCGGTCTCGACGATGCAGCGGGCGATCAACTCGCCCGCGCGGCTTCCGCGAACCGACTCCTGCGCATCTAGGGGCAGGCGATAGCCAGTGGTGAAAGTATGGAATGCGCGATCAAAATCAAAGCTGGGATCGGCCAGTTCAGCCCAACGGCGCAGCGCTTGCCCGTGCCGCACCTCTTCTTCGGCCCAAGCGTCGGTTGCGGCGCAGAAGGCCGGATCGTCGCGAAAGACATTCTTAAGGTAGATCGCATATTCATGGCCGTTATGTTCGACCAATGCCGCCGCTTTTACGACTTTGATGGTCTCAGGATCGACCAGGTCCGCCTGGAAGCGATCCCAGGCTATATCGTCCAAGGTCCAGCCTTTCATCTTCTCACCTTCGGCTCTTTGGTCCGTCGTCGGGGACGGTTAGGCAGCAGATGGGGCGTAGAAGCCCCGCTGCCAAGACGCCCCGATACTGCCGTGCGCGGGCGGCGCAGGTTTTCCCATGCTTACCGCGCCGCACAACGCCTGTCCATCGCCGTAACGCGGTGGGTGCCAGGCCCGGTGACAGGAGGGTTCGCGCCATGACACAGGGATACCATAGCGCTTTGGCCGCCATCATCGCGCAGAAGAAGACCATCGATGGGATCATTTCGGCCCGCGATGAAGCCGCGCGTGATGCCGCACAGCGTGCGGCAGCGGCCCTGCTGCGGCAACGCAACCAGTGGCGCACGCAACTACTGCCCCGCTTGCAGCACGCGCTGCACGACATTAACGAGGCGCTGGAGGAAGCGCAGATCCACCTGCGCGAGATTCCACAACGCGGGCCGGAACCCTTTGTCGGCTCGGTGATCTTCGTGTTGTTTATCGACGGTCAGCCGGTCCCGCAGAAGCTGCGCATCGGGTGCGACCGGGACGGGCAGATCAGCGTGCAGCGGCTCGATGCGCGCGAAGAACAGGTAGAAACCGTCGCGGCGGCGGCGCTGGATACCGAAACCGCCGGGCGGCTCCTAACCGATTATATCGGTGCGATCTGCGGCCGCCGTTTCAGCCAATTGCAGGCCTGTGCGTAACCCAGCGGGGAAGGATCAGGGGCTGTTAGGGGCCGCAGTCACTTTCTTCACCATATTCGTGGTGGAAAACCCTGCTTCTAGGTTGGCTAGCACAACTTTACCGCCGCGCTTCAGCACGAGATCGGATCCGACGACGGTTTCCACGGTGTAATCGGCACCCTTCACCAGCACGTCGGGTTCGAGCGCGGCGATCAGATCATAGGGCGTATCCTCGCCAAACAAGATCACCGCATCGACGGCGGCCATCGAGGCCAGCACAATGGCGCGCGCCATTTCCGATTGGATGGGGCGACTGTCGCCCTTCAGACGCTTGACGGAGGCGTCGGTATTCAAGCCAACGATCAGCCGGTCGCAGGCGGCTTTCGACTGCGCTAGGAGTGAGACATGCCCCGGATGGATCAGATCGAAGCAGCCGTTGGTGAAGCCAATGCGCAGTCCTTGCCGTCGCCAGGCCGCCACCCGCATTACCGCCTCGCTGCGGGCCAGAATCTTTTCTTCGTCTGCCGCCAGATCGCGGCCCTGCAGCGCGGCGCTCAATTCCTCTAAGCGGCACACAGCGGTGCCGATCTTGCCGACGACGATGCCCGCCGCAGCATTAGCCAACAGACAGGCATCTTGCAGCGGGAAGCCGGCCGCCAGGGCGGCGGCCAGCCCGGCGACCACGGTGTCGCCTGCGCCGGACACATCGTAAACCTCCCGCGCCGTCGCGGAAACATGGAAAGGGGCCGCGTCGCGGGTTACCAGGGTCATCCCGTCCTGGCTGCGGGTTACAAGCACCGCTTCGATGGTCGTTGTCGCCAAGATATGGCGGGCGGCGTTTAGGATCGCCGCATCATCGTGGGTCGGCAGGCCCGTTGCCTCGGCCAGTTCCGCTTTATTCGGCGTGACCAGGGTTGCACCGTTATAGCGGCTCCAGTCGCGGCCCTTGGGGTCGACGATGACTGGCACGCGCTTTTGCTGGGCCAGGGTCAGCAGCGCGCGTAGGGTTTCTGGGCAGAGAACGCCCTTGCCATAATCGGATAAGGTCAGTGCGCCGCTATCGGTGAGCGCTTCTTCCGTCCGGCGCAGAAGATCGGCAACCGTGGCCGGGCGAATGGCGGAAATCTCTTCCTGATCGGCGCGCAAAAGTTGATGCGATCCCGCAACGAAGCGGGTTTTCACGGTTGTTTGCCGCCCAGCCTCTACCAGCAGATGCGGTTCAACCCGCGGCTCCGCCGCCACTAGGCGGGTAACCCCGTGCCCCGCCGGATCATCGCCGACGACCGAGACAAAGCAGCCGTCGGCCCCCAGGGCTAAAAGATTGCGCAGCACATTGCCCGCCCCGCCCAGAACGGCCGTCTCGCGCTGAATCCGCAGTACGGGGATAGGGCCTTCTGGCGAAATTCGTTCGACTGTTCCGTAAACAAAACGATCCATCATCACATCACCAACCGTGGTAACACGGGCCGCGCGCAGGGCGTCGAGACGGGCGGCAAGGTCGATGAGTTGCGACATGGCTGGGTCCTTAGGCTTGGGCGCGGTGCTGCGCTTCGGAAAGTAAACGCTCGAACTGATCGGTAATGCGGTCGATGTCGAACGCGCGGTCGGCATAGGCGCGGCCTTTGGCGGCCATTCCTGCCCGAAGGGCGGGGTCGGCACGCAACTGGCGGGCGGCGGCGATGAAGCCGGCCTCATCGTCTGGGGCGGCGACCAGTCCGGCCCCTTCCCGCGCAATCAGCTTGGCGGCCAGATTATTCAGCGGGATCGCCCCTAGGATCGGCCGGTCGGCACAGAGATAGGCGAGGGTCTTCGACGGGACCGAATAAACCCCGGCGTCCGGCTCCAGCAAAACCACCAGGACCGCCCCGGTACCGATAGCGTTCGGCACATCGCTAAACGGCTGGAACGGCAGGAGAATAAGATTATCCAACACCTCGCGGGTTTTCGCTTCCTGCAACCAATCCGCCCCGATCCCTTCGGTGACAACCAGTACCCGGACGTCGGGATCGTCGCGGAAGGCGCGTGCTAGGGCGGCCAGCAACTGCGGATTATGCTTAAGGCCGAGCGTGCCGGAATACATGAAGACGGTCTTACCAACCAACCCGTGCGCTTCGGACCAGGGGTTCGCTTGCGGGCGCGGCGGCAGATCATCCCGCGCACCCCAGTTTTCGATCACGGCGATTCGGTCGGCGCTAATCCCTTCGGCGGTTAGCAGTGGCACAAAATCCTCGGTAATCGCGACAATCCGATCCGACGCGCACCAGAGTCGCTTTTCCAGGGCCTTGTACCATTGCCCGATTAGGCCACCGAGCAGCGGGATTTTCTCGCGCAGGATCTTATCGATCGCCACGCCGTAGACGTCCTGATGCCAGAAGAGAAAACCGCACCGCCGCCGCTTCGCCAACCGCAGCAGCTTGGCCTGCGGATCGAGCGGCGCATTGCCGCCCAGGATCACATCCGGCGCAAAAGCGTCGACCGTGCGCACCAGAAGATCGGCATAAACCCGCTCCTGCCAGGCGCGGCGCAGAAAATTATACTTCTGGAACGGTTCCCCCAGGGTTAGGGCGCGTAAGTGCAGACCCGGCGGATCATCGGGGCGCGGGGCCAGGGGACCTTTCGGGGCCTGGAACTCGCTGAAGGTCAGATGCAGCACCTCATGCCCGCGTTTGGCCAGGGCGCGGGCCAATTGCACCGGGAAAGCATGGCCGGGGTAATCGTGGAAGGCGATTTTCACGACCGGGACTCCCGCCGGGCAAGGCGGCGTTCATAGAGTTTTGCATCCACCAGAAACCGGAACCATAGGGTCTGAAGGACGTAGTAAATCAGCCCCTCCTTCCCATCGAGGAAGCCCAGGCGGAAGATGTAACGGTACAGAAATAGCAGCAGTGCGCGCAGGAACAGGGGGGCCTTGTAATAGCCGCCGCGCAGGGCACGCTTGCGCTGGACTGGGTTGCCGGTCAGATCGGGGTGCACCAAACCTTCGGCGGCGGTCGCTTCTTCGATCTCATCGGCTTCGGCATCGGACCAGCGGTTATGGCGGGCGGTCCATTCGGTCAGGCTCATCCGCTGATCGTCCAGCATCGGCTGATGGATTTGCGCTGTCGGTCCATCGCACAGGAAATGCTGATCGTATTTGCGCATTTCGCACCGGCCATGGCCGGTTTTGAACAGGCGCATATGCCAAATCGGGTATAAACCGCCGTGACGTAGCGCTCGCCCTAGGAACATCGTTAGGCGCGGGATGAAATATCCGACCGTTGCGCCGCTGAACTCTTGCCGCCGCAGCGCTAAGATGGCATCAACCAACCCATCGGACAATCTCTCGTCAGCATCGAGGTGAAGCTGCCAACCGTAAGCCAAGGGTAAGTTTTCGATAGCCCAATTGCGTTGTGCACCGTAATTTTCAAAAGGATGATGAACCAGATGCGCCCCCGCCGCCTGCACCAGATCGAGCGTTTGATCGGTAGATCCGCTGTCAACGACGTGAATGTCGTCGGACACGCGCGCGGCGCTGGCCAGGGTGGCGGCGATGCTGGCTTCGGAATTGAAGGTCAGAATGACGACGGAAAGGGCCATGATCTTCGGTCTGTTCAGGCGCAGCGGCCAGGGTTGCGACTGGGGGCGTCCCCCAGCCTAGGGCTTTCCTTTACGGGGGCTTGGGACGGGTTGGCAAGGGCCGCCGCAGGCTCAGGGGATGAAACTTTCGTCACCTTTAGTACGAAACGCTATTCAAGCCCCCCTGTCTCATGCCATTGTGCCGCTTAAATTGGCGATCACGACCCTAATGACGAACCCGCCGACCTCGCTCGATCTTACGTCTGCTGCCCCAACACCGGGGGCAGAAGAAGCTTTGGTGCAGCGGGCCAGCTTCGCACCGGGCCAGGATATTGTCCGTGAAGGCGACCCCGGCGACTGTTTCTACTTCATCGAAGACGGCAGCGTTGAAGTCTTCAAATCCGGCCCCGGCGGTGTGCTGAAGCTGGGGGAAGTGGGCACAGGCGGTCTCTTCGGCGAAATGGCGCTGATCGACAATAAGCCACGCATGGCGACCGTGCGGGCGAAAGAGCCGACGGTGTGCCGCATCTTTCCGGCGGCGATCTTGTCGCAAAGCCTGGAAGGCTCGGACTCGCTGGTGCAGATGCTCTTGAAGCTGTTCGTCAAGAACATCCGTAATGTTGCCAACCTGCAGATGGAAAACCGGCGTCTGCTGTCGGAACTCACGCAGTTTCGCGACCGGGTATCCGACGAGCTGGAGGTGGCGCGTCGGATGCAGCTGGATCTGCAACCGTCGTTGCGGGAAATCGGCGAGATTCACGAGGCGTTGAACATCAAGATTAGCGCTGGTTTGGCCCCCTCGACCGAAGTTGGCGGCGATCTCTGGACCGCTTTCAGCCTGC
>CAZNVY010000005.1:12926-66472 GCA_964576605.1 uncultured Elstera sp. | reverse complement strand
CAGCACCGTCACCCACACCGTGCCAACAATAAACGGCGCAAAGCCAAATTGTCCCTGCAACGGCTTCTACGTTTCGCCGGTCAGCAGCTCGCCGATCTGCGCCAGCGCGTGGTTGCCGCGACCGACGTGCTGACCCGTCTGGATGTTATCTCCCCGCAGGCGGGGGTGGTGCAGAATATGAAGATTACCACGCCCGGCGGGGTTATTCAGCCCGGCCAGGCGTTGATGGAGATTGTGCCCGTCGATGACCGGCTGATCGTGGAAGCCCAGGTCACGCCGAATGATATTGAAGCCATTCACTTAGGGCAGCCTGCCGAACTACGCTTTAGCACGCTCAACGCCCGCAACACGCCGGTGATCGATGCGCGGGTTATCACGGCAACGCCCGACCGGCTGATCGACGAGCGGAGCGGTGCCCCTTACTTCATGGTCAAGCTGGAAGTCGTTCCCGGTCAGGAAACCAAGTTGGGCGATTTGAAGCTGCAAGCCGGGCTGCCGGTTGATGCCATGGTGAAGGTCGCGCCGCGCTCGGCCCTTGAATATATGGTGCAACCGCTCACCGATCATCTCTTCCGCGCCCTAACCGAACGCTAATCGCGTTTCTGGGGGAAAGGGCGCTTGACCGGTGGGGTGGTCCGGGGTATACATCAACTTACATACCCCCTGGGGCGGGGCCGGAAACGGTCGCAATCCACCGAAGGGGCGTACTCCAACCCAATGGTGCCTCATGTATAGCCATCCTCAGCAGGGTAAGTCGCCAGAAACGGCAGAGCTACGCAAGCGCGTCGGCATCTGGTTGCAAACCTTGCGGGAGGCGCGCGGTCTTTCCCAGCGCCAACTCGCGGCGGCGCTGGGGATCGACTATTACACCTTCATCTCGCAGGTCGAATCTGGGCGCGGGCGCATTCCGCCCGATCGGTATGCCGCCTGGGCCGCAGCCTTGGGCGTGGAGGTGAAGCCCTTCGTGCGGGTTTTGATGCGCCATTATGACCCGATGACATACGAATGTCTGTTCGATGATGCCGACGCGGCGCTTCCGGGCTTTGAAACTCTTAAGGTTCGTCGCCAATAGCCTCTATTAACTAAAAAAAACGCGTTCGCCCCTTGCGACGGGGGTATTCGTATGGTAGTTACGCTACGGTTTGTTGCCCGTCAGACGGGGGTAGCCTGTGTGGATTGTGGATAAGAAGCGGATAGGACGGCTGCTTATCCTGTATCCATAGATTGCCTTCTGGATGGGATGCGGGCAAAAGTCGGCACGGGCTGCCTGTCACAGGGCGGTGCTTGTGTGTTTGAAAGTTGGATGCCCGGTAAGGGGCCTGTGTGGCCCTTTACCCGGCACCCGCAGATTGCTTCCCGCCCCCGCGGGGGCGGCTAGTTGGTGTCGGCGTGGCAAGCACGCGGATCACTTAGGAGGTCATTCCAATGGCTATCGCCGGTTTTAATGCTAATTATTACGTCCAGACTTACCCGGACGTTCTGGTCGCGATTTCGCAGGGCATCTTCAAGAGCGCCGAAGAGCATTTTGAAAAGTTCGGTGCTAAGGAAGGTCGCAACCCGAACGCGAACTTCGATTCCAAGTATTACCTCGCCAACAATTCCGACGTTCTGGAAGCGGTTGCCGCGGGCCGTTACGCCAGCGCCTACGACCACTACATTAAGAATGGTGGTAAGGAAGGCCGCATCCCCAGCGCCGCTCTCGCCAACTTCAATGGCGCGGCTTACCTCGCTGCCAATACCGACCTGGCTGGCAAGTACACTGCGGCGAACGTTGTCGAGCATTACGTGCTGTACGGCGCTGCCGAAAACCGCGCCACGGGTGGCGGCACCACTCAGCAGGTGACCGGCAATTATTCGGGCACCACCGGCGACGATACCGTTGCTCCGGCTGGTAACCAGAACAACACCATCCGCGTTGAAGGCGGCCAGCAGGGTGCCAACGGCGATACGCTCGTCGCCACCTCCGGCTCGGCGGCGTCGTTCCAGACGCTTGATCTGTCGATCAATGCGGACCAGAACCGCACGGTCGATGCTGGTAACAGCAACAACAAGATCGGTCCGGTCGTCCAAGGCTTCGAAAACGTCGATGCCACGGCCGCCACGATCAACATGAACATCACTGCGCTGGATCGTACCTCGATCACCAACACCGGCGGTGTCGCTTCGACCCGTACCGGTTCGGTCATCCAGGGCGGCACGGGCCGTGACACCCTGACGGGTGGCAATGGTGCCGATAGCCTCGTTGGTAACGACGGTAACGACGTCATCACCGGCGGTGCTGGCAATGACACCATCTCCGGTGGCGTTGGCGACGACAATATCGCGGGTGATGCCGGTAACGACACCATCAGCGATGGCGCTGGTAACGATACCGTGACCGGTGGCGCTGGTGCCGACACCATCACCGTTGACGCTGGCACCAACAGCATCGACGGCGGTGCCGATAACGACACCATCACCTTGGCTGCCGATCAGGCGACCGCGACCACCGTTTCCACCATTGGTGGCGGCGATGGCAACGACACGATCACCCTGAACGCCACGGCGATCACCGCCGCCAGCCGCGTTTCGGTTTCGGGTGGCACGGGCAATGATACGATCGTCGCCGGTCTCGGCGTCGAAACGGTCAATGGTAATGCCGGCAACGACACCATTAAGATGACCGCTGCCAACCTCGGCGCGTCGGACATCTTCCGTGGTAACGAAGGCCAGGACATCATCCAGCTGGAAATCCCGACGGGTTCGGGCACGAACACCTTCGTGTTCCAGTCGGCTGGTACCACCGCTGCTACGTCGCAGTTCGCGGGCTTTGAAGCCATCGCACTGATCGACAGCTCGGGCAACACCAATGCCAAGCAGTACAAGATCATCCTGACGGATACGTTCGTTGCGAATAACCTCGTCAACGGCTCGTTCCTGATCGATGCGCGCGGCCTGCCGGGCGGCTCGAACCTTGTGATCGATTTCTCGGCCCTGACCGCGGCGTCGGCTGCGCTGTTCACCGCCGGTGCCTTCCGCGTTCTCGCGTCGCCGAGCACGGATATCCGCGACCAGAACAACGTCACCATCACCGCTGCTTACTCGGTCCAGACCGGGAATGCCGCGCTGAACGCCGTGAACGCCTTCACCGTCTTCGCTGGTGAAACCACCATTGTTGCCGGTTCGGAAGCCGCCTACACGGCAGACCGTCTGGTCAACACCGGCACGGGCCAGGCTGCCTACACCACCGCCGGTGGTTCGGCTGAAACCGGTTCGGGTGGGTCCAGCAACATCATCACGCTGAACAGCAACACGGCCATCGTTGGCACGAGCTTCGACGCCATCGGTGTCACCTCGACCAGCGCGCTGCGCACCACCTCGGGTGCCGACACGATCAATGCCTCCACCAACCTCGGCACCTCGACCATCATCGACGGGACCACGGGTGACGGCGACGTTCTGAACGCCCTGCTGACGGGTGCCGCCACCCCGACTCTGTCGGGCATCGAAACCCTGAACCTGACCACGCTGGCGACGCAGACGCTGGCTCTGGCTGGTGCCAGCGGCTACACCACGATGAACTTTGCGGCGGGCAATTCGCTGGCCACCCAGACCATCACCGGTCTGGCCAGCGGCGTGACCCTGAACCTCGCCAGCGGTTCGATGTCCGCGATCAACAACACGCTGACCACGGCCACCGGTGCGATCACCTACGGCCTGAGCGGCGGTACGTTTGCGGCCATCACCGACAACGGCACCGGCGCCCACACCTTCAACGTGAGCGCGGCGACCACCATCACCACGCTGACCACGGGTGCGGCTGCCACGCTGAACGTCGTTGGTACGGGCAACCTGACGATCACCAACGCGCTGGCCGGTGCGGCTACCGTTGTGAACGCAGCGGGCACGGGCACCTCGGCCTACAGCGGTAACCTGACCGTTACCACGTCGGCCGCGGTTTCTACGGTCCTCGGCGGTTCGGGTGCCGACACCATCACTGCCACGGGTGACTTTGCGCACTCGATCAGCGGTGGTGCCGGTAACGACACCCTGAACCTGTCGGCGGTTGAAACCGCTGCTGCCACCGTTGTTGGTGGTGCCGGTAACGACACGATCACGCTCGGTACGACCCCTGCCGGTAACACCGCTGTGGTGATCTTCGAAGCCAGCGCAGCTGCCAACGGCCTCGATACCATCGCCAACTTCTCGGCGGGTAACGCTCTGGATAAGCTCGACTTCCGGGCGTTCGTCACGGATCGCGCGTCGGATACGGCCGGCACCCAGCAAACTGGTGCGACCACCGTTGGTCTGTTCACCACCGCTTCGGCTGGTGCGGTTGAAGTCAACAACGAAGTTGTTTTCTTCGACAACAGCGCCGGTGGCGCGACCGCAACGGCCCTTACCGCTGCTACCCTGGCGGCTGAATTCGCAACCGGTCAGGCCTTCGGGACCGCTGCTGGTCTGAAGACGGTCGTTGTCGAAGGTAACGGTGGTACCGCTGGCGACGTGAAGATTTGGTACGTCCAAGATGCCAACAACGATGGCACGATCTCGGCAACGGAAGTTGTCCAGGTCGGTACGCTGTCGAACGTTGATATCGCCGCGATCAACTACAACCAGATCCTCTAGTTCTGGCATATCGGGTACGGTCAGCTTCGGCTGACCGTGGTCAACGGAACCACCCTCAGAGAAATCTGGGGGTGGTTTTGTTTTAGGGAGGGGAGAGGATGTTCGATTTCACGACAGCTTATGATCTGCTGGTATCCGGGCAAAGGTGCCGCTTATTTCATTACGCCGCCGCCCATAGCGACCCATCGGCTGAGGCCCTACAGGCGATGCTACTCATTGATCATTTCGTCGATCCTGCGCGCGGACGGGCCATACTGGCGGCACTTTCCCCCCAACCGTCCGACCCCCTGGCCCTGTTTGCTCAGGGCTATGCCGGGATGGCCTTAGGCGACCGGCGGGCCGCGCCGAGGGTGGCAAGTACTCTAGCCAAGGCCCAACCTGCGTTAGCCCATATCCTGACCCTGGAGCAATTGGGCCGGGGACGGCAGTTTCGTGAGCAAGCCGGCCATGCCAAGCGCCTGCTTGCCCAGCATCCTGCGGGGGCGCGGGGATGGGTTTATCGGGCACTGCTGCGCAGTCTCGATCAAAAAGACATCGACCCCGCCCCCCTAACCCAGGTACTGGCGGCGGCACCCGACCCGTCGCCGGTATCGAGCCTGCTGCACTGGCGCTTATCGACCGACTCGATCGATCAGAAGCGCGAGGCCATCGGCGCGCTGGCGCGCGCCCATCCGCAAGAAGCGGCGGTGCAGGTGGCAAGGGCGGCGTTCAGTTATAATATCGGGGATCTTTCCGGCTGTTTGGCGGCATTACAGCAGGCGGCGGCCCTGCAGGAGGTGGATACACCCACCCTGTTACGCTGGATTTCCCTGGCGTTGACCGAACCATCGATGCGCAGGGACGCGCGCCAGCATATTCTGGCGGCGATGGCGGTCGGGCCAAAGACCGTTCGTCAAACCGGGTTGGTTGCCAGCTATTTATTAATATATTTTTGGCTAATGGGGGATTATCTAGCGGCTTATACGACGATCAAAGAAAATATCGGCTACATGCAGGTACCGTCTTCCAAAATAGACAAGCCAGCCCAAGTTTATTTCAACTATATCATTAATTTATGTGCTTTCTGGCAGATCAATCGACCTCTCTACGAAGGGTCGGCGGGGAGTATGAGTATTATTGGCGAGTCGCATAGCTTATCGCCGCATAACACGATCTTCCCCTGGGCTGGTACGCAGCGGCGGGCATCGTCGGCTTTTATTATGGGATGCAAGATGCATCATTTGGCCGTTAAGACGACAACAGTCTATCAAGAGTTTTTGCGGGTGCATCTTGCGGTTATTCCCCCAGAGCAACCGCGCCTGTTTACAATCGGTGAAATTGACTGCCGACCAACCGAAGGTCTCTGGACCGTTATTGCTAAGGGGCGTCTATCCTCCGACCAGGCGATTCTGGATACCTGCAGCGGTTATCTTGATTTTATTAAAGCCCATCAGTCGAATGATCTGAACGATCGTATCACGATACAGGGCATCCCCGCCCCCGGCTATGCTTTAGACGATCTGAAAACACAGGTGGCGCAAGCGCAGTTTTTATCGATGATTCAGCAGGTTAACGCTTGCTTACGTGCAGGATGCGCCCAGCGCGGCTGGTCCTTCTTGGATGTCTATGCGGCAACCGTTGGCGAATCCGGTCGCAGTACCGGGCAATGGCATCTCGACGGCTATCACCTAAAACCCAGTTTCTACCAGCAGGCCGACCGTTGGCGGGTACCGCCAGAGGCTGGGGTATCGTCGTAAACTGCCCCCCGTCCCCCAGGGGAAACCCTGGGGCGGTTTCTTTATGGGGGTGGCGGGCTGTGTTAGTCTGTCCCGGCGCGGGAAAGGGGGGATAATGCCAACGATCAGTATGTTCTATGGAATGCTCATTCAAATGTATTGGGACGACCACGCCCCGCCCCATTTCCATGCGATCTATGGCGATCACCAAGCTATAATAGACATAAACAGGCTGTGCCTTAGCGAGGGTAGCCTTCCCCGCCGCGCGACGCAGTTGGTGCTGGATTGGGCCGAACTTCATCAGGCGGAACTTCTCGAAAACTGGGCGCTCTGCCAAAAGAAACAGCACCCGCTGCCCATTCCCCCGCTGCCTTAAACGAGGAGAGAAGCGATGCACTGGACTGTCGTAGACGTACAACCCGCGGGTCCGCGCCTATTGAAAGTGCGCTTTTCGGACGGCTTAATTGGGACGATTCGCATTGATCCAGCCTATTGCACCGATGCTTTCAGCCCGTTGGCAGACGATACCCTTCTCGCTCAAGCACGCGTCGCACACGGGGCAATCGTATGGCCGAATGGTTTAGACCTCGCCCCCGATACGATGTATCGCGCGATTAAAAGCAGCCCAGCACGGCATTACGAGGTCGGCCAATTCATCCCGTAACGCCCTCCCCCGGTCTTCGCGCCCTGCCAATCGGCGGCGGGCTTGATCTTTCGCGGCACTCCGGGTTAGCTCTCGGCAGGTAAGAGGGAGACGCGCGTGCCTAAATTTATCCATGTCGGCTGCGGCCAGAAGCGTAAGGATCGCACTACCCCAGGCTTCAATCAGCCCGCGTGGGAGGAGGTGCGGTTCGATATCGACGTCAACGTCCAGCCCGATATTTTGGGGACGATGACCGATATGGCGGCGGTACCGAGCGGGTCGATGAACGCGCTGTTTTCCAGCCATAACATCGAGCATCTCTACCCCCATGAAGTGCCCGTGGCGCTGGCGGAGTTTCGCCGAGTGCTGGCGGAGGATGGGTTCGCCGTCATCACCTGCCCCGACCTGAAGAGCGTCTGCGCGCTGATTGCCGAGGATAAGCTGCTGGAACCCGCGTATGAATCGCCCGCCGGGGGGATCGCACCCATCGATATTCTCTATGGGTATCGCCCGTCGATGGCAGCGGGCAATCTCTATATGGCGCATCGCTGCGGCTTTACTGAGAAAGTGCTGGTGGGCACCTTGCAGGCGGCGGGTTTTGCCCAGGTGGCGAGCTGTTCCCGGCCCGGCCCCTACTTCGATCTTTGGGCAGTTGCAACGGTGACCCCGATGCCCCCCGATACGCTGCGGGCAATCGCTGTACAGCATATTCCGCCGTCGTGAGATCGAAGATGACCGACATCCACCGTATCAATCCCGAAACCCGCTATAGCGATGCCACTATCCATAACGGCACCGTCTATCTGGCCGGCCAAGTGCCGGAGAGCCTGTGTGCGTCGGTCACGGTCCAAACGCAGGAGGTTCTGGCGGCGATCGATGCCGTTCTGGCGCAGGCGGGTACCGATAAGTCCAAACTGCTGACTGCGACCGTTTATCTGGCGCATATGGCCGATTATGCCGCGATGAACGCGGTTTGGGATGCGTGGTTGCCGCAAGGGTGCGCCCCGGCGCGGGCCTGTGTGGAGGCGCGGATGGCGCGGCCGGAGTATCGGGTAGAAATCCAGGTGATCGCAGCGCAGTAAAGCGCTTTTCCGGCGCGTCGATCCGCTTTACGGTCTTCCCCCGAAACAGGTTTGGCGGACGAGGGGCCGGAATGGCGCAAGACTATAAGATTACGCTGATCGTAAAACAGGCGGCGGTGCAACCCTTTGCCGATGCGCTCGATGCCATGGCGGTGGCAATCGCCGCCTTCGAGATCGTGCCCGGCGGCGATTGGCGGGTAGAAGCCTATCTGGTGGATGAACCCCAGGCCCCCGCCGTGGCGGCGGCTCTTGCGGCGGCTGCGGCGAACCAGGGGGTGCCGGTTCCCGCCTTCGAGATCGAAACCCTGCCACAAACCGATTGGCTGGCGGAAAACCGCCGGGCCTTTCCCGCGCAGACTATTGGCCGGGTTTTCATTCACGGTTCGCATTTTGAAGGGCCGCCGCCGTCGGGGTCGATCCCGCTGCTGCTGGATGCCGCAACGGCCTTTGGGTCCGGCGAGCATGAAACGACACGCGGCTGCCTGATCGCCATCGACCGGATCGGCAAACGCGGTCGGCCGAAAAAGCCGCTGGATGTTGGCTGCGGGTCGGGCATTCTGGCCCTGGCCATGGCGAAGCGCTATCGGCGGAAAATCATTGCGTCGGATCTTGATCGCGAATCGGTGCGCGTCGCCCGCGACAACATGCGGCTAAACCGGGAGAGCACCTGGGTGCGGGTAGAGCATGGGGCCGGATACCGCCTGCCGGTGATTGGCCGCAATCGGCCCTTCGATCTAATCGTCGCCAATATTCTCGCGCGCCCGCTATGCCAACTGTCTAAGGATTTGAAGCGACATCTGGCGAAGGACGGGCTGGTTATTCTGTCGGGCTTGCTGGAAAGCCAAGAAACCATGGTATTGGCTGCCCATCGCCGCCAGGGGCTGCGGCTGGTAAACCGGCAGCGCCGCAAAGGCTGGAGCACACTGCTGCTGGCGGCCCGGCGGCGATAACAGACCGGGAGGGGCGATGGCCCCTGCACTATTGTTCAAGACACGGGACGGCAAGACCGGCTTTCCTGCGCGCATTTAGCGTGACAAGGGAAGACGGTAATGCGCTTTACTCATGCGTCGTCACTCTGGGCGGCTTTTCCGGATTTATCGGCGGCGGTTGTGGCAGTCGATGGGGTAACGGCAGTGGTCGATGTTGGCCCGCAGGTCGCCGCTTGGCTGGCGCAAGCCCGCGCCCGACTGGCGGAAGCGCCGGAGGGGGCCTTCCCGGAAATCCAAGCCTGGCGGCGGGCTTTCGCCCAGTTGGGGCTGAAGCCGACCCAATATCGCTGCGCCGCCGAAGCGCTGCTGCGCCGGGTGCGGCAAAGCGGGGATCTGCCGAGCCTGCTGCCGCTGATCGACCTCTGCAACGCTCTTTCGGCAGCAACCGCGCTGCCGATTGCCGTCTTCGACCGGGCGCAGATCGTGGGGGATCTGACCGTGCGGTTTGCTGAGGGTACGGAAAGCTACACGGATTTCTCCGGCGCGCTGGAAGCCCCCCCTGCGGGGGAAGTGATCTTTGCCGATGCGGCAGGACAGGCGCACGCCCGCCGTTGGTGCCACCGACAAAGCCGAATATCTGCCCTAACCGCCGATAGCCGCGCAGCGCTGATCGTCATCGAAGCCCAGCACCCCGGCGGGGCCGCTGATGTCGCTGCCGCCTCAGAGCGCTTGGCTTTGGCCGTCCAGCGCCTCTGGGGCCAGGTGGCCGTCGTGACGCCGCTGACCGCCGAGGAGCCGGTGGCGGAGATTGGCCGTTAATTCAGCCGCGCCCCGGTTTCGGGATCAAAGAGCGAGACGCGCCGCCCATCAAAGCGTAAAGGCACGGGCATATGCCGGGTGATCTGCGCGTCGGCGGGGGCGCGCAGGGTAAATTCCGGGCCGCTGCCGGTGCCGCTACCCGCCGGATCGAGCCGCATCAGCACGTAAAGATCCGGCCCCGTCGGTTCGGACATAAGCGGCGTAGCGGTAACGGTCGTCGGGTCGGCGTGCTCGGCGAGCATCCCATGTTCCGGACGGAAGCCAAGGGTGACCGGACGGCCCGCGACGCCGGGCAAATCGCCAAGACCGGCCAAGGGGATCGCACCTGCCGGGGTGACGACGGCGGGAACCGCGCCCGAAAGCCCAAGATGGCCATCAATGAAATTCATCGTCGGTGCCCCAACGAAGGCGGCAACGAATTTATTCGCCGGGCGGCCATAAACCGCCTCCGGTGTATCGCATTGTTGAATGCGGCCCTGGTTCATCACCACGATGCGGGTTGCCATCGTCATGGCTTCGATCTGATCGTGGGTAACGTAGATAATCGTCCGGCCCAGGCGTTCATGCAGCTTCTTCAGCTCGATGCGCATATCGGCGCGCAGCTTGGCGTCGAGGTTCGAGAGCGGCTCGTCGAACAGGAAAACCGCGGGTTCGCGCACCAAGGCCCGCCCAATAGCCACGCGCTGCATCTGCCCGCCAGAAAGCTGGCCGGGCTTGCGGTCCAGCAGGTGGGTGATTTGCAGCAGCTCGGCCACTTGAGCTACCTTGCGCTCGATTTCGGCGGCGGGCGTGCCGCGCATTTTCAGGGCAAAGCCGATATTCTTGCGGACCGATAGGGTCGGATAAAGCGCATAGGATTGAAACACCATGGCAATATCGCGTTGATCCGGCTCCAACCCCGTCACGTCGCGGCCTTGGATCGAAACTGCGCCGCCGGTCAGCGGCTCCAGCCCCGCAATGATGTTCAGCAGGGTCGATTTACCGCAGCCGGACGGGCCGAGCAGAACCAAAAACTCTCCTTCCTGAATGGCGAGATCGATCTGTTCAATAACCGTGACGGACCCATAGGCTTTCCGAACCCGATCTAGGCGAACTCCGCGCATCATTTATCCTTTCACCGCACCCGCTGCGATACCGCGCACAAATAGGCGGCCAGAGCAGAGATAGACCAGCACGGTCGGCAGCGCCGTTAGCATCGTGGCGGCCATGTTGACATTATACTCCTGCTCGCCGAACTGCGAGCCGACGAGGTTGTTGAGCGCCACCGTAACCGGCTGGCTTTCCCGCGCGGCGAAGGTCAGCCCGAACAGAAAATCGTTCCAGGTGTAGGTGAACTGCAAAATCACCGCGACGGCGAAGACGGGCAGCGATAGTGGCAGCATGATGTACCAGTAGCTGGCCCAGAACCCCGCCCCATCTACCCGCACGGCTTTCACCAGATCAGCCGGGACGGAACGGAAGAAATTGCGGAACATCAGCGTGGTAAACGCCAGTCCCCAAACCACATGCGCTAGGATTACCCCGCCGGTCGTACCGAATAGCCCTAGGGTACGCACCAGAATAATCATCGGGTAAAGCGTCACTTGTGGCGGAATGAACAGGCCGATCAGGATCGCAGCAAACAGAAGATCGGCATGGCGCACCTGCCGTAAGCTCAAGGCGTAGCCGGTGATCGATCCCAGGCCAACCGATAGCACCAGCGACGGCAGCACGATACGGAAGGAATTGCCAAAATAATTGCCAACGCCTTCGCACACCCCCTCGGTGCACCGCCCGACCCAGGCTTTCCCCCAAGCGGCAAGCGAGGGGTCGCGCGGTAAGTCGAAGAGACTACCGTTGCGGATTTCGTCCATGCTTTTTAGCGAGGTCGCCAGCATTAGCAGGATTGGCGCGAACATCGCCAAGGCCGCGCCCAGCAGCAAGAGGTACAAAAACAGCCGATTGTAGCGCATCACCCGGCCCTCCGGGCTTTCGCCAGCTCATAGTAGATATAAGGCGCGACCACCGCCGCGACGGTGCACAGCATCATGAAGGCCCCCGCCGCGCCGAGGCCCAGTTCCTGGCGGTTTAGAATATGATCGACCACAAAGCGCGCCGGCAGGTCGGAGGAAAACCCCGGTCCGCCACCGGTCAGTGCCACCACAAGATCGAACGCCTTCATCACCAGCGCCGAGAGCAGCACAACCAGAGTGAAAAAGACCGGGCGTAGCATGGGGGTGATAATATTCAGGTAAACCCGCCATACGGGGATGCCATCAACCCGTGCTGCTTTCCAGATATTGGGATCGACCCCGCGTAACCCCGCCAAACACAGGGCCATGCACAGGCCCACCTGCTGCCAGATCCCCGCAATGGCGAGCGTGAAAATGGCGCGGTCGGGGCGAACCAACCAGTTGAAGGCAAATTCTTCAAACCCTAACGCGCGCACGGCGGCTTGGATGCCAAAGGCCGGGTTCAGCAACCACTGCCAGATGATCCCAGTCACGATGAAGGACATCGAAAGCGGCAGCATGAAGATGGTCCGAAAAAACCCTTCGGCCCGAACCCCCCGATCAATAAGAATAGCGAGAAAATAGCCACATACAATACAGCCGGTGGTGAATAAAACCCCATGAATGGCCAGGTTCTCCATCGCCTGCCACCAGCGGGTGGTATCGAACAGCCGCTCGTACTGCTGAAAGCCGACGAACTCGTAACGCGGCAGCAGGCGGGACCGGGTGAGGGAGATGATGAAGGTCCAGAGAATGAAGGCGTAAAAACACACCAGCGTGATCGTCGCCGCCGGGATCAGCGCCAGATAGGCCGAAACCGCCGTCGGTAGCATAAAGCGTCGTTTCGGCAGGGGGGCGGCGGGAAGGGGCGGGGCGTCGGGCATCGGGCAGTCCTTGAGCGAAACCGGCCCACACCGGGGCCGGTCTGCCGTTTGATAACGATGGTAGAGGTATCAGGGGCTTATTTAGCCCGGTCAATCGCCTTCACGAACAGGTCACGGCCCTGTTCCGGCGTCATCGCCTTATTGTTCCAGAACTGCGAGATCGCATCGTCGATCGCGCCGGAAACCGCACTGGGCACCCCGAAAAGGCCGGTGGAAACCAAATGCGTTGCCGGGTCTTTCAGCGTGCTGATCGCGGTTTTGGCGCAGGCATCGAAGCCCACGTCCGGAACGTCCAGTCGCGACGGGATGGAGCCTTTGCGCTTGCTGAAGGAGGCTTGAACCGCCGGGTCCATCATCACCGTCGCCATCAGGGTTTGCGCGCCCTTGGCGCTGGCGTCGGTCATTTTGGCGAAGGCGAAGGCATCGACCGTCATGATATAGGCCGTATCCTTGGCCGGGGCCAAAGCGCAGCCAATGTCCTTCCCCGGTTCCAATTTAGCCGCAACCATTTCACCTTTCGCCCAATCGCCCATGAATTGGAAGGCGGCGGTGCCTTTCATAATCATGCCGGTCGTCTCGTTCCACTTGCGGCCAGGGCTGGATTCATCGACCAGCGGGCGCAGGGCGGCGACGGTTTTGAACACCTCCAGCATGGTGTCGGTGCCCATGGCGGCTTTATCGAGCTTGCCATAGACCTTGGCGTAATGGTCACGCCCACCAACACCGAGCAGGACAGAGTTGAAGAGGATGCGCTCCTGCCACGGCTCGCCCCCCAAAGCCAGCGGGGTAATGCCGGCGGCTTTTAGCTTTGGGGCTGCCGCAAGGAAGTCGGCCCAGGTTTTTGGCACCTCGACTCCGGCTTTCTTCAGGGCGTCGATGCTGTAGAACATCCAGTTTTCACCGTGGATATTCACCGGGGCGGCAATATATTTATCCTTATATTTAGCCACTCTGGCGACCAGCGGCGGCAGAACTTGGTCCCAATTGCCGACGGTGGCAACATCGTTGACATCATTCAGCAAGCCTTGGTCGGCGAGTTCGAGCAACTGCAAGCCGACAGAATATTGGAAAATGGTCGGGGGCTTGCCGCCGATCATGCGGTTGACGGCAGCGGCGCGGGCATTGCCGCCACCGGCAATCGGCGTGTCCTGCCAGGTGCCGCCGCGCGCCGAATAAGCGGCGCGGATCGTACCGAGCGCGGCGGATTCACCGCCCGACGTCCACCAATGCAGCACTTCGGCGGTCTGGGCGTGCGCCGTGCCAAGGCCAGAGGTGAACAAAAGGGCAGAGAGAAGCGCCGTCTGGCGCAAGCGGGTCATCGTCATTACTTCCTCCCGAAAGCGCCCGGTCGGGGGCGCGTTTGTGAAACGGGCCGGAATTTCCGGCGTCGTAACGTTTCGATTTTTCCCGATCACGCCACGAAGCGGCCTCGCTGTCAATTTCAAACTTTAAGAAGATTGGGTGAAAATAGGGATCGACAGGAAAATTTTTAACGTTACGATTTGGCGCGAACGGTCGCCCGAATCCACTATCGGGGAGCGGGCAAGGCCAACGAGCCGAATCACGGGAAGGAAACGGATCATGCGGTTCCCGCAGAATTTTGTCTGGGGGGTATCGACCTCCAGTTATCAGATCGAAGGCGGCGCGCCGGATGATGGGCGCGGGCGCAGCATCTGGGATACCTATTGCGCCACGCCGGGTCGCGTCACCAATGGCGATACGGGGGACATCGCCTGCGATCACTATCATCGCTACGAGGAAGACCTCGATCTGATGCGCGACCTTGGCACGCAGGTCTATCGCTTTTCGGTCATGTGGCCGCGCGTCCTGCCAGAGGGGACGGGCGCGGTGAATGAAAAGGGGCTGGATTTTTACGATCGGCTGGTCGATGCCATGCTGGCGCGCGGCATCAAAGCCTGGCCGTGCCTGTATCATTGGGACCTGCCGCAGGCTTTGCAGGACCGGGGCGGTTGGGGCAATCGCGATAGTGTCGGCTGGTTCACCGACTATGCCGAACTTATGGCGAACCGCCTGGGCGATCGGGTGGAAAATTGGGTCACGTTCAACGAGCCGAATGTCGTCGCCTGGGTTGGACATGAAGAAGGCCGTCACGCACCAGGAATTACCGATCCGCGCTTGGCGCTGCGGGTGACCCATCATCTCAATCTCGCCCATGGCCGGGCGGTCTCGGCCTTGCGGGCGATAACCCCGCGTGCGGGGGCGGGGTTCGTTTTACCGCTGCATAAGGCGCGGCCCCTGCCGCAGTTCGCCGAGCGGGACGCCCATTTGGTCGATCTATTCGAGGATAAGTGGAACGGCGCGTTTCTCGATCCGGTTTATCATGGGCGTTATCCGACGTCGCTGGTCGAAAAAATGGCCGAACATATCCAGCCGGGCGATCTTGAGGCCATTCATGTGCCGGTCGATTTCATGGGCGTGAACCATTATTTCCCCTCCTACATCCAAGCGGCTACCGGCGAAGCTTGGCCGTTCCGTCATGCAGAGCCGCCAAAATATTTCCGCCGAACGGAGATGAACTGGGCGATTGATGGGACAGCTTTTTATGAAATCTTGATGATTCTCAAGAACCGCTACGGCAATCCGCCGGTATTTGTTACTGAAAACGGCGGAGCTTTCTTGGATATTCCGGGGGCGGGTGGCCGCGTTGACGATCATGACCGCATCGCCTATTACCAGGATTATCTAAGCAACCTCTTGCGGGCGGCGGGGGATGGTGCCGATATTCGCGGCTATATGCCTTGGTCCTTGCTGGATAATTTCGAGTGGGCGCATGGCTATGCCAAGCGTTTCGGCTTGGTGCATGTCGATTACGAAACCCAGAAGCGCACTCCCAAGGCTTCCTACAATTATATGAAACAGGTGTTTGCCACCAATATGCTACCTGCGATAAACGCCGCAGCGTAAGTCCGAGGCTTGTCAGCCCCCGCCACTTATGCTCAAGAAAGAGAGCATTTTAGGGGAATCGGGGGCATGACGGGGCAACGGGCGAATCTGAAAACCTTGGCCGAACATCTCGGCCTGTCGGTAACGACCGTGTCGCGGGCGCTGAAAGATGGGCCAGAAGTGCGGCCGGAAACCATCGCTAAGGTCAAGGCCGCTGCCGCCGAATTCGGCTATGTGCCGAATATCGGCGGCGTGCATCTGCGCACCGGGCGGACGATGAAAATCTGCTCGATCCTCTATGCCCCAGAGGTCGGGGATTATGGCGATCCGGGGTTTCTGGCCCAGGTGGAAAGCCTATCGAATGGGCTGGAAACCTCGCTCTACAATCTCATCGTGCTGGCGCAGACGGCGGGGCAAGGGCCGCTCGATCCCGTGCGCAAGGTCTTCGAGCAACGCTTGGCCGATGCGATCATCTTTTCACGCACCCAGCCCCAGGACGAGCGGGCGAAATATTGCCTGGAGCGGGATTTCCCCTTCGTCAGTTTCGGGCGGACGGAGCTTTTAACCCCGCACGCTTTTATCGATCACGATGATGAGGGCGGGGTGCTGGATGCCGTGGCGGCCTTGGCGCGGGAAGGACATCGGCGCATTGCCCTCCTCAATCCAAGCGGCTCGCTGACCTATCTTGGGCTGCGCGCCCAAGGCTATCGCCGGGCCTTGCGCGAGGCCGATTTACCGTTCGACCCCGCCCTGGTGCGGGTGGCCCCTCTCTCCGTTCGTCAGCATCGCGAGGCGATCAAGGCGCTGCTGGCCGAAGACGCCGGGGTGACGGCGTTTGTCTGTGCCAATCAAATGTCGGTGGTAGGCGCGTTGGAAGGGATTATCGAGACCGGGCGCGATACCCGGCGCGATGGGTTGCGCGTCGTCGGCTTTGGCGGGATGCCGTTTCGGATGCTGTCGGATCAGCAGGTGGTCTATTACTATCAACCGCAGCGGCGGGTGGGGGCCGTGCTGGCGCAGCATATGCTGGACTTGCTGAATGGGGCCGCCCCAGAGGGGCTGCAAACCATTCTGCCCTATACGCGGATCGAGGATCTGCGCCAGTTTCGGACCAACGAAGACCTAGGCGAATAGCGGTTTCCTAAGCCCCTGGATTTGGTCTAGGCTCCGGCCATGACCACGCCCGACCTGACCCATAATCTACCCGAACTATCCGTCGGCCAATTGTCGAACGCGCTTCAGCGCACCGTGGAAAATGCTTTTCCGCGCGTGCGGGTGCGCGGCGAAATCTCCGGCTTTAAGCGCGCCCCCTCGGGCCATCTTTATCTCACCCTCAAAGACCCGGATGCGGTTCTGGGGGCTGTGTGCTGGAAGGGCGTCGCCGCGCGCCTGTCGATCCGGCCCGAAGACGGGATGGAGGTGATTGCCACGGGTAAGCTGACGACCTTCGCCGGGCAGTCGAAATATCAGCTCGTCATCGATCAGATGGAGCTTGCCGGGCGCGGGGCGCTGCTGGCGCTGATCGAGGAGCGGAAGCGCCGCCTGGCCGCCGAAGGGCTGTTCGAGGCGGCGCGCAAGCGCCCGCTGCCGCTGCTGCCGCGCGTGATTGGTGTTGTCACTTCCCCCACGGGGGCGGTCATCCGCGATATTCTGCACCGGTTGAACGACCGTTTTCCGCGCCCCGTGCTGGTCTGGCCGGTGCTGGTGCAGGGGGAACAGGCGGCGGCGCAGATCGTCGCCGCGATCCGGGGCTTCAATCAACTGCCAGACGGCGGGCCGATCCCGCGCCCGGACGTGCTGATCGTCGCGCGCGGGGGCGGGTCGATTGAAGATCTGATGGCGTTTAACGAGGAAGCGGTGGTGCGCGCGGCAGCGGCCAGCGCGATCCCGCTGATTTCCGCCGTGGGCCATGAAACCGATACGACGCTGATCGATTTTGCGTCCGACCGTCGCGCCCCGACGCCGACCGCCGCCGCCGAAATGGCCGTACCGGTGCGGGCCGAGTTGCGCCAGGCGGTGCGGGAGCGCGGGCAACGGCTCGATCAGGCCGCAGACCGTCTGCTACAGGACCGCAATTTACGCCTCGATGCCCTGGCGCGTGGCTTGACCGATCCGCGCCGGGCGGTGGCGGAAGCGCGCCAACGCTTGGCCGACCGCGATCAACGGTTGCAGCAGGCGATGCGTCAGCGGCTGGCGGCGCAGCGCGCCTTGGTCGCGACCTTGGGGGCGCGGCTTCCGCATCCGCAGGCGCAAATCACTCTGGCACGCAGCCGGTTTGCCGCCGAAAGCAAGGCCCTCGATCACGGGTGGCAGCGGCAGCGGTTGGCGCATCACCAGCGGTTAGAGGCCCTGGCCGCCCGGCTGCGCGCCGAACCTTTGCAGCTTGATCTCGCCCGTCAGGCGCAGGGGCTGCGGCAATGGGCCGAACGCCTGCCCGCCGCCTATCAGGCGCTCTATCGGCTGCGCCATGATCGTTTAACGGGCCTTGGGCGGCTGTTAGAGGGGTATTCTTACAAAGGAACCCTGGCGCGCGGCTTTATGGTGCTGCGCGATCCGAACGGGGCGCTGCTGTCCGGCGTGGCCGATTTGTCGCCCGGCCAGCGGGTGTTGCTGGAGGCCCAGGATGGTCTCCGCCCCGCCGAACTTTTGGCCGACCTTCAGGGCGAAGCCGGCGCTGCCCGTCCGGCCAAGCCCCGCGCCAAGGTCAGCCCCCCCGCCCAGGAGAGTCTATTTTGATCCGCGGGTTGGTCCTGCTCTTCGGGTTAACGGTTGCGACCGCGGCGGCTGGGTTTACCCTGGATGCACCGCCGGAACAGGGGCGGCTGGTGCGCGGCCAGACGGTACCGGGAACGGCGATGCGGCTCGATGGGGTGCCGCTGCCGGTATCCCCCAGCGGGCAGTTTGTTTTTGGGATTGGGCGCGATGCCAAGGGTAGCCTGACCCTGACGGAAAACGGTGTGGCGACGGTTTTACCGATTATGCCGCGCACCTGGGATATTCAGCGGATTGATGGGTTACCCCCCGCTCAGGTAACGCCCGACCCGGACGGGCTGAAGCGCATTCAGGCTGAAGCGGCGTTGATCCGGGCCGCGCGGGCGCAGGTCAGCGCGTTAACCGGCTTCGCCCAAGCGTTCCAATGGCCCGCCGACGGGCGGATCAGTGGCGTCTATGGGTCGCAGCGGATTTTGAATGGGGAGCCGCGCGCGCCGCATTTGGGGCTGGATATCGCGGCCCCGACCGGAACCCCGATCCGCGCGCCGGCGGCAGGGCGGGTGGTGCTGGCCGAGCCGGACCTGTTTTTTACCGGGCGCACTGTGATGATCGATCATGGTCAGGGGGTCGGGTCGATCTTCGCCCATCTGTCGGCCAGTTCGGTGACCGTGGGACAGATGCTTACCGCAGGGCAGGAGATTGGCGCTATCGGGGCCACGGGCCGGGTTACTGGCCCGCATTTACACTGGGGGGTCTATTGGGGCAGCGTCACGGTCGATCCGCGCCCGCTGCTGCCCACCGTCGATCCGGCCCCGTTACGCTAGGGCTGCTAGGGCGGTGGCCGCCCGTTCGCGCGCCGCATGGTAGGAGCGAGCGGTATTGGCCGCTTCCAGGGCGACCCCGGCGATACGGTCGCGCTGCCAACCCGGTAGGGCGTTGAAAGCCCGCCCCGCCGCGGCCTTGGCCTTGCCGTCCATATCTTGTTCCAGCGCACGGGACAGGGTTTGATAGACCTTACTAACCTCGCCCACGACCGCGCCAGTTGCGGTTAGCAGAATCGTCATCGCCGATCGTTCGGCTTGGGGGTCGATCACGGTGAGATCGGAAACCAGCTTCAGATGATGCACCATCGTCCCTTCTCCTTTCGAGGTGAGGGGACGATAGCGTAAGTTTTCTGCGGTTTCCAGGGGGTTTGTTAAAGTGATTTCTTATGAATTGAGTATTTTTCTATAAGGCGTTGAAATTAATCGATATTACCGATCATACGGTTTCCTGGCCGATTTCGGTCAGGCGGGTCTGCATCGCCATTTGCGACAGGGCGTCCAGGCGCAGGGCGGCGAATATTTTTACCCGATGCTCCAATTGGCGGAAAGCCAGGCGGAAGGCGTTCATCTGGGCCAATTCATCGCCGTCCGGGGCTAGGCCGACCGGGTCATCGACTTCCCAATGGGCGATCATCGGGTTACCGGGCCATGCCGGCAGGGCCATGCCGCCGGGTTCGCCGACGATGAAGATAAAATCCATGACTGGCGACGCGGCGGCTGCATATTCGTCCCAGCTTTTACTGCGCAGGGTGCTGGTCGGCAGATTCAACGAGGCCAGGAGCCGCAGCGCGTGCGGATTGGGGGCCGCCGCTGGGGTGCTGCCGGCGCTATAGGCTTTGAAACGGCCCTTGCCCCATTGGTTCAACAGCGATTCGGCCATAATGCTGCGCGCCGAATTCTGCGAGCACAGAAACAGCACGTTATAGATCTTCTCCATCGGAACATCCTTCGGCTCAACGTCGCGGAACGGGACGACGGGATGGGCGTAGCACCGCTTGATTGCCGATTAATGACGCCCGCGCCCGCCCGCAAAAAAAGCCGCCGACGGGAAGGTCGGCGGCGAGATCACCAAGGGACTTTCTTCTATCCTACCGGGCGTGGGTAAAGCCCAGCTTAACGTGAGGGCCGATTTTAGCCCCGTCCGCGCCCATCCTTATGCAGGGCACGCAGTTTTTCCTTCTGCTCCGGGGTCAGGCTATCCATGACCTTCTTCATCGTCGTGCGGAAGGTTTCGCGTTCGGCGCTGGTCATTTGGTCCGGGGTTTTGCCGCCCCGCGCTTTATCCAGTTCGGCCTTCTGCTCCGGTGTTAGCACGCTGTCGAGGGCGGCACGGCGCTGCTCCATCCGGTCGCGCATCGGTTTTTGCGCGGCATCCAGTTTGGCTTTCTGGTCGGGGGTGAGGCTGGCCATCACCTCGTCATGGGTTTTGCGCAGTTGGTCGCGGGCGCTCTCCAGCTTGGCTTTTTGTTCCGGCGTCAGAATCTCGTTCAGCGCCTTATGGGGGCCACCGAACCCGTGGCGCGGGCCGGGATGGTCGCCCGGACCGGCGGCCAGCGCCGCGGTGGCAAGCAGGGTGGTGGCGGCTAGAGCGGTCAGAAAACGCTTCATGATGGTGGCACTCGCTTTTTTCATCAGGTGAGGGAATTTTGTGTGAGGCCTCGTTATGGGATAGGGCGATGGGGGCGCTTTCATCCCCATTGTGATGCGCGTTTTACGCAGGCGCGCTATGTAGCCCTTGATTGGCTGGCCCGCCCCGGCCCATCTATCGACCAGAGACGGCGGTGCCGATTTTGGGCCGCCCTAGCAGCGAGGCAATTTTGGATCACGCTCCCGATACCTGGTACGGCACAACGGTTCTATGCGTGCGCAAGGACCAACAGGTCGTGCTGGCCGCCGACGGTCAGGTGACGTTCGGCAATACGGTTCTCAAACATAATGCGCGCAAAGTCCGCCGCCTCGCCGATGGCACGGTGATCGCCGGGTTCGCCGGGGCGACGGCGGATGCTTTCACCCTATTCGAGCGGTTGGAAGCCAAGCTGGAAAAACACCCGAAGCAGCTTACCCGCGCCTGCGTCGAACTTGCTAAAGACTGGCGGACCGACCGCTATCTGCGTCGTCTAGAGGCGATGATGGCGGTGGCAGATAAAGATGTATCGCTCATCCTCACCGGCAATGGCGATGTGCTGGAACCGGAAGACGGCGTGATCGGCATCGGCTCCGGCGGGCCATTCGCCCTATCGGCGGCGCGGGCGCTGATCGATCTGCCGGGACTGGATGCCGAAACCATCGCGCGAAAGGCGATGAAAATTGCGGGCGACGTTTGTATTTACACGAACCATAGCGTGACCTTGGAGATTCTATGACCAGCTTCAGCCCGCGCGAGATCGTCTCGGAACTCGACCGCTTCATCGTCGGCCAGCAGGACGCGAAACGCGCCGTGGCCATCGCCCTGCGCAACCGCTGGCGCCGCCAGCATCTGCCGGACGGGCTGCGCAACGAGGTCTTGCCCAAGAATATTCTGATGATCGGCCCCACCGGGGTGGGGAAGACGGAAATCGCCCGCCGCCTCGCGCGCCTCGCCAATGCCCCCTTCATCAAAGTCGAGGCGACGAAATTCACCGAGGTCGGCTATGTCGGGCGTGATGTCGATCAGATCGTCCGCGATCTTGTCGAGGTCGCTATCGGCCTTGCCCGTGAAACCCTACGCAAAGACGTGCAGGTGAAGGCGGAAGCCCGCGCCGAAGACCGGGTGCTCGATGCCCTGGTCGGGCAAAGCGCCTCGCCGGAAACCCGCCAGAAATTCCGCAAGATGCTGCGCGAAGGCCAGCTCAATGAGCGGGAGATCGAGCTTGAGGTGCAGGATACCGCCCCGTTCCAAATGCCGGGCTTCGATATTCCCGGAATGCCCGGCGGCCATGTCGGCGTGATGAACCTTCAGGACATGCTGGGCAAGGCCTTCGGCCAGGGGCGGACCAAGACCAAGCGCCTGACTGTGCAGGAAAGCCACGCGGTCCTGTTGGCCGAAGAGGCCGATAAGCTGCTCGACGAAGATCAGGTGGTGCGCACGGCGATTGCGGCGGTGGAGGAGAACGGCATCGTCTTCCTTGATGAAATCGATAAAATCTGCGCCCGGTCGGAACGGGTGGGCGGCGATGTGTCGCGTGAAGGCGTGCAGCGCGATCTGCTGCCGCTGATCGAAGGCACCTCGGTTTCCACCAAATACGGGCCGGTGAAGACCGATCACATCCTCTTCATCGCCTCCGGTGCCTTCCATATCGCTAAACCCTCGGACCTGCTGCCGGAGTTGCAGGGCCGTCTGCCGATCCGGGTCGAGTTGCAGCCGCTGTCGGTCGAAGACCTGCGCCGCATCCTGACCGAGCCGGAAGCCAGCCTGATCCGCCAGTACGAAGCCTTGATGGCGACCGAGCAGGTGACGCTGCGCTTCACCGACGCGGCGATCGACGCGCTGGCCGCCCTGGCAGCAGACATCAACCGTTCCGTCGAAAATATCGGCGCGCGGCGGCTGCATACGGTGCTGGAACGGCTGCTGGAGGATATTAGCTTCGATGCGCCCGATAAGTCCGGCGCGACCGAGGAGATCACCGCCGCACGGGTGGAAGAAAAGGTCGGCAGCCTCGCCAAAAAGGCGGATTTATCGAAGTTTATTCTTTAGGGTCGAACAGTCGTTGACTCGCAGGCTGACTGACCTTATACGGACAAGCCATTTTTCTCTGGAGTTCCCACCGTGAAGCGCACTTACCAACCGTCCAAGATCGTCCGCAAGCGTCGGCATGGCTTCCGCGCCCGCATGGCGACCGTCGGCGGTCGCAATGTTCTCGCGAACCGTCGCAGCCAGGGCCGGAAGCGTCTGTCGGCGTAAGCCCCGGAATGTTCGATAAGGCGGCGGCGTTCGGCGCTGCCGCCTTCTGTTTTTGGGGGTCTGCCCCATGCGCACGCCGCTCTATCCCTTACAGCGTCGCGCCGATTTTCTGCGGGTTGCCGCGGTACGCCGAAAATGGGCCATGCCCGGTCTCGTGCTCCAAGTTGCCCCGCATCCGCTGGATGCCGACGCGCGCCCCCGGATTGGGTTTACCGCCAGCCGCAAAGTTGGCGGGGCGGTTCAACGCAACCGGGCGCGCCGCCGCTTGCGCGAGGCGGTGCGGGTGGTGCTCGCCCCCCATGCGGTACCGGGGCGGGACTATGTGGTAATCGCCCGTGAAGAGACGGTCACGCGCCCGTGGCCCGATTTGTTGCGCGATCTGGAGGCGGCGATGCGCCGTCTCAAAGCCTGGCAGGACCTGGCGTGATCTCCCCGCGTGATGCTGCCCCCCGCCTTGGCTTGGCCGCGCGGTTGCTGCGCGGTCTTATTTATCTGTATCGGGGCACCCTATCCCCCCTGCTGCCGCGGGCCTGTCGGTTCGAGCCAAGCTGTTCGGCCTATGGTCTGGAAGCCCTGGCCACGCATGGGGCGGGGAAAGGATCGTGGTTAACCCTGCGCCGTCTCTGCCGCTGCCATCCCTGGGGTGGATACGGCTATGACCCGGTGCCGCCGGTTTCGGGCTTGCCGCCTGGGCGTTTTTCGGCGACACAGGTGCCCTCTTCTTCGCCCTCCCAAGAGTCGTAAGGCTGCTTTCGTATCATGGAACAACGGAACCTGATCCTCGCGATCGTGATTTCCATCGCCATTCTGGTCGGCTTCCAGTTTTTCTTCGATCAGCCGAGGCCGCCTGCCCCCGCGCCGCAGACGGTTGCGGCAACGCCGGGGAGCGCCCCAACCCTGCCAGGCTTGCCCGGCGCGGCGGCGGCTCCCGCTGTGCGGGACCGAACGGCGATTTTGGCCGATCATCCGCGCGTGACCATCGAAACCCCGCGCACGCGCGGTTCTATCGCGCTGGTCGGGGGGCGGATTGATGACATCACCCTGACCGGCTACCGCGAGACGGTGGACCCCGGCAGCCCGCTGGTAACCCTGTTGCATCCCCAAGGGGCGCGCGATGCCTATTATGCGGAAGTGGGGTGGACCACCACCGATCCGGGGCAGCCGGTGCCGGGGCAGGATACGCGTTGGACCGCCGATGGCGACACTCTGACGCCGACGCAGCCCGTCACCCTAACCTGGGACAATGGCAAGGGCCTGATCTTTACCCGCCAGTATGTGGTGGATAAGGACTATATGATTACGGTGACCCAGCGGGTGGATAGCAAGGCCGACGCCCCGGTTACGCTGTATCCTTATGCGCTGGCGTCGCGCGCGGGCACGCCGATCACGCAGGATTTCTTCATCCTTCACGAGGGGGCTGTGGGGGTTTTGGGCGATGTGCTGCAAGAACATAAGTATGGCGATCTGCGCGAGAAACCGGAAGTAACCGGCAGCACCAAAGGGGGCTGGCTGGGCTTCACCGATAAATATTGGCTGGTGGCCCTGGTGCCGGACCAGGCCGATACGGTTAAAACCTCCTTCCGGTATAGCAAGCCGAATGGCGTCGAGAAGTTCCAGGTTGATTACCTGGGCGAAGCACGGGCACTGGCTCCGGGCGGCAGTGTTGAGGCTAACCATCGGGTCTTTGCCGGGGCGAAAGAAGTATCGCTTCTGCAGCGCTATGAAGCGGACTTGAAGATCAACCGCTTCGATTATGCGGTGGATTGGGGTTGGTTCTTCTTTTTCACCAAACCGATTTTCTGGCTGATGGAGATCATCTACCATCAGGTTGGTAATTTCGGGATTTGTATTCTGGTTCTTACGGTCATCATTAAGTTATTCTTCTATCCGCTAGCCAATCGTTCCTATGTAACGATGAGCAAGATGAAGAAGTTAACGCCGGTGATGCAAGAGCTGCGCGAAAAATACGCGGGTGACAATGCCCGAATGCAGCAAGAACTGATGGGCCTATATAAGCGCGAAAAGATCAATCCCCTATCTGGCTGCTTGCCGATTCTGGCACAGATCCCAGTTTTCTTTGCGCTGTATAAGGTATTGTTCGTCACCATTGAAATGCGGCACGCGCCATTCTTTGGCTGGATTCAAGATCTGTCGGCCGCCGACCCGACGACGATCTTTAATCTCTTTGGCTTGATCCCTTGGACCCCGCCGCACTTCCTGATGATTGGCGCGTGGCCGCTGATTATGGGCGTGACCATGTGGTTGCAAATGAAGCTTAACCCGACGCCGACCGATCCGATCCAGGCCAAGATGTTCATGATTATGCCGGTGGTCTTCACCTTCATGCTGGGTAGCTTCCCCGCCGGTCTGGTGATCTATTGGGCCTGGAACAATACGCTGTCGATTGCCCAGCAATGGATCATCATGCGGCGGATGGGGGCGGCGTGAGCACGCCCGCGCCGCAAGGCCCGCTGGAGGGGATGACGCCAAGCGATTGGGCGACCGCCCTGGAGTTTGGCCGCAAGCTCTTCGCGGGGCCGTGCGACTTTGTGGCGGCGGTGCCGACGATTGACCGGCTACCGCCGATCACCCTGACGGAAGTCGCCTTCGCCGGACGCTCCAATGTCGGCAAGTCGAGTCTCGTGAATGCGCTGACCGGGCGCAGCACTTTGGCCCGCACGTCCAACACGCCGGGGCGCACTCAGCAGCTCAACTTCTTCTCGCTTGGAGAAAAGTTGCTGCTGGTCGATATGCCGGGCTATGGCTATGCCGAAGTGCCGAAGGCGGAAGCCGCGCGCTGGGCGGAAGTGATCGACCTCTATCTGCGGGGGCGAGCGTCTTTACGGCGGGTTTGCCTCTTGGTCGATGCCCGGCACGGGGTGAAGAAAAACGATCTCGATAGTATGGATTGGCTGGATCAGCGCGCCGTTCCCTATCAAATCATTCTCACCAAAGCCGATAAGCTAAAACAAAAAGACCGCGACGACCTATTGGCGGCCACGGCCAAAACCATTGCCCGGCGTCCGGCGGCGCATCCAGAGATCATTGTAACCTCTGCCGAAACTGGGGAGGGAATTCCGGCTTTGCGCGCCGTGCTAGGCCTGTTCGCGGCAGCGTAACACGGTTTCCGGAGAAAGGGGGGGAGGCGTCCCCCTAGTCTAAGCCGTGCCGGTGCGGATTGCCCCCAGGAAACCATTGACCTCTCGGTCCAGATCGCCGGCTTCCCCAGCTAAAAGTTCTGCCGCTTGCAGCACGCCCTTGGCCGCCTGCCCCGTGGAGGTGGTGGCCCCACGGACGCGTTCGATAATCCGGGCGACGCCCTGGGTTCCCTGGGCGGCTTGATCGGCGCTGCGGGCGATTTCCCCGGTGGCAGCCCCCTGTTCTTCCACGGCGGCGGCGATGGTCGCAGCGATACCGCTGATATCGCCGATGATTGCGTCGATCTGATTGATCGCGTCGATCGCGGCGCGCGATCCTTGCGTGATCGAGCCGATCTGCGCCCCGATTTCTTCGGTGGCTTTTGCGGTCTGGGCGGCGAGATTCTTCACCTCCCCGGCAACCACGGCAAAGCCGCGCCCGGCTTCCCCGGCCCGCGCCGCCTCGATGGTGGCGTTGAGGGCCAGAAGGTTGGTCTGGGCGGCGATTCCATCGATCAAGCGCGCCACCTCGCCGATGCGTTCCACAGAACCGGCCAGGCCGCGTACCGTATCGCCCGCCCGCCGGGCTTCGTTAACAGCCTGATCGGCGATGCTGTTGGAATGCACCACTTGCCGGGAAATTTCGCTGATCGAAACCGTTAATTGCGCCGAAGCCGCTGCCACCGCATCGACATTGCCGATCGCCTGGGCTGCCGCCGCCGCCACTTCCGTGGTCTGCTGGGTTGCGCCTTCCGCCATATTGGCCATCGAGCCAGAGGCATTGCGCATTTCATCCGCCGCGCGGCGCACGGTCGTCACGATCCGCGCCACGCTTTGCTCGAACTGATTGGCCATTTCGGCCAGGGCTTGCCGCCGTTCTTCGGCGGACCGTTGCCGTTCGGCTTCGGCTTCGGCGCGGGCGTTTTCCACTTCCATGGCGGTTTGGCGGAAAACATCCAGCGCGCGGGCCATGCTGCCAATCTCGTCTTGGCCGCTCACCCGTAGAGTTTCGTTCAGGCGGCCTTGGCGGACCGCGTCCATCCCTTCCGACAGAAGAGTCAGGCGGCGGGCGATGGTCCGGTGGCCGATTCCCCAGCCGACGGCGAGGGCGATCAGGAGGCTGGCTCCAATCAAGCCGATCTGCATCGCGCTGGCTTGGTCGATGAGGGCGCGGGTGCGTTCCGCTTCGGCGCGCGTTTGGGCCTGCACGCTCCGCGCGGCTTCATCGGCTTGGGCGGAGAGCATTTGCGCCTGCGCGCTGATTTTCTTCAGCGCTTGCAGCACATTGGTCTGCGCAGCAATCCGCCGTTCCGATAGAATAAACACGCCGCTTTCTTCATCAGCAGCCAGGGTTAGCAGGCGCTGCACCGGAGCAACCAGATCGGCGTTATCCGCATCTTTCGACAGGGTAATTAGCCGTGTTTCGAGATGGCGGAGGATCGCCAGCGTCTGGGTTTTATTGCGCACCATCATATCCATGCTGGTGGCCTGCGCCGCCTGCCGCGCCATCAGTGAGGCGCGCTCAACGTCGAGCAGAACTGCGGAACTTTCTTCGTAAAGCGGAAAGTGCAGTTCGGCCAGGGACTGCAGCATCCCCAAGCCCTTATCGAAATCGTTCGATAGTTCCAGCGGCACTTCGGTCAGCGATAGCGACAGGTTAAAGCGCGCCTTTTCATTGATCGGCGCAACCCGGCCCGTGAGAATACGGGTGATAACGGCGATATTTGCCAGCCGCGCCCGCAGGTCTTCTTCCATATTCAGATAGACTTCGCGGGCCTTATGCACCTCGCCGACCTGGGCGGTGAATTGCGCTGCCATTTCGATCAGCCGCTGATTGTCTTTCAGCTTGCCGGTCAACTCCTGCAGGCGTTCGAGACGATTATCGAGCGAGATCTTGCTGGCCTCCAGATTGGCCAGATCGGGCGCTTCGCCTAGGGCCGGTGCCAGGGCGGCAATCGCATTGGCCTCGGCCTTAAGATCGCCCGATACGGCCATGGCGGGCAGATTATCGGTTTCGATCACTGCAAAGGCCGTGCCCATGCGCTCATATCCCCAGAGCGCGGCACCGCCACCAATGGCCGCTAGGGCCGCGAGACTCGCCAAAGCTACAAAAAGCTTGGTTTTGATTGTAAACTGCATGTGTTTCCTCCCCATGAAGCCGGTCGTTTCCCGACGCTTTTGCGTGCTTCATTACGACGATGCTACACCCTGGCGGAAGGAAGACAAAAGTATTATCCGCCAAAAAGAGTCGATTTAACCCCGTAAATTGACGCTAACGTTAGATTATTTTGTTGCTTAACACCAGTAAGTGACAGAAGTTGGCCGCCTGCCCCCTGTTGATCCTGCGCCGATGTTATGAATAAAACGTCAAGATCGTTGCCACCGAAACAACAAGAGGTCGGGCGATTAACTGGAAGCGGAAGAATTCGCTCCCGGCTCCCGTCGGGCCGGTAGCGGGTGATCCGCGCGCCGTCCCAATGGCAGGACCAGATATGATCGTCAGCATCGAGGCACAGCCCATCCGGGAACCCTTCGTCCGGTGCCAATTGGGCAAAAACGCGCTTTTCCCCCGCCGTTCCGGTTTCGGGGTCATAGGGGGCGGTATAGATGCACCGATTGGCGCTATCGGTCAGATAGAGGGTGCGCCCGTCGCCCGACCAGCCGATCCCATTGGTCACGGTGAAATTCACCGGATAGGGCCTTACCTCTGGCGTGCTGCCCGTCAAGCAGTAGAAATGCCCCGTCGGGGCGTTCTCCGCATCGTCCATGCTGCCGATCCACAGCCGCCCCGCCGGATCGACCTTACCGTCGTTCAGGCGGTTGCCCGGCATCTCCGGCTCCAGCACGGCGAAGGGCGTTAGCGTTCCCGTTTCTGGGTCAAAGCGGTAGACGCCCGATTTCAGCCCGACCAGCCAATCGCCCCGCTGGGTCGGCACCGCCGCGCCGACCGGTTCCGGCAGGGGAAAGCGGGTATGCGCCCCGTCCTTTTGGCCACCGTCGAGCCGGTGTAGGGCGGGGTTCTTGATATCCACCCACCAGATCGCCCCGTCATGCCAAACCGGGCCTTCGCCCAAGCGGCAGGAAAAATCGGTCAGTTGCGTCAAAACCGGTTCGGACATCGGGCGCTCGCTTAGTGGGAGTGGCGCAGGCCGCCCTTGGCGGCGACGCGGTGGAAGGCGGTCGCGGCTTCAAGGCAGCCGCCGGTCTGAAGCTGGCCGACCGTCTGGCGATAGAGTTGCTGCCACGGCGTTTGATCGGCGGGGATGCTTGGCTGCGGCGGTTCGGACGCTTTGCGTGCCTCCCATTCGCCTGTGGGCAGCAGCACATCGACCCGGCGGGTCTTGAGATCGACGCGGACTGTATCCCCCGTCTTCAGCCACGCAAGGCCGCCGCCCGCCGCCGCTTCCGGCGAGACATTCAGGATCGACGGGCTGCCGGAGGTGCCGGATTGCCGCCCGTCCCCCATCGTCGGCAGGGCGAGAATGCCACGCTGAATCAACGCATCGGGCGGTTGCATGTTCACGACTTCCGCCGAACCGGGATAGCCAATCGGGCCGCAGCCGCGAATGACCAGAATGCAGTTTTCGTCAATCTTCAGCGCCGGATCGTTCAGCCGGTGGTGATAATCCTCCGGCCCGTCGAAGACGATGGCGCGCGCCTCGAAGGCGTCGGGATCCTTGGGGTTCGACAGGTAGCGCGCGCGGAAATCGGCGTCGATCACGCTGGTTTTCAGCAGGGCGCTGTCAAAGAGATTGCCACTGAGGAGGAGGAAACCCGCCGAAGGTTTTAGTGGGGCCGCATAGGCGCGGATCACCTCGCGGTCGGTCTCCGGCAGGTTGGCCAGCAGGCTGCCGATGGGCTTGCCGGTGACGGTAATCGCCTCGGCGTCCAGCTTTCCGGCCTTCAGCAGTTCGGCCATGACGGCGGGAACCGCCCCGGCGCGGTGGAACCGCTCGCCCAGGAAACGGCCTGCCGGCTGGCAATCGACCAGTAAGGGAATGTCGTGCCCATAGGTCTGCCAATCCTCCAGCGTCAGATCGACCCCGGCATGGCGGGCGATGGCGATCAGATGCGGCGGGCAATTGGTCGAGGCGCCGATGGCGGAGGCGGTGCGAATGGCATTCAGGAAGGCCGGGCGCGTCATGACTTTGCGCGGGGTCAGATCTTCCGCCACCATCGCCACAATCCGCCGCCCGGTTTCATAGGCCATATGGCCGCGCTCGGCATAGGGGGCGGGGATCGAGCCGCAATAGGGCAGGGACATGCCCAAGGCTTCGGCGACCGAGTTCATCGATAGGGCGGTGCCCATCGTATTGCAATGGCCGACCGAGGGGGCCGAGGCGGCGGCGGCCTGCATGAACTGTTCGTAGTCGATTTCCCCGGCGGCGAGGCGTTTGCGCGACTCCCAGATAATCGTGCCGGACCCGGCGAGGCGGCCCTGCCAATGGCCGTCCAGCATCGGCCCGCCCGACAGCACGATAGCGGGAATATCGACGGTTCCCGCTGCCATCAGGCAAGCGGGGGTGGTTTTATCGCAGCCGGTGGTCAGCACCACGCCGTCGAGCGGGTAGCCGTGCAGCACTTCGACAAGGCCGAGATAGGCGAGGTTGCGGTCAATCGCCGCCGTCGGGCGCCGCCCGGTTTCCTGGATCGGATGTACGGGAAACTCGATGGGAATGCCGCCCGCGTCCCGGATGCCGTCGCGCACGCGCTTGGCGAGATCGAGGTGATGGCGGTTGCACGGCGATAGGTCCGACCCGGTTTGCGCGATCCCGATGATCGGCTTGCCGGACTGCAACTCATCCCGCGTAATCCCGTAATTCAGGTAGCGTTCCAGATAGAGCGCGGTCATATCGGGGTTTTCGGGATTGTCGAACCATTCCCGGCTGCGGAGCTTTCTCATTCTTATGTCCTCGCAAGAGCCGCCCAGGCCGCCGCAAAGGCGCGGGCTTTATCGCCAACGGCGCCGGGGGTCATGCCCGGCTTGAACAGGGCCGATCCCAGGCCGAACCCTTGTGCCCCCGCGTTGATCCACGGGGTCATCGTCTCCGGCGTGACGCCGCCAACGGCAAAGACCGGCACCTCGGGCGGTAGCACCGCCTTCAGCGCTTTTACATGGGCGGGGGTGGTGGTTTCGGCGGGAAACAGCTTCAACCCATCGGCCCCGGCGTGCAGGGCGGCGAAAGCCTCCGTCGCGGTGAAGAAGCCGGGCAGGGCGTAAAGCCCCGCCGCTTTGGCGGCAACGATGACGGCGGGGTCGGTATTGGGCGAGACCATCAGTTTGGCCCCAGTTTCGGCAAGGCGCTCCACGTCGCCCACCGTCAGCACCGTTCCAGCGCCGACCACGGCCCGGTCGCCGAAGCGCTGGACCAGCCGGGCAATCGAGGTGAAGGGATCGGGGGAGTTCAGCGGCACTTCAATGGCGCGAAACCCGGCGTCAATCAATGCTGCGCCCGTCGCCTCGGCATCGTCGGGCTGTAGTCCGCGCAGAATGGCGACCAGCGGCAAATCGGCAATTTGAGACCAGAGGCTCATGCAGGGGTTCCTTCGGGCAGCAGCGCGGCGAAAGCGGCCAGCCCGGTAGCGGCGGCGGCTTCGCCAGAAATCAGCTGCGCCGAGTAGCCGCGCAGGGCCAAAGCCAGGCGGTAGCGCTCGGCCAGATCGGTCGTGGCGATGATTGGAACCGAAACCCCACCCCCCGGTGGCAAGGCCGCCGCCACCTCCGCCCCAATCAGCAGACCGGAGAGATAGTCGGGCAAGGCCACGGCGGGCAGCCGGTCGAACAGCCCCAGTGTGCGGGCGGAAAACAGGCTACGCAGCAGGGCCGGGTCGGCGAAAGCGTGCGCCACGCCGCGCCGAAAGCCTTCGGCGGCCAGATCGGCGGGGGCGGTCGCGACTCCCCCATCCGCCGTGCGGGGAAAGCCGCGCCCCAGCAGCGACTGATCGCGCAAAAGGGCGAAGAGTTCCCCTGTCATGAAGGTCGCAAACTCCCGGATCGCGCCGCCGGCCACCGTCACCCATTTGCTATGGGTTCCGGGGGCGCAGAGCCGCCCGTCCGCCAGGCCAGCCAGGGCAAGCGCCCCGATGATCTGGGTTTCCTCGCCGCGCATCACATCGGGAACCCCGTCGCGCAAGCACGATACGCCCGGCAGGAACAGTGCCTGCCGCCCGTCGCTCAGGGAATGGCGCACCGCTTTGGCCAGCAGCGCCGCCGCATCGGCAGGGGCTTCGGCATAGGGAGTTTCGATCCAGCCCTGACGGCTGCCAACCATACCGGACAGCAGCAGCGGTGCCTTGGGATCGGCGGCCAGCCAATCGCCCGCTATCTCATGCAGAACCGCCTCGAAGCCGCCGGGAGGGACGGCCAGAATACCCTTGGGCGCGGCCCGACGCGCGTCGATGGCCCCCTCCGGGGTCACGCGAAAGGCCCGCAGGCTGCTGGTGCCCCAATCGAGGGCAATGATGAACCGTGACACGCGTTTCTCCTCCACCGCCGAGCGATCTTCGCCGCTTCAGCGGGGTCCTACGATACCAGATTATTGTATGATGAATAGACTGAATCGAGCATCTCCGACACATTAATCTTGGCGCACGCGGGGCACGGCGGCTCTTGCCAATGCGAGGCAGGAATGCAAGGGTTGCGCGAAAAGCAGGTCAGCCGTCGCCAGCCTGCGGGCAGAGGAAACAGGAATGGCCGAACGGGGCAAACGCACCTACTCGCGGCGCAGCTTACACGGTAAGGTCGCGCATATGCTGGGCACACGGATTTTGAGCGGGGAATATGCCCCCGGTGCCCTTTTGCCGAACGAGGAAACCCTGTCGGGTGAGTTGGGGGTCAGCCGCACGGCACTGCGCGAGGCGATCAAGGTGCTGGCCTCGAAGGGGTTAATCGAAAGCCGCCCGAAAATCGGGACCCGTGTGCGCCCGGCGCAGGTTTGGAATCTGTTGGATCCGGATATTCTGGCCTGGTCGCTTGCCACCCGCCCGGTCCTGGAATTCGTCGGCAAATTTCTTGAACTGCGCGAGATGGTGGAGCCGGGGGCAGCCGCCTTGGCCGCCCGCAACCATACGCCCGATCAGGCAAAAGCTTTGCAAGATGCCTTCGACGCGATGGCTGCCGCCCCCGATCTTGACGCCTGGAATGCCGCCGATGTGCGCTTTCATCAAGCGCTGATGGCGGCGACGGGGAATGAGTTTATCGCCTCTTTGGGGGGGTTGATCGATCTCGCCCTTTCCGCCAGTTTCGATTTCACGGCGAAGCGGGCGGTCGTGCCGCGGCGCGGCTTGCCGTTCCATGGGCGGGTGCTGGCCCATATTCTAGCCCATGATCCCGATGGGGCACGGGCGGCGGCGCAGGCCTTGCTGGATGATGCCCGCGCCACGGTGGCGCAGATCGCCTTGGCAACCTAGCGGCGCTTTATCCTCTCTCCCCCCCTTGCCTTATGGGCTGAGGGCC
The DNA here is from genome assembly GCA_964576605.1 of uncultured Elstera sp. Classification (GTDB taxonomy): domain Bacteria; phylum Pseudomonadota; class Alphaproteobacteria; order Elsterales; family Elsteraceae; genus Elstera. Next base: position 32,888 of record CAZNVY010000005.1, on the reverse strand, counting down.
GGGTCCGGGATTGGACCGCGTAGCCGCGCGCTATCCAGCTTGTCGAGATTATTATAGGCCAGCAGACTATGCACCGAGCGCACATAATCCTGCCCACGCTCGGAATAACGGCCGAGGGCCGCCATCAGGGCCGGGCCAGAGATAGGACGCCCGCTTAAACGCAGCCGGGCGCGCTGATCGCGGAACCCGGCATAGGCGAAGTGCGTGTTCAAATTACGCACGTATGAGGCGACCCCCTCGGCCAGATCGGCATAGGGGCGTTGACGGCGCACCTGCCGCCCGTCGGCACCGCGCACCCACATCACCATGCCGAACAGGGCATTGCCGTCGCGTGCCAGGTTCGAGGTGCCCCAGCCGCTTTCTTCTGCCGCCTGGGCCAAGGCCAAAGACGGGGGCACAATATCGACGCGCTTCAGTAACTCCGGTAGCGACCAGCGCTCCAGTCGGAATTCGGTGAGCACGGCGGAAACAAAATTGCGGTCGTCTTCGGTCAGATCCCCGGCCTCCACCCGCCCGGCAATGCGTAAAATTCGCTGTCGGGTTTCCAGCAGATGCTCGTTTACATGCAGCAGATGCGGCAGGACGGATCGAACGAAAATCCCCTTGCGTTCCTGGGAGTCGACTGCGTGCGGCAGATCATGGGGCAGGCGGGCTAGAAACACGCCCGGCACCTCGGCATCTTGGGCGGTATCGTAATCATGGGCCTCGAAAAGCGAGAGCAGCTTTTCGGTCGACGGAACGGCATTGCGGGTCAAAAGCTCTGGCTTGGGCGGCGATACCGCGCTGACCGTGAACGCGCCGCTATAGGGCGTAAGGCCAAAGCGCGGGCCGGGTTTATCGCGGAGGGCGGCGCGCCGCTGGAGGTGCAGCGTGGCGTAATCGAACATTGCGACGCCCCGGAATCCGCTAAGATCATGGTCGTGATATCCCCCCGGCAGCAGTGTATCGGCCAGCAGGGCCTGCGCCCGTCCAAGGGGATCAACGCCCGGCGGGCCGCCCTGCAAATCGTCGCGGAGGGCAACCAAGTCGGTCAGGGGCTGCAAGGCTTCGCTGAACGGGGAGGGCGCAGCGGCTGGCCGGAGATCATCCAGCGCCGTCGTTGCGACGCTGGGCAGGGGATCGGCCCGCTGGTCGAGTAGCAGGGGCGGCGTCTCGGTCACATCATGCCCAACCGTTAAGCCGGGGTCGGTCCATCCCCCGCGATTGACCGCAGTTTCCGGGGCTGGGCCGAGGGCGGGCGGCGCGGGGTCTAGCTGGTCGCGGGCGGCCAGCAGCCAAACCGCCTCTGTCTCGCGCGGGCGGGGGCCTGCGGTGGGTCGATCGAAGGGTAGCACATCCGGCAGCCGGGCGGGTGGATGCAGTGGATCGCGCCGGGGAGCCAAGGGGGTTGGGCCAATCCGGTCAACCGAAACCAAAGCGTTCGCTGGTTCGACCAAGGGCTTCAGCCGGGCAAAAACCTGAAGCGGGGTTGGCGCAGTAGGGGGGGGATATTTTGTTGCCGGGGCCGCCGGTTCCGACGGCGGCGGCACAAAGCCGCGCTTGGCCACCAGGGGCGCGGGCGGCAGGTGAATAACCGTGGCGCGCGGCCCGCTCGGCGGGTTTCCCGCTATTAGAATCACCGTCGCCAGGGCCGATTCGAGCGCCAGAATCCCCAGCAGCGGTCGCCAAAACCGCTGCGCTGGCGAAAGACCCGTTGTTGTTTCACCTGCGCCAACCATCACGCCCAAGAGTGTAGCGCGTGACTAGGCAGGAGTCTTGGCCGCCGCGCGTCAGACTTTGTCTTACCGGCGGCGGTCTTTTCCTTGAAAACCGATTCTTTACGCCACAGCACGCACTTCCGTGATTTCCGGAACGTAATGCTTGAGCATATTTTCGATGCCCATCTTCAGGGTGGCGGTGGAACTGGGGCAGCCGGCGCAGGAGCCACGCATCTTGAGATAGACTACCCCCTTATCGAAGCCCTGGAAGACAATATCGCCGCCATCCTGCGCTACCGCCGGGCGCACCCGCAGGTCTAGCAGTTCCTTAATCTGCTGGACGATGCCGGCATCTTCCTCGGCGAAATCCTCGTCTTCCGCCTGTTCGGCCGTGTCGAGATCGTGCAGGACCGGCAGGCCGGATAGGAAATGATCCATCAGCGCCGCCATGACGATGGATTTCAGAATGCTCCACTCCTCGTCGCTGCCCTTGGTGACGGTGACGAAATCATCGCCCAGGAAAACGCCGACAACGCCGGGAACCGCAAAAAGCCGCTCCGCGAGGGGCGAGGACACCGCCTCTGCCGCCGAAGCATAGTGAATGCTGCCGCGCCCCAAGACCGGGCGGCCCGGCAGGAATTTCAACGTGGCGGGATTGGGCGTGGCTTCGGTCTGAATGAACATGACAGTTTCCTTGGGCTGGTCCCATCAAGAACGGTCGGCAATCCGACCAGATATAGGACCAATTTGGTCCGGCTCCCGCGGAAAAGCAAGGGGGGTATCCCCCCTGCCCATACGCCTGTCCCGATCCCCGGTTTAGTCCAACCCGTCGAACAGCGCCGTCGAGAGGTAGCGTTCCGCGAAGGAGGGGATGATCGTCACAATGCGTTTGCCCTTATTTTCCGGGCGGGACGCCAGTTCCAAGGCGGCGGCCAGGGCCGCACCAGAGGAAATGCCGACCGGCAGACCTTCCAGCCGCGCCACATCGCGGGCGGTGCGGAAGGCGGTATCATTGCCGATCCGGATAATTTCATCGATCACCTTGGTATCAAGGATGCCCGGCACGAAGCCGGCCCCGATCCCCTGAATCTTATGCGGGCCGGGCTGGCCGCCGGATAGCACGGGGCTATCCTCAGGCTCCACCGCCACCACTTTCACGCCCGGCAACTTTTCTTTCAGCACCTGACCAACGCCAGTGATGGTGCCGCCGGTGCCGACTCCGCCGACAATGAAATCGAGCGTGCCGCCTGTATCGGCGAGAATTTCTTCGGCCGTGGTCGCGCGGTGAATGGCGGGATTGGCCGGGTTTTCAAACTGTTGTAGCATGATCGCGTTCGGATCATTTGCCACCAACTCGTTCGCCAGGGCGATTGCCCCCTTCATTCCTTGGGCCGCCGGGGTTAGGCGCAGCTCTGCCCCCAGTAGGCGCAGCATTTTGCGCCGCTCGACCGACATTGATTCCGGCATGGTCAGGATCAGGCGATAGCCTTTGGCTGCCGCGACAAAGGCCAGCGCGATGCCCGTATTGCCCGATGTCGGCTCCACCAGCGTTGCGCCTGGCTTCAGGCGCCCGTCGCGCTCGGCAGCTTCGATCATCGCCAGACCGATCCGGTCCTTGACCGAGGCCAGCGGGTTGAAAAACTCCAGCTTCGCCAAAACCTCCGCCGAAACCTGCCGGTCGGCGGCCAATTTGGCGACGCGCACCAAGGGCGTGGCCCCGATGGTATCGATGATGCTGTCGTAAATGCGGTTGCGGAACGGGGCGGCGGTCATTCCAAGTCTCCTCGGTGAAATACCGAAATCACAATTGTGATTCTTTATATATCATCGTTTGATGGATGTTAAATGGTGAAATCTACAACGGCGGTGGTATGGGCCAGGATTCCGGCGCTCCGGGCGCGGTCGCAGAGGTCTTCGAGGGTGATCGATTCGAGCCGCGCCATGACTTCGGCGGTCAGTTCGGTCCAGAGCGGCTGGACGACCTTGGTGCCAAGGTCGGAGGTGCTGGCATCCGGGGTTTCGCTCTCCTCCTCGCCGGTGACGAGGCGGATGATTTCCCCCAAGGTGATGCGCCGCCGTTCCCGCGCTAATCGATAGCCCCCGCGCGGCCCGCGCACCCCCGCGAGGATCCCGGCACGGGTTAATTGCTGCAAGATCGGCTCTAGCGAACGGCGCGGGATGCCCTGGCGGGTGGTAATATCGCCCGACTGCACCGTGGTGCCGCCCGCGTGATAGGCGATATCCAGAACGGCTTCGATCGCAAGCAGGGTTTTACGCGGCAGGCCGAGCATCACAGGAGCCTCCTTAAGCTGAAGCAAGGCCGGTGGAGCCAAAGCCGCCCGCGCCGCGCGCAGTCTCGTCCAGATCCTCCACCAAGGTCAAAGTTGCCCGTGTCACCGGGGCCAGTAGAAATTGCGCGATGCGCATTCCGCGTTCTACCGTGAAGGGTAGATCGCCGTGGTTGATAAGAATAACCTGCACCTCGCCCCGATAATCGGCATCAATCGTGCCGGGGGCATTCAACACGGTTAGCCCGTGCTTTGCCGCCAACCCCGACCGGGGGCGAACCTGCCCCTCGTATCCCGCCGGAATTGCGATAGCGAGGCCGGTCGGAATTAAGGCCCGTTTGCCAGGGGCCAACGTCTGCGGGTCGATGACGGCGGCCAGCAGGTCGAAACCGGCGGCCCCATCCGTCGCATAGGCGGGCAAGGGCAAATCGGCCCCGTGGGGCAGGCGGCGGACGGGCAGAGGAACGGCGGTCATGCGGGGTCTCTCAGGGTTGCAAAATGGTCGGCGATGGCCTGGGTCAACCGGCGCGCGGCGTCGGTCTTGGCGGAATGCGGCCAAGCGTCAACCCCAGCGGCGGTGACAAGAAACAGGCGGGAATGGCTGCCGCCGAACGTGCCGGTTGCCGGGCTAACGTCATTCGCTAAAATCCAGTCGCACCCTTTACGCAGTCGCTTGGCGGCGGCATGGTCCAGCACCTTTTCCGTCTCGGCGGCAAAGCCGACGACCAGCGCCGGGCGCTGCGGATGTTGGGCAACAGTGTGGAGAATGTCGGGATTCTCGGTCAGCACCAACGTCGGTGTGCCGCCCCCGGCCTTTTTCAGTTTCTGATCGGCAGCGCTGGCCACGCGCCAATCGGCGACGGCGGCGGCCCCAACGAAGAGGTCGGCGGGCAGGGCCGCGTCCACTGCGGCCAGCATCTGCTGTGCGGTCTCGATGGGCTTGAAGTCCACACCGGTTGGAACCGGCTCCTGCGTCGGGCCGGAAACCAGCGTCACCCGCATTCCGGCTGCCGCCAGGGCCGCCGCGATGGCGTGCCCCTGTTTGCCAGAGGAGCGGTTGGCGATGTAGCGCACCGGGTCGATCGGTTCATGCGTCGGACCCGAGGTCACGATGGCGTGCTTACCGACCAGTGCGGGCAGCGGTTGGTGCTGGTGGAACGCTGCCTCCAGTGCGGCCAGCAGGCCCGGCACTTCCACAAGACGGCCCGCGCCAACCTCGCCGCAGGCCAAATCTCCCGCCGCCGGCCCGATGACCGAGATGCCGCGCGCGATCAGCGTTGCGACGTTCGCCTGGGTCGCGGCGTGCTGCCACATATGGGTGTTCATCGCTGGCGCGATTAGGACGGGCTTATCGGTTGCCAACAGCGCGGTTGTGGCGAGATCGTCGGCGATCCCCGCCGCCATTTTGGCGATCAGATTGGCCGTCGCGGGGGCCACCAGCACCAGATCGGCTTCCCGCGACAGGCGGATGTGGCCCATCTCGCTTTCATCGGTTAGCGAGAAAAGGTCTTGATAGACCTTATTTTCTGACAGGGCGGCCACGGATAGTGGCGTCACAAACTCTGCCCCCGCCTTGGTCAGTACGCAGCGCACATCGACGCCGCGATCACGCAGACGGCGGATCAGCTCCAGCACTTTATACGCGGCGATTCCCCCGCCGATGACAAGTAGCAGCCTTTTTCCCGACAGCATCTGGTCAACCGCCTAAAAAGACATTTCACAGATGGAAAATGCAATAAATTGTGCCGCAGTGCAAGGAGAATCGGTTCTCGCGGCTGTCCGTGAAAGCGAGCGTCATAGAAAACTATAGGGGTCGATATCCACGGCCAGTTTCACGCTTTTCGGGAATTCGGCCCGGGCCAGCCAGGCGCGCAGGACCGGCTGCGGTCGCCTTTCGCGCGGGGTTTTGACCAGGAACCGCCAGCGGTACATCCCGCGTAGCATCGATAGCGGGGCCGGGGCCGGGCCGAGGATGGTCACATCCGGGTCGGTCGGGGCCAGGCGGGCGAGGCGGCGGGCGCTTTGTTCCGCCAGTTCCGGACTGGGGGCCGATAGGATGATCGCCGCCAAACGTCCGAAGGGGGGCATTTGGTGCGCGCGGCGGTCGTCCATCTCGGCAGCGAGAAAGCGCTCGCGGTCCCCGGCCAGCAGCGCGGCGATCACGGGATGCTCTGGCTGAAGCGTTTGCATCAGCACGCGGCCTGGACGGTCGGCCCGCCCGGCCCGGCCCGCCACCTGGTGCAGGACCTGGAAGGTTCGCTCCCCAGCGCGCAGGTCGCCGCCGACCAGACCAAGGTCGGCATCCACGATTCCAACCAGGGTCAGATGCGGGAAATGGTGGCCCTTCGCCATCATCTGGGTGCCGACCAAAAGATCGATCTTCCGGTCCTGCACGTCGGTAATAAGCGCTTTCATCGCCTCCGCCGAGCCGAAGAGGTCCGACGCCATGATCGCCAAGCGCGCGTCGGGGAACAGGGCGACGGCTTCTTCCGCCACCCGCTCCACCCCCGGCCCGCAGGGCACCAGCGCGTCTTCGCTGCCGCACGACGGGCAGACCTGCGGCACCGGCTGATGGTGGCCGCAATGGTGGCACAGCAGCCGCCCGCGCCCGCGATGCTCGACCAACCACGCCGAACAATGGGGGCACTCGAAGCGGAACCCGCAGGTCCGGCACAGGGTGAGCGGGGCATAGCCGCGACGGTTCAAAAACAGCATCGCCTGTTCGCCGCGCGCCAAAGTTGCCGACAGCGCGTCGCGCAAAGGGGGGGATAGAAAGGCCCCGCGCGGCGGCGGGTGGCGGCGCAGATCGATGGTGACAATCTCTGGCAGATCAGCGGCCCCATGGCGCATTGGCAGACGGGTGCAGTGGAAGCGCCCCGCCGCGACATTCGCGACCGTCTCCAGCGATGGGGTAGCCGAGGCCAGCACGATCGGGATCTGCTCCAGACGGGCGCGCACCACGGCCATATCGCGGGCGTTATAGAGCACGCCGTCTTCCTGCTTGAAGCTGGCTTCATGCTCTTCATCGACCACGATCAGGCCCAGGTTTTGTAGCGGCAAAAAAAGGGCAGAGCGCGCCCCGACCACCACGGGGGCCTGTCCCAGGGCCACCTGCCGCCAGGATTTGCGCCGCGCTGCCGGGGTGAGGTGCGAATGCCAGACTAAAGGATCGGCCCCGAAACGCTGACGGAATCGGTACAGCCATTGCGTGGAGAGAGCGATCTCCGGTAGCAGCACCAGGGCTTGCTTGCCAGCCGCAAGGGCGGCGGCGATTGCGGCGAAATAAACCTCCGTCTTCCCCGATCCGGTGACCCCATCGAGCAGGGTGACGGCGAAACCGCCCTGGCGCACCTGCGCGCTGAGGTGATCCGCCGCCGCCTGTTGATCGCTCGAAAACTCCGCTTGCTGCCAGCGATAGTTGGGCGCGTCCCCACTATCGGCGGAGAGGGTGAGCGGTTCGAGCCAGCCAGTTTTGACGAGACCGGCGACCACGGAGGGGCTAACCCCGGCGGCACGGGCGAGGTCGGCGGGTGCCATAGCGTCCGCTTCCTCCTCCAGCACCGCCAATACTTTTTTACGGGCCAGCGTCATTGCGCCGTCGCCGCCGAGGCGGGAGAGGCGAACGCGGGAAACCGGAGCCGGTTCCTCTAAAGCATCGGGAACGGAAAGTCCCATGCGCAAGACCGCGCCGGGCGGGCTAAGGGTGTAGGCGGCGACCCAATCGATCAGCTTGCGCAGCGGTGCCCCCATCGGCGGGATGGGATAGAGGGCGGCGAGCGGCTTCAGGCGGTGCGCGGCGATCGCGGGCGCCCCGTCGGGCCGGTCCCAGACCACGCCGGGCAGAAAGCGGTTCCCCAAGGGCACCGAACAAATGCTGCCGGGTGCGGGCGGTGCCATCCCATCGGGTACGGCATAATCGTAAAGCTCGCCCAGTGGCAGCGGCAGCAAGACGGAAACCCGCGCTGGCTCGCTTAGGAGCGATGCGGTCTCGGCGCGCGCCTCGGCCCTAGCGGGACGGCGGGTCATCGGCTAAAGTCGCGCTGTGATACGCCCCAGGCGCGGCCTGGCGGCGCAGCGGCAGGCGGGAAACCCGCCGGTACCAAGGCTAAGGGAAGAGTCATCAGGATGAAATTCTTTATCGACACGGCCGATGTTGCGGAAATCAAAGCCTTGGTCCCCACCGGGCTGGTGGACGGGGTGACCACCAACCCGTCTTTGGTAGCGAAATCCGGCCGGAAGTTCACGGAAGTTATTGCCGAAATCTGCGGAATCGTCGAAGGCCCAGTTTCCGCCGAAGTCGCTGCGACCGATTATGATACGATGCTGAAGGAAGGGCTGTACCTGGCCGCCATCGCCAGCAACGTCACCGTGAAGCTGCCGCTGACCGTCGATGGGCTGAAGACCTGCAAGGCGCTGACCGACAAAGGCATCCGCACCAATGTTACCCTCTGCTTCTCCCCGGCGCAGGCGCTGCTGGCGGCAAAAGCGGGTGCGACCTTCATCTCCCCCTTTGTTGGACGGCTCGATGATATCGGCCATGACGGCATGGGCCTGATCGCTGATATTATGGAAATCTATTCGGCCTATCCGCAGATCACCACAGAAGTGCTGGTCGCGTCGGTTCGCAATCCTGGGCATATTATCCAGGCAGCAAAAATGGGGGCCGATGTCGCAACTTTGCCGCCGTCGCTCTTGTGGATGCTCTATAAGCACCCGCTGACCGATAAGGGCCTTGAGACCTTCATCAAAGATTGGGCCGGAACCGGCCAATCGATCCTTTAGGCTTCGGGCCTTTCAGAGCGGAGCTATCGGGATGGACGAGCGCAGCGCAGAACAGGCGGGACGGGGTGGCGACGGGGGCGGCAAAAGCAAGGCCGATGCCCTAACCGATGCCGCCGTGCTGACCTATCTGCGCCGCAATCCCGATTTTCTGGTGCGGCACCCCGATATTGCCGGGGTGCTGCTGCCGCCGGTGCGCGCGATGGGCGACGGGGTGGTCGATCTTCAGCAGTTCATCGTCCAGAAACTGCGGTCCGACATTAGCCGCCTGAAGCTTAATCAGCGGAAATTGATTGCCACCAGCCGCAATAATTTGGTCAGCCAGGGGCGGGTGCACGCGGCGATCATCGCCCTGATCGGGGCGCGCAGCTTCGAGGATTTTATCACGGTTCTGACCGACGAGCTGGCCAGTCTTCTGGATGTGGATGCTGTGGGGTTCTGCCTGGAGGCAACGGGCGATGGGTCGGTCGCTGCCAATAGCAATGTTCGGCTTCTGCCCGCCGGGATGATCGATCAACTGCTGGCGGGCGAAGCGATTTTGCTGCGCGCCGATATTTCCGGCGAGCCGGAGATTTACGGCGAGGAACTCGCGGGCCTCGCCCGGTCGGATGCGCTGATCCGCCTGCATATCTCTAGCCAAGCCCCGCCGGCGCTGCTGGCGCTGGGGGCGCGGCGACCGGGAATTTTTCATCCGGGGCAGGGCACCGAACTCATCAGCTTTCTGGCGGAAACGGTGGAGATTACCACCCGCGCCTGGCTGGATCTCGACGAATAGCCGATGCTGCCCGCCGGGCTTCACTTTTCCGCTGCCCCGGATCTAACCCAGGCCCTGACCGCGTGGCTAACCTGGCTGGGGGCAGAAAAGCGCGCCTCTAAGCATACGCTTGATGGTTATGGGCGTGATTTGGCTGCGTTTTTAGTGTTTCTAACCGCGCATCGTGGTGGTCTGCCGGGGCTGTCGACCCTAGCCGAGGTTGGGGCCGCCGATATAAGGGCTTTTTTGGCCCAGCGAACCGAGGCCGGGGTTTCCCGTGCCTCGTTGGCGCGCGGCTTATCGGCGCTGCGCAGTTTGTTCACCCGGCTCGACCGGCAAGGGGTCCTGCATAATCCGGTAATGACGGCCATTCGCACCCCGCGCCTTCCCAAGGCTGCGCCGCGCGCCCTGTCGGAAGCCGAAGCCGCCGATAGTCTCGACCATATCGCCGATATTGCTAGCCAACCCTGGATTGGGGATCGCGACCTGGCCCTGGTCACCCTGCTCTATGGCTGTGGCTTACGCTTGGGCGAGGCCCTGGGCCTGACCCGTGCCGAGGCCCCCCTGGGCGAGAGTCTGCGCGTGCGCGGCAAGGGGGGGAAGGAGCGGATCGTTCCGGTCTTGCCGGTGGTCGCCGAGGCGGTGCGCGCTTATCTCGGCACTTGCCCTTTCTCGCTGCCCCCCGACGGGCCGCTTTTTGTGGGCGCGCGCGGCGGGCCGCTAAATCCTGGTGTGGTGCAGCGGCAGATACGGCGGCTGCGCGCCGCGCTGGCCTTGCCAGAAACGGCGACCCCACACGCTCTGCGCCATAGTTTCGCAACCCATTTGCTGACCTCCGGCGGTGACCTGCGCACCATCCAGGAACTGCTGGGGCACGCTTCGCTGTCGACAACCCAGCGCTATACGGAAGTAGACGCCGCCCGATTGCTGGCGGTGCATCGGGCGGCGCATCCCCGATCCCGCCGCAACGGCATTGCCCCCTGAAATCCTTGGTATTACGCCGATTGGCCTGTGACAGAAGTTCCGAATTTAGATGAACTGAATCTTCCCTTCACGTAAACTGAATGACGTTATTGACAGTCCGTAAAAGTTGATTGATAGTCATGCTAACAAATCCTTAAAAATTAGGATTCCCTGGGGAGGGAGCAATGAGTGTTTTGGCGGATACCCGTCTGTTCTGGAAACAGACGACCCTAATTGCCGTGCAAGCGGTGCTGACCTTGATCGTTGGGCTGGTGGGAATATCGGCGGCGGCTTCGCCTGATGCGGCGGATAGGCTGCTGCTCATCACCATCGTCTGTATCGTCTTTGGCTGTTTCCAAGGGTTGGTGATCGCGCGCTTTGGTATTGGCAATCCGCTGCGGGCGGCGATTGCCGCGCTGCGCGGCCTGGCCGCTGGGGATGTGAATACGGCCATTCCGATGGTGCGCCGCCGCGACGAAATCGGCGATGTGCTGCGCGCCGCCGAGATTTTCCGCGCCAATCTGGTGCAGATCCAACAGCTTGATGCAGAAAAACGCACGGCCGAAGCCAAGGCGGAGGCGGATAAGCGCCAGTTGCTGGGCGAGCTTGCCGATAGTTTCGAGCAATCGGTCCGCTCCGTCTGCCGGTCGGTCGGGCAAGCGGCGGATGGGCTGAATGGCACCGCGCGGGAAATGGCGGCGCTTTCCGAACAAACCTCGCGCCAATCGCAAATGGTCAGTACTGCGACCGATCAGGCGGCGTCCTCGGTGCAGACGGTTGCCTCGGCCTCCGAAGAACTGGCCGCGTCGATTGGGGAAATCGGGCGGCAGGTAACGCAATCGGCGACCATCGCTAATTCGGCGGCCAATGACGCCCGGCGCACGACCCAGTCGGTAACCGGGATGGTGGCCGCCGCGCAGAAGATCAACGAGGTCGTGCACCTTATTAACGAGATCGCGGCCCAGACCAATCTTCTGGCCCTAAATGCCACCATCGAAGCGGCCCGCGCGGGGGAAGCCGGGCGCGGTTTTGCGGTGGTCGCGTCGGAAATCAAATCCTTGGCGACGCAAACCTCAAAAGCGACCGAGGATATTGCCGAACAGGCGGAGGCGATCCAGACTGCGACGCGCGGGGCCGCCGAATCGATCCAGGGGATTACCGCCACTATTCTCAAGATCAATGATATTTCCAGCGGGATCGCCGCCGCCGTCGAACAGCAGTCGGCGGCCACGCGCGAGATTACCCGCAATGTTCAGGAAGCCGCCCGCTCCACCGAAGATGTGAGCCGCACGATTGCCGGGGTCTCGCAAGCCGCCGGGCAAGCTGGGTCCAGCGCCGCGCAAGTGCTGACCGCCACCTCAGGCCTGACCCGCGAATCATCGCATCTGATGCAGGAAGTTGATCGGTTTATCGCCCGTATCCGGGCCGTCTAGGGCCTATCGGCTGGCCCCGGCGGTGCCAAAGCTAACGTGTCTTTGGTATCGCCGGTCCCAGTTCGGCTAAGACCTGTGCATATAGGTTGCGCTTGAACGGAACGATGGCATCGAGCACCTCGGCCTCAGTAGCCCAGCGCCAGCGGCTGAACTCCCGCTCGTGCGCATCAAGGCGGATATTGGAATCCTGCCCGTTAAAGCCCAGCAGATACCATTTTTGCATCTGCCCGGCATATTTGCCTTTGAAGGCTTTTCCGGCCAGAAAATCCGGAAAATCATAGCGCAGCCAATCGGCGGTTTCGGCCAGAATATCGGCTGCATCGGTGCCGATTTCTTCGGCCAATTCCCGCAGGGCGGCGGTGCGGGGGTCTTCCCCCTCGTCGATCCCGCCTTGCGGCATTTGCCAGGCGCCGGGGGTATCCTCGCGCTCGCCGACGAAGATCAACCCATCGGCATTCACCAGCATCAACCCCACCCCTAGGCGGTAGCGGGCACCATTGACCACGCGGGTTGCGGTCATGGACGCACCGCGTCGCGCTCGTCCTGGCGGCTGGCGGTGGCGCTAACCGGGGCTAAGGCGAAGCCGCGCTGCTCCAGGGTCGGTGCCCAGGTCGCCAGGGTGACCAGCGCGACCGGGCTGGCCGGAACCAGCACAACGCTGGTGCGTTTGGTGGCCGAAGCGCTTTCCAGCCCGCGTAGGGCGCGCATCAGGGCATCGGCCTGATTGGCGGCATCGGGGCCGACTGTCACATCGGCAAACGACCAGGGCAGGGCGAAGTCGCGCGACAGGCGGATCATCGCCGGCAGGTCGCTGGCGCGGTTATCCACATACATCAAACCGCGTTCGCGCAGGGTTTGCGCCACGGGGGCCATCGCCATTGGGCTAGCCCCGAACGAGGGGCCGTAATGGGCGATCACGCCAATCGCCCCCGGTGCCCGCGCCAATACCCAATCCAGCCGGGCGACATTATCCCTGGGTGAATAGGCCCCAATCAGGGTTGCCGGGCCGGGATCGACGGTTGGGTAATTGACCGGCTCCAGCGCAAGATCGAGCAGTACTTCGTGCCCACGCTGCCGCGCCCTGGCGACCGCTGTCGGCGTTTCGGCAGCATAGGGGCTGAAACTGAGGGAGACTTGCGGCGGTAGGTTGCTGATCGCTCGGTCGGTCAGGTCTTTGGCCAGCCCCAGGCCGGTGACGACGACCGCGATGCGCGGGCGCGGATCTTGAGCATCGAAGGGGGCGGCATAGACCTGCCAGGGTGCCCGCTTCCGGTCGGCCGATAGGCTGGGCAAGGGACCATAAGGGCTATCACGGGTTAGGGCGGGTTCGATCGGGGCCAGGGGCTGACCGGGCAATAATGGGGGCGCCGAGGCGGGGGCCGAGGCAATGGGTGCGGCTTCGGCAGCCACAGCGGGGGGCGGCGTGACGATGGTCGAGGCGGCTGGGGGCGGGGATGCTGAGGGCGGGGCGGCTGGGGCTGTCCCGGTACCCGGCGTGGCGGGCTTGGGTGCCGTCACCGCTTTCGGGGTTTCGGTAATCGCCGCCATCGTATCGGCAATCGACGGCGGGGCCGCGGGTTTCGCGGGCGGCAGGCTGAGGGTTGCCATGGGCAGGGGTTTTGGCGCGACCGGCGCGTCTACCCCGCGCGTCACGGCGAAAACCCAAGCCCCCACCCCCGCGAAGAGCGCAATCAGCAGCAGCCAGGCGGCGGCGAGAATACCGCCGCCCCGGTTAGGCGGCATCGCGCCGCGAGAGGAGGTCATACTAGACATGGCGGTCAACGGCCTTCTGCTGTTGCACCCGGCTCAGTTCGGAGCGCGGTTCACGTAAATCGAAATCCCGCGCAGCAAATCGACGGCGCGCGCGAGTTGATAATCGTCGGACGATCCCAGCACCAGCGGGGCCGGTTCGCCCACAGCCCCCGGAGCCGGGGCCGCCGGGTTTGCCGGAGCCGGGGCGGTGCCGCGCTCGTTGGGATTGCGGATGGAGCCGCGCAACGACGCTTCGCTGCGCCGTTCGCCGGTCGCCAGGGTTTCCACCCGCGCCAGCGGCACAGCAATATCCGGCTCTATCCCCTTCTGTTGGATCGATCGGCCCGATGGGGTGTAGTAAAGCGCCGTGGTCAGGCGCATCGCCGCATTGCCCGGCCCCAGCGGCATCACGGTTTGAACCGAGCCTTTGCCAAAGGATTTTTGTCCCATGATCACCGCGCGCTTATGGTCTTGTAAGGCCCCGGCCACGATTTCCGACGCCGAGGCCGAGCCATCGTCGATCAGCACGACAATCGGCAGACCACCCGAAATATCGCCCGGCTTGGCATTGAAGCGCGTGGCCCCTTCCGGACGGCGCGGGCTGGAGGTGGAGGTAATTTCCCCCTGCTCCAAGAAATCATCGGACACGGCGACGGCCTGATCCAGCAACCCGCCGGGATTACGCCGTAGGTCAAGCACCAGCCCTTTTAGCTTGTTGCCCGATTGCTCCTTCAGCTTCTTCATAGCGTTTTGCACACCGCTATCCGTTTGCTGGGTGAAGCTGGTGATGCGGATATAGCCGATATCCTCGCCCTCTAGGCGCGAGCGCACGCTTTCGACTTTGATGATCGCGCGGGTCAGGGTCACGTCGAAAGCGTCGCGACCCTCGCGGCGGATGGTCAGCCGCACCTCGCTATTCACCGGCCCGCGCATTTTCTCGACCGATTCTTGCAGGGTCAGGCCTAGCACGGCTTCGCCGTTAATATGGGTAATCAGATCGTTCGGCTTTAACCCGGCCTTGCTGGCGGGTGTATCATCGATGGGGGAGACGACCTTGATGACCCCCTGTTCCTGGCTAACCTCAAGCCCCAACCCGCCGAACTCGCCGGAGGTTTGGACCTGCATTTCCTGGAAACTCTTGGGATTGAGGTAGGAGGAATGCGGATCCAGCGAGGTCAGCATCCCATTGATCGCCGCTTCGATCAGCTGCTGATCCGTTACCTTTTCCACATAGTCTGACCGGACCCGCTCGAAGACCTGGCTGAACAGATCAAGCTGGCGGTACGTGTCGGAGGTTTTGGTCTGCGCCAGCGTTTCGGGAATGCTGATCGCCTGCCCGATGACGATGCCCGCACCCAGCAGCAGGCCCAAAAAGGTTCCGCGCGCTAGATAGCCGAGGCGGGACGGCCGGGCCGCAGCTTCGGGGAGCCGAGTGTCAGGCGAAAGGGGAGGCTGTTGCATTACCACTCCTAATTGGCACGTTGCGCCGAAACCCAAGTTTGCGGGTTCAAGGTTTGCCCCTGACGGCGCAGTTCAAAGTAGAGCACTGGCGCATGATCGCCACCCTCTGCCATCGCCCCCACCGGCTCACCGGGACTGACCTGCCGCCCAACGGTTGCGTCGAGCCGCCCCAATCCAGCAAGCAAACTATGATACCCGTCCCGATGTTCCACAATCAAGATAAGCCCATAACCCCGAAACGGTCCGGAAAAGATTACCCGTCCGGCGGCGGGGGCCAAGACCAGCGCCCCTGTACGGGTTTCAATCGACATGCCGCGCGCCGTTGCGCCGACATCGGTCGTCTGCCCATAGCCCCCAGTGATCTTACCGGCGACCGGCAGGGTACGCCCGGATTTTGGCGTGATTTCGGCATCACCGAGGGTGACATGCCCCGCGGCCTGTTCGCGGCGCACGGCGGCACGCCCGGCTTCTTCGGCGCGGCGGCGTTCGTCCGCCTGGCGTTCGGCGATCAATTTATCGAGAAGGTCGCGAAGATCCCTGGCCCCGGCGGATAATTGCTTTAGTCTGGCCCCAGATTTATCCGCCTCGGCCTCCAACTGTTCTTCCAGCGCTTCTTTGCGCTTTAGCAGGGCGGCGATCTGCGTGCGTTCTTGCGCGAGGCCCCGCACCTGCGCTGAAACTCGGTCGCGCTGGCGGCGAATAGTGTCATCGACCTTGGTTAATTCTTCCAACTCGCCGCGCAAGACCTGGAGCCGTTCCTGCACCGTCGGTACGGTTCCGCCGACGATCAACCCGGCGCGGATGGCATCCTGCGGGTCGCCGGGCTGCATCAGCAGGGCTACTGGGGGAAATTGCGCCAGGCGCTGGCCGGTCGCGAGCAGTTCGACCAGTTCCGCCCGGCGTAGGGCGATCGTGACGCGCTTATCCTCGGCGTCGGTTTCAAGGTCGCGCAGAGCGCTTTCGAGGTCGGATAAGGCTTTTTCGTTCTCGCTGGCTGATCGTCCCGCGACGGTGAGCTGCGCGCGCAGTGCCTCCACTTCCTCCTGCGCCGCCTTGCGCTGCTGTTGCAGTTTCTGCTGCTGGGCGCGGGTGGCCGCCAGATCGGCTTCGAGGCGTTTTAACTCCAACGCCTTTTGCTCCTCTGGGCTACGCTGGGCGGCGACCGGCGCAGATAACGCCAGGGCGAGCACAAGCCCGCCGCGCCCCAGAAAAGCTGCGCGCCGCCGACCCATCTATTCCGCCGCGGCCGGCCGAGCGTTGGCCGACAAAAGGCTGCGGCCCGTCATCACCGCGGGCTGCGGCAGGCCCAGAAGGGCAAGTAGCGTCGGTGCAACATCGGCCAGCGCCCCATCGCGCAGAGCTTTCACCGATGCCGGGCCGTTGACCAAAATAGTCGGAACTGGGTTGAGGGTATGGGCGGTATGTGGCTCACGGGTATCGGGATCGAGCATCTGTTCGGCATTGCCGTGGTCGGCGGTAATCAGCATCGCCCCGCCGGCCGCGACAACGGCGGCTTCTAGCCGTGCCAGGCAGGCATCGACCGTTTCCACGGCCTCAATCGCCGCGCTTAGAATACCCGAATGGCCGACCATGTCAGTATTGGCATAATTGACGACCACCGCATCGAAGTTGCCACCTTCGAGGGCAGCCACCAGCTTATCCGTCACCTCCACGGCCGACATAGCGGGTTGCAGATCGTAGGTCTTTACTTTCGGGCTGGGAACTAGAATACGCTCTTCCCCTGGAAATACGGTTTCGACTCCGCCGTTGAAAAAGAAAGTAACATGCGCGTATTTTTCAGTTTCTGCGATGCGCAACTGGGTCTTACCCGCCTTTGAGAGCATTTCACCGAAAGTATCAGGAATATCTTCGGGCGGAAAAAGGGCGGGGAACAGGGGATTTAGTGCACTTGAATATTCGACCATACCGAGTTTTGCTGAAAAATCTACCGTTTTGGTCCGCGCGAACCCCTCGAAGGCCGGGTCGGCCAGGGCGGTTAGAATTTCCCGTGCGCGGTCGGCGCGGAAGTTGACCATCATCAGCCCGTCGCCGTCGCGCATTCCGGCGTAATCGCCGATTACAGTCGGCTGGATGAACTCATCAAACTCGCCCGCCGCATAAGAGGCATCGATGGCGGCCTTGGCGCTGACCGCGGCTTTACCCTGGGCGGCCACCAGGGCCGCATAGGCCGCTTCCACCCGGTCCCAACGCTTATCGCGGTCCATGGCAAAGAACCGGCCCGAAAGAGTGCCAATGCGAACCCCAGAGACCCCTGCCAGGGCGGCCTCGCACTGGGCGAGATAGGTCAAAGCGCTTTGCGGCGGGGTATCGCGCCCGTCGGTGAAGGCATGGATTACCACCGGCACACCCTGCGCCGCTAAAATCTTTGCGACCCCGCAGATATGGTCCTGATGGCTATGCACGCCGCCGTCCGACAGCAGCCCCAGCAGATGCGCTGTTCCGCCTTTGGCCTTGATTGCCGTGGCAAAGCCGGTCAAGCCCGCGTGGGTGGCCAGCGATCCATCCAAGAGCGCTTTATCGATGCGCGGCAGGTCGGGAACGACAATGCGCCCCGCCCCTAGGTTCATATGGCCCACTTCCGAATTGCCCATCTGACCGTCGGGCAACCCGACAAACCCTTCGGAGGCATTCAGTCGCCCGGTCGGGCACTGACGCATCAGCCGGTCGAAGGTAGGGGTTCTGGCTTGGGCGATGGCGTTATTCTCCGTCTCCGCCCGCAGGCCCCAGCCGTCGAGAATGCAAAGAACAACGGGACGCTGCGACATTATCGGCTTCCTTTCATCGGGCGAAACGGGCAGAGGGGCCGGCCTCTCGGTCACGATAGGTTTATTTCAGACAGTTTATATCGGGTTGAGGGGAGGGGTCAGCAAGATTGCAGTCTACCGCGCATCGAGATTATAGCACCCTCCTTTGGAACCTGGGGCAGGCTTTCGGCGCAACGGTCCTGTGATCTCTTACTGGTCGTGCCGCTCGGCTCTGGACGGATGCGGTGCAACACGCCATAAAGAAACGTTTTTAGCGTCTCGATAATCCCGCACGTGGGGGCAGCCGAATGTTGGGCATGGGTTCCTGGACGAACACGGTTTTCGCCGCCAATTTTGGGGTTGCTGTCGCCGTTTCGGTCGCTAGCGCGCGCTGACCCCTCCCGCCCCCCGGATTTTACAATGCCGTCGATCACGATTGCGACCTGGAACATTAATTCCGTCCGTTTGCGCCTGGAAACCGTGCTGCAGTTCCTGCGCGATGCGGCCCCGGATGTTTTGTGTTTGCAGGAGATAAAGACCGAAGACGCACATTTCCCCGGTGCGGCCTTTACCCAGGCGGGCTATCCCTACCAAGCCATACGTGGGATGAAAGCCTATAATGGGGTTGCTATTCTGTCGCGACTGCCGCTGACCCGGCCCCAGGGGCTAGACTGGTGCGGGCGGCAGGATAGCCGCCATATCGCCGCCGAGGTGGCAGGGGTAGAGGTGCATAATTTCTATGTTCCGGCGGGCGGCGATATCCCCGATCCGGCGCAGAACGAGAAATTCGCCCATAAGCTTCAGTTTCTCGACGAAGTGACGGCTTGGTTCGGCACCCACCGGACCCCGGAAACCCCGATGGTGCTGGTCGGCGATCTGAATATCGCGCCGCTGGAACACGACGTCTGGTCGCACAAAAAACTGCTGGATGTGGTGAGCCATACGCCCATCGAGGTTGAGCGGCTGGGCGGATGGCAGCGGGGGCTTGACTGGGTGGATGCCGTGCGGCATTTCGTGCCCGCCGATCAAAAACTCTATTCCTGGTGGTCGTATCGGGCAAGGGATTGGGATTTGGCTGATAAGGGCCGCCGTCTCGATCATATCTGGGTCACGCCACCGTTAAAACCGGGGTTGGCGTCGGCGGAAATTCAGCGCCCCTGGCGTGGGGTTGAGAAAGCATCCGATCATGTTCCCGTTCTCGTGCGTTTGACGGTGCCCGCGTGAGTCTCCATCGCTACGACATTCGCCAGCTGTACGGCGATTATATCCGTGCCGGGCTGGGCATGATCGCGACGATTGCCCCGATAGCCTTCATGCGCCCCGACTGGCCGATTGCCTTTATGCTCGGTTCGATCGCGCTGCTGTGTTTTTACTTTGTTGCCCAAACCTATATTCGGCACCGCACCGTCGTTGGGATTGACGACGAAGGGATATTCATGCGCGGGATCAATACCGTCTCATTCCGCTGGACGGAATTGTCGCGGTTTAACCTGAACTATTATTCGCTGCGCCGGGATCGGATGAACGGTTGGATGGAGTTAACGATCAAATCCGGCACCCGCACGATCACCTTCGACTCGCGGCTTGAGGATTTTATCGTCATCGTCCGCCGCGCCCATGCGGCGGCAAAAGCCAATCAGATCACACTAAATGCGATCACGCAGGCCAATCGTCTGGCCTTGCGCATTTATTAAGAAAGACGAGGGGAAACAGCATGACCGGATTTCGGACGCTCGATCAGGTGGATGTAGCGGGTCGGCGTGTCCTGGTGCGCGTCGATCTGAACGTGCCGATGAAGGATGGGACGGTCACCGATAGCACTCGGATCGACCGGGCGGCGCTAACCCTGGCCGAATTGGCCGATAAGGGGGCGAAGGTCATCATCCTGTCGCACTTCGGGCGTCCGAAGAATGGGCCAGATGTCGACAATAGCCTATCCCGCTTGGTTGCGCCGCTGTCCCAAGCCTTGGGCGGGCGCCCGGTGGCATTTGCCCAGGATTGCATCGGCCCGCACGCCGATGCGGCGGTTGCGGCGCTGGCCCCCGGTGGGGTGCTGCTGCTGGAAAATCT
>CAZNVY010000005.1:359-12908 GCA_964576605.1 uncultured Elstera sp. | reverse complement strand
ATGCGGGGGAGGAGGCGAATGACCCGGTCTTCATCGCCGCCTTGGCCCGCAATGGCGATCTTTGGGTGAATGATGCTTTTTCGGCGGCGCATCGCGCTCATGCCTCGACGGCGGGGTTGGCGGGGACGCTTCCGGCGGTGGCGGGCCGGTTGATGCAAGCCGAGCTGGAGGCCTTGACCCGCGCTTTGGGCGGTGGCGACCGGGCAAAAACCGTGGCGATGGTCGGCGGGGCCAAGGTTTCGACCAAGCTGGATATTCTGACCAATTTGGTTACCCGCGTTGGCGCGCTGGTCATCGGTGGGGCAATGGCGAATACCTTCCTGTATGCCCAGGGGCATTCGGTCGGCGCGTCGCTGTGCGAGAAGGATATGGCCGAGACGGCGCAGGCGATTTTGGCGAAGGCCGCCAGCGTTGGGTGTCAGATCGTGCTGCCGGTCGATCTGGTAGTCGCCGGGGAATTCAAAGCCGGTGCGGCGCATCGCATCGTGCCGGCAACCGCCGTGCCGGACGGGCAAATGGCGCTCGACATTGGCCCCGCCAGCGTGGATGAGGCCCGGAAAGCATTCGCAGCGGCCTCTACCCTTGTGTGGAACGGTCCCGCCGGGGCGTTTGAAATCGCTCCCTTTGACGGCGGCACGGTTGCCCTGGCCCAGGCGGCGGCGGGCCTAACCCAGGCGGGGCAGCTGATTTCCGTTGCTGGGGGCGGCGATACGGTGGCGGCGCTGGCGCACGCCGGGGTAGTGGAGAAATTCACGTATATTTCCACCGCCGGGGGGGCTTTCCTGGAATGGCTGGAAGGCAAGACGCTGCCAGGAGTTGCCGCCCTGTCGGCCTAGGGCGGCACCGGGGGGATGGACGGCGGGTGGCCTTAAGCCAGCAGCGCGGGCCAGGCGGCAGCGTGTCGGTCGGCAAAAACCCGAATATGACCTATATTGCGCGCGCCGATACTCGCGGGGGTGATGGTCCGATGCTCCACCTGGGCATCCGGGTAAAAATGCTTGAGCCGGGCTACGGTTTTGGGCGGTAGCATCGCGTCGTCGGCGATACTGACCAGCGTCACGGGACAGCGAACCGCCTCGAAGCGCGGCTGCGGCAGGGCGGTTCCCCAATCGGGCCGATAAAAGCGTCGGGATAGGCACCAGCGCCGCCATTGCCAGAAAACCCCGGCCGGCAAATTCTCGCCCAAGCCCAGCAGCCGTCCGGGTGTATAGCCCAGCAGCGCCGTGCTGATCGGTCCGGCGAGCCACCAGAAGAACAGCACCGTCGGCAAAAAGGACAGCGGGTGCATGGTCCAATGGGCGGGGCCGGAGGCAACGGCGATCACCCGCGCTACTTTTTCCGCCTGGGCGTAGAAGGGCACGAATAGCCCACCCAAGGAATGGCCGATCACCCAGAGGGGCAGATCTGGGTAAGTTTCTAGCAGAAAATCAGCGGCCGCGGACTGATCCCCCGCCCCCCAATCGGCCATGGTCGCGCGCGAGACCCGTAGCGAGCCGCCTGACGAGGCCCCGAAGTCGCGGTAGTCATAGGTCAGCACGACCGCTTGGTCCCGCGCCGCCAACCAGGCGGCGAAGCGGGCATAATAACCGTGCGGCACGCCGGTTGCGCCATTCAGCAGAATTGCCCGCCCCGGCGGACCATCGGGCAAGAACAGCGTACCGTTCAACACCGCCCCAGGGGCGCTATGGAACTGGACGGAATGGGTTTTCGGCATGGCGGGACCCGTTCTATGGTGATTGCCATAGAATAATTAGCACTAGACCGATTGCCATACAACTGGCATTTCACCCCCCTATGGCCCGACCGTCTGATGCGAAATCCCGCTTTATTGCCACCGCTGCCGATCTGTTTCGGCGGCGCGGCTATCATGGTGTTGGCCTGTCGGAGGTGATCGAGATTAGCGGCGCGCCGAAAGGGTCCTTCTATCACCATTTCCCAGGTGGGAAGGAGGAGTTGGCGGCGGCAGCGATTGGTCTGGCGGTGGCCGGGTTGACGCGGCTGATCGACCGGGCCTTTGCCGATGCGGCGGATTATGCCGACGGGCTGCGGCGTTTGACGCGGGCGGTGGCCGAGATTCTGGTTGCCTCGGACTGGCAGGCGGGCTGTCCGATCACCGCGATTGCCCTAACCGCCGTTCCGGAATCGCCGCGGTTGCAGGGGGCAGTGCAGGCAGCGCTGGAAAGCTTGCTCGATCACATTACCGCCCAGGCGCGGCGGTTGGGGGGACACCCAGTGACGCGGGCAGAGGTCTTGCGGTATTTCGCCGCCCTGGAAGGGGCGTGGATTTTAGCGCGCATCCAGCGCTCCACCGCCGCGTTCGACTGTTTGCTGACCGATCATTAGACGGCGGTCAGCGGGCACGGCGGGAGCAGAAACCCGCTTAGGGCATCGACCCGGCCAACCCCGCCAGCGCGGCCCCAAACCGTTCGGCAGCGATCCGGGCGGGCCAGGGTTCCCAGGGCAGACCGCCATAGATCGGCGTCAGCGGATCGGCGGAGAGCGGGGCGGCGCGGATGCCCAGCGCCTCCCGGCATTCCGCGAGGCTCCAGCCCGCAACGAAGATGGCCTCGGCGGCGGCGGCGCGCTTGTCGGCGGTTTTGATCGACTTTTTCCAGGCGGGCGGCAGGTCGGCGGGCAGCCCGAAGCGGCGATGCACGGCGGTTTGCAGCGCTTGGTCGAGCTGCCGATAGCCCTCCCCCAAGAAGGGTTTGAGCGGCGAGATCGGGTCGAAGCAGACGCCCAGACATTCCGAGGCGTCATGCAGCAGGAAGGCGAGCTTTTGCACGGCGGTCAGCGGGCGCGGGGCGTCGGCCTCGCCAATCGCCAGCACGGTCAGCGAGTGTTGGGCGACCGATAGCGGCCACTCCCACACCGAATGACCGCCCCAGCGCACCGTGCGCGCGGCACCGAGGGCCAAATCGTCGGCCTCGAAATCAAAGGGCGTCGGATCGAGAAGATTAAGCCGCCGCCCGGACGGCAGCCGTACCCAGGCGCGTTTGGTCAAGGGCTTCTGGATCGACGGCATGTCAGCGCCCCAGCACGGCTTTCGCCACTTTGCGGTAGAGGGTCGGCAAGGCTACCTCCCCAAAGCGGTCCGGCGTGACCCACGTGCCGAGCTTGGGATCGCCCAGACCAACGGCGGCGCGATAGATGCTAAGGTCGAGATGGAAGTGCGTGAAAGTGTGCCGCACGCCCCCCTCCAGCCTCTGCCACTCCGCCTTTACCGGTGCGTCGCCGAGCGGGGCGGGCGGGCGCTGGTCGAGCCACTCGGTGCCCGGCACCTCCATCATACCGCCGAGCAGACCTTTTTCCGCCCGCCGTCGCAGCAGCACGGCGCCGTCTTTGCGCGTTAGCCAGAAGACGGCGCCATAGCGCGTCGGCTTATCGGGCTTGGGGGATTTCAGCGGAAACCGTTCGGGATCGTCGGAAATCCGCGCGACGCAGCGGGCGGAAACCGGGCAGAGGCCGCAGGCCGGGCGGCGCGGGGTGCAAACCATCGCCCCCAGGTCCATCATCGCCTGCGCATAATCGCCGGGACGCTGGTGCGGGGTAAGGTCGGCGACCAGCGCCTTTAGGCGCGGTTTCGCGGCGGGTAACGGTTCTGCCACCGCGAATAGGCGGGAGACGACGCGCTCGATATTGCCGTCCATCACTGCCGCCGGAATATCGAAGGCAATCGCACTGATGGCTGCGGCGGTGTAATCGCCGATGCCGGGCAGCAGGCGCAGGGCCGCTTCATCTGCCGGGAAACTGCCCCGGTGCCGCGCCACCACCATCGCCGCGCATTTGTGCAGATTGCGGGCGCGGGCGTAATAGCCAAGGCCCGCCCATTCGGTTAGCACGTCATCGAGCGGCGCTTGCGCCAAATCCTGCACGCGCGGCCAGCGATGCAGGAAGCGGCGGTAATAGTCGGCCACCGTCTGCACGGTGGTCTGTTGCAGCATCACTTCCGATAGCCAGACGTGATACGGGTCGGCCACCTGTCCCGCTTCGGCGCGCCAGGGCAAGCGGCGGCGGTTATGGTCGTACCAATCGAGGATCAAATCCGCGTGCGCGGGGTGGGTCATGCCGCCAAACCGTGATAAGCAGACGGGATGGCCCGTCGTGCGCAACCTGCTCCGCAACAGATAGCGCCCTCCCCGCCTGCGGTCGAGGGGGGAGCGATGGAAACCCGCGCCTGGCGACCGGGGCCGCGCGCGCTTTCCGCCGAGCTTGCCAAAATCGCCCGCCCAGCGGCACGGAAATTCGGCTTTGCCGATGCCCGACTGCTCACCGATTGGCCGGTGATTATGGGGGAGGCGCTGGCGCGCATGACCCTGCCGCTCGCCGTGAAGCGCGATAAAACCGGCACCCGGCGCACGCTGGTGCTAAAATGCTCGGCCGCCGCCGCCCCGCTGGTTCAACATTACACCCAGCAGATTCTGGAGCGGGTGAATACCCACTACGGGTTTTTGGCCGTCACGCACCTTCAGGTCAAACAAGGGCCCCTGCCGCCACCGCCCGCGCCGCCGAAAGCACCGAGGCCGCTGTCGCCCGCCGAGGAGGCGAGCCTTCAAGCGCAAGTGGTTGAAATCGAAACCGAGGCATTACGCCAAGCACTGCTGGCATTAGGCCGTATCCTGCGCAATGGGTAAGTATCGCTGCCAATTGTAGTGAAATTACATTGAACTGCGCGGCGGCTTGCCGCAGGATGCCGGAATATTCGTCTCACTTCAGGACTATTCCGATGGCCCGCGCCGCCGCCAAGCTTCGTTCCGTGCCACCTGTTGCGCCCGTTCCAGGCGTTTCCGTTGGGGAAATCTGGTTTCCCGCCGATGAAACCACCGACGCGGCGGCGCTGCATAAAACCCTGACCGAGCGGCTGACTGGCCTGCGCGAGCGGGCGGAGGTCGATCCCTTCGGCGATCCCATCCTGATGCTGGCGCTCGACCTGACGCGGATGATGGATAAGGGCGACGTCTCGCCGAGTGCGGTCGAACATTTGGTGCAGCATCTTACCGCGCGCAGCTTTCAGGCCCGGTCGGCGCGGCTTGCGGCCTATGTTGGCGAGATCGACCCGGCGGCCAATGATGCCAAGCTGGAAGCCCTGCTGCGCGGCGTCGCCGAGGGCCAGAGCTTTGAAGCCTTTGCCGATAAAGTGCAGGCGCTGCACTATGGCATCGTCTTTACCGCGCACCCCACTTTCTCCACATCGCTTGAACTCTCGCGCGCGATGGCAGCGCTGGCGACCGGCCAGGGTGCCGACGGTGTGCCGCTGACCGAGGCGGGCAAACAGGCGCTGCTGGAGGCGATCACCCGCGCCGATCATCGCCCGCCGCGCAGCCTGACCCTGAGTGTCGAACATCGCTGGTGCCTGGAGGCGCTGGAGAATGCCCAAAGCGCGCTGGAGCGGCTGCACGCCCTGGTGCTGCGCCTGACCAAAGAACTCTATCCCGACCGTTGGACGGAACTATCGCCGGGTCTCGTCTCGCTCGCCACCTGGGTTGGCTATGATCACGATGGGCGGGCCGATATTACCTGGGCCGATACGCTGCGCCTGCGGCTGATCGTGAAGCAGGCGCAAGTGCAGCGCCATCGTCGCACCCTGGCCGGGTTGATTGCCGAGGCAGGCAATGGCGCGACGGCAACGGTACTCGAACTGCTCGAATCGCTGCTGGCGCTCGCTGAAAAACAAGTCACGGACCAGATCGCCGCCGCGCTGCTAGCCAATCAGAGCCTCGAAGACGCCCAGCGCTTCGCCTTTACCTTGGTGCAGGGCACGGAAACCGCGCTGGTCGATGCCACCCGGCTGGTGGCGCTGGCGGGCCGGGCGCTGGAGCAAAATCTTGGCGAAGGCGGGGCACTGGCCGAACGCCTTTCGGTGCTGAAAGCCTCCCTCGCCCTGCATGGGCTGGGGGCCGGGCATAGCCACTTCCGCCTCAATTCCACCCAGTTGCACAATGCCATCCGCCGCCAAGTGGGGCTGGAAACCGGGCCGGAAGACCCGGCGCACCGCCGCAGCTACTACAATGCCATCAATGATTTGATGGAGCGGGCGCAGCCGGTCAGCATCAATATCGGCTCGCTGTTGGCCGAGCAGGCGTCGGCGAAGCGCATGTTCATGATGATCGCCGAACTCGCCAAAGCCATCGACCGCGAAACGCCGATCCGCTTCCTGATTGCCGAAACGGAAAGCGCCTTCACGCTGCTGACCGCGCTCTATTACGCCAAGCTGTTTGGGCTTGAGGACCAGATCGAAATCTCGCCGCTGTTCGAGACGGTCTATGCGCTGGAACACGGCGACCAGATCATCGAAGACGCGCTGCGCTCCCCCCATTATCGCGCCTATGTGCAAAAATCCGGCAAGCTGTGCATCCAGTTCGGCTATTCCGACTCCGGGCGCTATATCGGGCAGTTGGCGGCGACCTTCCATATCGAACGGCTGCGCTTACGTTTGGCCGCTGTGTTGCAGCGCGCGGGCCTGTCGGGCGTGCAGGTGGTGCTGTTCAATACCCACGGCGAATCCATCGGCCGCGGCGGCCATCCGGTCAGCTTGACCGACCGGCTGCATTACCTCGCCCCGCCGTTTAGCCGCAGCGAGTTCACCAACAATGGTATCGCGGTCAAAGAAGAAAGCAGCTTCCAGGGCGGCGACGGCTATCTGATCTTCCAATCGCCCGATCTTGCCTATGCAGCAGTGGCGCGGATCGTCGAAGCAACCCTGGTGCCCAGCCCAGAGGCAGAAAATGATCCGATCTACGGCCAGGGCGATTTCTCCACCGAGTTTTTTGCGGCGGTGAAGCAATTCTTCGGGGAGTTGGTGGACGATCCTAATTATGCGGCGCTGCTTGGTGTGTATGGAACCGCCATGCTCTACCGTACCGGCTCCCGCCCAGTAAAGCGCCAGTCGGAAGCCTGGGGCCGCGTGCCCGATCTGTCGCATCCGTCGCAGCTTCGCGCCATTCCCAATAATGGCGTGTTGCAGCAGTTGGGCCTGCTCGCCAATACCATCGGCGGCCTTGGGCGCGCGATGAGCAAAGACCCCGATCTCGCGGCGGCGCTGCTCAAATCCTCCCCGCGCTTCCGCCGGGCGATGGCGCTGGTCGAACATGGCATGTCGGTCAGCGATCTCGATGTCATGCGCGCCTATCTTGATACGCTCGACCCCGGCATGTGGCTGCACCGTTCTGGGCGGACCAAGCTGCCGACCCGGCGGGAGGAATTGCGCGTCCTCGCCCGGCATCTGGAGCGGCTCGATTCCCATCACCGGCTGGCGAAGGTCTTCCGCAAGCTTCAGGCCGATTTCCTCGCCCTGCGCGATACGCTGGCCTATTGCCGTGCCCAGGGGCTGGACGTGCCGCCGGTGGGGCTGGGCGAGACGGAGCGCAACGATCTCGTGCTATTGCACGCTATCCGCGTTGCCCTCATCCACCGTATTTTCCTGCTGGCGACCCATATTCCCGATTTCAGCCCGCAGCACGGTACGACGTTTGAGGAAATGTTCGCGCGCGTCCTGCACCTTGATCTGGAACCGGTGCTGGATTTCCTGGCCGATGTTTTCCCGGCGCGACCCGATGCCGATGCGCCGACCGCGCTCGATTTCGGCGAACCCGCCACCTATCGCGGCGGCGGCGGCCAGACCTATGAGGCAGAACACGAGCGCCTGTTCCGCCCGATGCGCGGCTATTTTGAACTAACCCGGCGCATCGGCACGGCGATCACCTATCAGATCGGCGCGGTGGGGTAGGGCGTGGCTTGCCCTTGTTCCGCCACACTTGCCCGACTATTTTCGGCGCTGACAGAGGCCCCGATCCGGGGCATTGGCTTTTCGCCGGAGGGATGATGCTCAGTCGCCGTGTTTTTCTGCCGCTTGCTGCAACTGCGTTGGTTGGGGGCGGCGCACTGCTTTATTTCCGGCCTTGGTCGAAGCCGGTGCCGGTGGCTCAAGGCACCGTCGCCGTTCCCTCGGTCGGCGGGCCGATCGATCCGCTGCTGCAAGTGCGCGACGGCGACCGGGTATTGGGTAAGGCGGAGGCCCCAATTACCATTGTCGAATATGCCTCTTTCACCTGCCCCCATTGTGCGACGTTCGCCAATAAGGTGCTGCCGGAGGTGAAGAAGAATTGGGTGGATACCGGCAAGGCCAAACTGATCTACCGCGATTTCCCGCTGGACCGCGTGGCCTATGAGGCGGCGCTGCTGGCCCGCGCCATGCCTGCCGACCGCTATTTCGCCTTTGTCGAGGTACTCTTCGCCCAGCAGGAAAAATGGGCAACGGCGCAGGATACTCGCGCCGCCCTGGGGCAATTGGCCCGACTAGCCGGGCTTGGATCTGCGGAGATCGAGGCCGCTCTCGCCAATCAAACGGTGGGCGATGCCATTCTAGCCCAGCGCTTGGAAGCCGCTGAAAAGCTGAAGGTTGATTCGACGCCGACGCTGTTTATCAATGGTCGCAAGATTGCCGATCACGGCACTTACGAAGGGTTTGCCAAGGCCCTGGCGGCGGCGGGCTGACCTTGTTACCGGCGACAGGTCAGCGGGCGATAATTTCAATAGTCGCCCGCCGCTGCGCCCGGCTATAACCCCCCTCCATGACGCCCCCATTGTCCGTGATCGTGCTGGTCGCCGCCGTGAGCGCCGTTGCGAGCCTGCTCGTGACCGGGCGGCTCTTGTCGTGGCTGCGGCGCAAGGCAATGGATCGGCCCAATGCCCGCAGTTCGCACCGAGTGCCAACGCCGCGCGGCGGCGGGCTTGGGGTGCTGGCCGGGCTTTTACCGGGGTGGGGTCTGCTGCTGCTGTGGACGCCCGCCTTACTCGTGCCGGAAGTTTTGGCGCTGCTGGCCGCGACCCTGGGGCTGGCAGGACTGTCGTTTCGCGACGACCGCAAGCCGCTGCCGCCGTCAATCCGGTTTGCCGTGCAGATCGCCGCCATCGCCTTTGTGCTGACGATGCAGGCGCCCGACCGGCTGGTGTTTCAGGGCGCGCTGCCGCTGCTCGCCGACCGGCTGATTACCGGGATCGGCTGGCTGTGGTTCGTCAATCTCTTCAACTTCATGGACGGGATCGACGGGATTTCCGCCATCGAAGCCGGGGCCATCGGGCTTGGCACGGCGCTGATTGCTGCCTTAGCCTTTTTCCGTTTCGATCTTGCCGCCTATGGCCTGGTCTATGCCGCCTGCGCCGCGGCCTTCCTGTGGTGGAACTGGCACCCGGCAAAGGTTTTCCTAGGCGATGTCGGCTCCGTGCCGCTGGGGCTTTTGGGCGGCTGGCTGCTGCTGCAAACGGCGCTGGCGGGTGCCCTCTCTGCCGCGCTGACCATCCCACTCTATTACCTCGTCGATGCCACCGTCACCCTGCTGTGGCGGGCCTACGACGGGGAAAAGATTTGGCAGCCGCACCGGCGGCATTTTTACCAAAAGGCCGTGCAGCGCGGCTTTTCCCATAGTGCCGTCAGCCTGCGAATCGCCGGGTTGAACGCGCTGCTGGTGGCGCTGGCCACCGCCAGCCTGCACCCGATCCTGGGGATCGGCTGGACGGGGCTTGCCCTCGGCCTGTGCGCCACGGCGGCGCTGATGCGGGTCTTCGCCCAAGGTCGGGGGGCTGCCTGATGCGCCTGCCGCCGATATGGCTTACCCTGGTCCATGATGCCGCGGCCGCCGCCCTGGCCTTCATCGGTGCCGTTGTGCTGCGAGTGGGCTGGGAGGCGTTCGAGGATCGGCCAGAGTTGATGACCGGCGGCACCTTCTTGTTCGCCGTCCTGGCCCTGGCCAGCGCCCGGTTGACCGGCCTGACGCGCGGGGTTTGGCGCTATACCAGCTTGGCCGATCTGCTGGCCGTGGTGAAAACGGCAACGCTGACTGTGCCGGTCTTCGCCCTGGTCCTCTTCTTCATCCAGCGCGGCGACACTCTGCCGCGCGTCTCGCTGCTCTATGCCTGGGCGCTGCTGGTATTGCTGTTGATCGCCGGGCGCGCGCTCTATCGCGCCATCAAGGAGCGCAGCGCCGCCGCCCTGCTCTCGGCCGCGCGAGAACCGGTAGTGCTGATCGGGGCCGGCGACGAGGCCGATCTGTTCCTCGCCAACCTCAAGCGTTCTGCGGCTCCCTACCGGGTCGTCGCCTTGGTGGATGAGCGCGAGCGCCGCCACGGCCAAGCCATTCGGGGCGTAAGGGTCGAAGGCGGTATCGACGCGCTGCCCCAGGTGATCGCCCGGCTATCGGCGCGCGACGAGGCCCCACAGAAATTGATCCTGGCCCAGTCGGACGCCAAGCCCGAAACCGTTCGGCGTCTGCTGGAAGCGGCGCAAAGCCTGAACCTGCCGCTGGTGCGCCTGCCGCGCCTGACCGATTTCCGCGACGGTGATATTTCCGTCGCCCTGCGCCCGCTGGCGCTGGAAGATTTGCTGGGGCGCCCCCCGCAACCGCTCGACCGTGCGCCGCTGGAAAACCTGGTGCGCGGGCAGCGCGTGTTGGTGACAGGCGCGGGCGGCTCTATCGGCGCAGAACTCGTTCGCCAGATCGCCGCCCTCGGTCCCGCCCATCTGACCCTGCTCGATGCGTCGGAATATGCGCTCTATTCCATCGACCTTCAGGTGTCGGAACTCTATCCCGCTCTCCCGCGTAACGCCGTGATCGGCGACGTGCGCGATGCCGGGCGCATCGGGCGGATTTTTACCGAAGCCGCGCCGGATCTTGTGTTTCACGCCGCCGCCATCAAGCATGTGCCGCTGGCCGAAGCGAACCCGTTAGAATGTTTCGCCACCAATATCATCGGCTCGCGTATCGTGGCGGAAGCCAGCCGCCGCGCCGGGGCCAAGGCGATGGTGTTGATTTCTAGCGATAAGGCCGTCAATCCGACCAATGTGATGGGGGCCAGCAAGCGCGTTGCCGAAATGTGGGTGCAGGCGCAGGATTTAGCCGAAAACCACGGCCCGCGCTTCGTGCTGGTGCGCTTCGGTAATGTGCTAGGATCGACCGGCTCGGTCATCCCACTGTTTCAGCGCCAGTTGCAGCGCGGCGGCCCGCTGACCGTGACCCATGCCGAGATTACCCGCTATTTCATGACGATTGCCGAAGCGGTGGAACTCGTGTTGCACGCCTCCGCCTATGGCACCACCGACGCCGCCGCGCCGGGCCGGATTTTTGTGCTGGATATGGGCGAGCCGGTGAAAATCATCGACCTCGCCCGCCAAATGATCCGCCTGCACGGGCTGCGGCCGGAGGTGGATATTCCAATTGAAATCACCGGCCTGCGCCCCGGCGAAAAGCTCTATGAGGAGCTGTTTCACGATAGCGAAGCGCTGGACCCGACTCCGGTTTCTGGCGTCCGCCTTGCCGCGCCGCGCACCTGGGCCTTGCCCGATCTAACCCGCGAGTTCGATGCGATGGCCGAGGCCGTCGCGCGCGGCGATACCGCCGCTGCCCTGACTATTCTTCACCGGCTTGTGCCGGAATTCTCCCCAGCCCCTTAGGAATTGCCATGCCCGCCCATGTTTCCGGCGATCTGCCGCTGCCCGATCTGGTGAAACCCGCCCGCGCCCTGCTGTCGGTCTACGACAAAGCCGGGATTGTCGAGCTTGGCCGCGCCCTGCACAGCGCCGGGGCCGAACTGCTCTCGACCGGCGGTACCGCCGATACGCTGCGCGCCGCCGGTCTGCCGGTGACGGACGTGGCCGATTACACTGGCTTCCCGGAAATGATGGATGGGCGGGTAAAAACCCTGCACCCGAAAATCCACGGCGGGCTGTTGGGGCGCCGCGACAGCAGCAGCCATCAGGCCGCCATGCAGGAACACGGCATCGGCCCCATCGATGTAGTGGTGGTGACGCTCTATCCCTTCGAGGCGACCGTCGCCAAAGGCGCCGATTTCGATACCTGCATCGAGAATATCGACATTGGCGGCCCGTCGATGATCCGCTCCGCCGCGAAGAACCACGCCGCCGTGACCGTCATCACCGATCCCGCCGATTATGCCGAGGTGATCGCCGCGCTGACCGACGCCGGGGGCACCAACCTTGCCCTCCGCCGCACGCTCGCCGCCCGCGCCTTCACCCGCACGGGGGCCTATGATTCCGGTATTTCCGCCTGGTTCAACGGTCAGGTGTCGGAAGCCACCCCGCGCCAGCTCGCCCTCGGCGGCGCGTTGAAGCAGACGCTGCGCTACGGCGAAAACCCGCACCAGCAGGCGGCTTTCTATGCCACGGGTGACGCCCGCCCCGGCGTGGCGACGGCCCAGCAGGTGCAGGGCAAAGAGCTTTCGTACAATAACATCAACGATACCGATGCCGCCTTCGAGTTGGTCGCCGAACTGACCGAACCGGGCGTCGCCATCATCAAACACGCCAACCCCTGCGGCGTTGCCATCGCCCCAACCCTGGCGGAAGCCTATCGCCGGGCGCTGGCCTGCGACCCCGTCAGCGCCTTCGGTGGCATCATCGCCGTCAATCGCCCGCTCGATAAAGAAACGGCGCTGATGATCGCCGATCTCTTCGCCGAGGTTGTCATCGCCCCGGCCATCGAGCCGGAAGCCACCGCCGCCCTCGCCGATAAGAAGAACCTGCGCGTGCTGATCACC
>CAZNVY010000005.1:0-302 GCA_964576605.1 uncultured Elstera sp. | reverse complement strand
CTGGTGCACGGCCGCCGCAACCGCCACGTCGGGGCCGAGGCGCTGCAAACCGTCACCCAGCGCGCCCCAACCCCGGCGGAAGTGCGCGATATGCTGCTGGCCTTCACCCTGGTCAAGCACGTCAAATCCAACGCCATTGTGCTGGTGAAGGACGGGGCTGCCGTCGGGATCGGCGGGGGCCAGACCTCGCGCGTCGATGCCGCGCAACAGGCCGTCGCCCGCGCCGCCGCGATGGCCCAGGCGGCGGGCGAGCCGCAAAGCCGCGCCATCGGCGCCATCGTGGCGTCCGACGCCTTCTTCCC
>CAZNVY010000004.1:1910-71403 GCA_964576605.1 uncultured Elstera sp. | reverse complement strand
ATGCACCCGTAGCTCAGCTGGATAGAGCGCTGCCCTCCGAAGGCAGAGGTCACAGATTCGAATTCTGTCGGGTGCGCCAATTTCTCTTTATAAATCAGATCGATTGCGCGACGAGCGAGCGATAAAAATCGTCTGATGCGACCCGACCTTCGGGTTGCGTGTCCCAGGCCTGTCCCGATTGCCAGACAATGAACTCCCCGGTCAACCAGGAATGATGGCTCCATGGCCTGGCCGGGGCGCTAAAAGTCTCACGCTGCCTGGGTTGAGGCTTGCGCCGCGAGAGCGCGGTCGAGGAGACGGCGGGCGAGAACGCCGCCGGCATCGATATTAAAGCTCATCATTTTTCGGTCGGGACGGGCGAGGATATTTTGCTGCTGGTGGATGAAAACCTCCACATCCTCCATAAAGACCCCGCCTTGCGCCTCGCGGATACGTGCGGTTAAGCCCTGATCCTCGGTCTCGAAGTTGCGGGCGAACCCCCAATGGTACCAGCAGCTTGTTTCGGTTTCTGGGGTGATAAGGTTGATGACGGTCGCTGAAATCCCCTGTGACCGATCCCCCTGCGGTGCCCCAGTCCCAGCGCGGGCAACGCCAACGTCGATGGTCAGGGTGGCGGGGACGGAATAATCGCAAATCTGCCAGCGGTCGACCCGCGCTTTCGATTTGAAATTATGCACCCAGAAGGGCGGCGGCTCTACATCCAGCGTCCAGCGGCTTAGAATGGCGTGATCACCAACGATCTTGGCCTCAAAGGGCACCTCGGCCAACTCCTTCTGGCCAATGCTGGTGGAATGCACATAGGTTTCGTGGGTTAGGTCCATAAGATTATCAATCACCAACCGATAATCGCAGGGCGTATGGTAGGTGCCCCCATCGAAAATCCAAGCCGGGTCGGAGCACCAGGGCAGCGCCGGGATCAACGCCGGGTCGGCCAAATCCGCCTCGCCGATCCAAACCCAGATAAACCGATGTTTCTCGACGACCGGATAGGGCCGAACATGGGCGTTGGGGTTGATCGTTGCTTGGCTGGGCATATGCACACAGCGCCCCCCATCGCCAAAGGTTAGCCCGTGGTACCCGCACACCAGCTGATCGTCCTCGACCCGGCCCTTGGACAGCGGGAACAGACGATGCGGGCAGCAATCTTCCATCGCTACCAAACTGCGGTCGCGCTTGCGGAAAAAGACAATTTTTTCCCCGCAAATCGTGCGTCCAAAGGGTTTGCCGCCGATATCCCGGTCCCAGGCCACCGCATACCATTGATTGCGCAGAAACATCGCACCCTCCCCCGATTGCTGGCCAACGGCCAATTGTTTTCAGGCATTCTATGATTGGATACAATTTTTCGTCAAGCTCGAATCAACCCCTCAAATAACCTGCTATTTACAGTCATAAATCTTCTCTTCCAATCCTGAAAAATCGCCTTATTGTATCCAAAACCCCAATCTGGGAGGATTCTTCATGCTGCTGCGCCTTGCCGAGCGCCGGGCCGAAACCGCGCGCATCACCAGTTTTCGGCTGGAAGAAGTGGATGGAACTCTGTTGCATGGTGCCGCCGCCGGGGCGCATGTGCGCCTAACCTTGCCCTTGCCAAGCGGGCCGGAAACGCGGGCCTATTCACTGTGGCGGGCGGGGGATGCGGTTTGGATCTCGGTCCAGCGCGCGGCTGCCGGGCGCGGCGGTTCGGCCTATCTGCACGATCAGGCTGCCGTTGGCGATATTCTATCCGCCAGTCTGCCGCCAAATGGCTTTCCGCTTGCCCCAGCAGCGACGGCAAGCCTGTTGATCGCCGGAGGGATCGGGATTACCCCGATTCTGGCCATGGCCCAGCAGTTGGCCGCCGAGGGGGCCGACTTCCACGTCCATTACGCGGTCCGGCACATCGAGGAGGCGGCCTTGCTGGCCCCACTAACCGCCGTTGCCGGCGATCGGCTTACTCTTTACGGCGACGGCGGCGATCCCCGACGCGGATTGCCCTTAGCCGCAATTCTTGCTGACCCGGCACCGGGACAGCATCTCTATGTCTGCGGTCCCGGCCCATTGATTGATGCGACCTTGGCGATGGCCGCCCGCCGTAATTGGCCGTCGGCACAGGTCCATAGCGAGCGCTTTGCTCCCGCCCCGCCCCCGACGGCCACGGTAGATTCAGGGTTCGAGGTGGTTTTGGCCCAGAGCGGTCAGCGCTATTCGGTCGGGCCAAGCGAGACAATCCTGGAGGTGCTGCTGGCGGCGGGGCACGAGCCGCTGTACAGCTGCCAGGCGGGCAGTTGCGGCCTCTGCGTCACGCCAGTTCGGCACAACAGCGGGCCGATCGACCACCGCGATCAGTTCCTCAGCCCGGCGCAAAAGGCGGCGGGGGATCGGCTCTGCCTCTGCGTCTCGCGGCTTACCGCCGGGGAATTGGTGCTTGAGCTATAAAAGCTCGCCGCTTGGCCGAAAGAGCGCGATATTGTCGATGGCGGCGTAGGCATGTTCGCGCATTAAGGCTTCTGCCCGCGCTCCTTCTCGATGGATCAGGCACGCCAGCACCTGCGCGTGCTGTTGCTGTGCCCGCGCCAGAACTGCGAACTGTTGTTCGATAATAATCGGGTTTTCCGCATCGTCGAAAAACGCATTAGCCGAGGCAAACGGAATGCGGTCGTTCACCGCCAGCGCCTGCGCCAGGGCGGCATTGCCCGCCGCATCTACCAGGGTGCTGTGAAATAAATCATTGATATCGGCCCATTCGGCCCCATCGCCGGGGATCAGGCGGCCTTTCGCAAACAGCTTGGCCCCGCGCGCGACGCAGGCTTCCAGAATTTTCCGCGCTTCGGGCGTCAATCCTTGCTCCGCCGCCAAGCGTGCCGCCGTTCCTTCCAGCACGCCGCGGAGCCGAATAGCGTCGCGAATATCTTTTTCGGAAAAGGCCCGAACCACGAAGCCGCGCCCAGCATCGGCCAGAACCAACAGCCCTTCCTGCGCCAAAACATTCAGCGCATGGCGAACCGGCGTGCGCGAGACGCCAAGGGTCTGAGCAAGCGGAATTTCCGTTACCCGTTCCCCGGCTTTCAGCGCGCCGGTCATAATCATCTCGCGCACCCGCAACACGATCTGGCTTTGCTGGGACATGCCCTCTCCCGTCATCGTGACGGGCTAGTGTTGCCGCCCAGGGAGGCCCCGTCAATCGATTGACGGGGACCAATCCTGGGTCTGATGCTTAGGCGGCCAGCGCCACGCCCAGATACCGTTCGGTCAAGGCATGATCGGCCCGTGCCGCCGCCGCCGGGCCGTGGTGCATGATCCGCCCGCGATCAAGAAAAATGACCTCTTCGGCAAAATCCAAGGCCCGATCCACCTGCTGTTCGACCAGCACCACCGTCATGGTCAGCCCGGTCAGCACCTGCATCAGTTGATCGCAGATGACCGGGGCCAGCCCTTCCAGCGGCTCATCGAGGAGGAGAACCGACGGTTGCCCCAGCAGGGCGCGCGCCACGGATAGCATCTGCTGCTCGCCGCCCGACAACGCCCCGCCGCCGTTCTTCCGCCGCTCCTTCAACCGTGGGAACAGCGCATAGGCTTCCTCCAGCGCGGCGCGGGGCCGCCCTTTGAGACCGGCGGCCAGATTTTCCTCCACGGTGAGCGAGCGGAAAATGTCCCGCGTCTGCGGCACATAGGCCAGCCCCTGCCGGGCACGGGCCGAGGGAGGGAGGCCGGTAATATCCGCCCCATCAAGCCGGACACTGCCGCTATGGTGCCGGGTTAGGCCCATGATGCTGGCCAGCGTCGTCGTCTTACCAACGCCATTCCGGCCTAGAATGGCCAGACGTCCGCCCGCCGGAAGGGTTAGGCTTAACGCTTCGATCACCCGTGTTGGCCCATAACCCGCCGTTAGACTGGTGAGGTCCAAAGCCCCTTTAAGCGTGGCCATGCGCGCGGCTCCCCAGATAGACTTCGCGCACCTTGGGATCGGCGGAAATTTCCTGCGCGGTCCCGGCGCATAGCAATTGCCCCTGTGCCAAAACAATGATGCGTTTGGCGAAACGGAATACGAGATCCATATCGTGATCGATCATCAGCACCGCTAGATCGGCTGGCAGCCGGTCCAGCGCCTCCAGAATATGTTGGACGCCGCTATGCGGCACCCCGGCGGCTGGCTCGTCCAGGATCAGCACTTTGGGCTTCAGGGCCAAGGCCAGAGCGATTTCTAGCAACCGCTGCTGGCCATAGGCCAAGGCGCTGACCGGCGTCGCCGCCACCTCCTCCAGCCCCATGATCGCCAGCAGATCGCCAAGCTCGGCCGCCATTGCTGTCGAAGGACGCAGGGAACCAAACAGCCGGAATGTCTGACCGCCGCGCTGCAACAGCGCCAAATGCAGATGTTCCTGCACCGTCAGACTGGGGAAGAGCCGCGCGATCTGGAAGGATCGGATCAAACCGCGCTGCACCCGCGCCTGCGGCGGCAGATGGGTAATTTCTTGACCCGCAAGAAAGATGCCCCCCGCCGATGGTTTCAGCACCCCCGTCACCAGATTAACGAACGTGGTCTTGCCCGCGCCATTCGGCCCGATCATCGCGCAACGATCCCCCGCCGCCAGGCTAAGGCTAATGTCCGCAGAGACCTGCAGGCCGCCGAAATTTTTCGACAGACCCACGACCCGCAGCAACTCGGTCATTCCCGCCTCCTGGTCAGCAGTTTGGCGCATTTACTGGTGAGATCGGTCAAGCCCCCTGGGGCAAACAGTACAACGCCGATCAGGAAGAGGCCGATAAACAGCATCCAATGGAATGGATCCGTCGCCGCCAGGATATGGTGAATGCCCATAAAGGCCAGCGTGCCGATAATCGCGCCATAGAGCCGCCCCATGCCGCCCAGCACCAGCATGACCACCGCTTCCGCCGACCAGGTGAAACTAAGACTATCCAGCCCGACAACCCCCGTGGTCACCGTGGTTAAGGCCCCGGCAATCCCGGCGAATGCTCCGGAAATCGTATACATCATCAGCAGATAATGGCGCGGTGTCCCCCCCATGGCGGCAACGCGCAAGGGATCTTCCTTCACGCCCCGGCAGGCCAAGCCAAAGGGAGAATTGAGCAAGCGGCGCGCGACGATGTAGGCGAGGACCAACACGGCCAGGGCGAAGAGATAGGAAGTTTTACCGTAAAGATCGAAGCGAAACAGGCCCAAAACCGGCGTTGGATCAATCCCCGATAATCCATCGCTACCGCCGGTCACGCTGCGCAGTTTATTCGCCAGAGACTGCAATAGCTGCGCGACCGCAATCGTCAGCATCAGCAGCGTCAGCCCATGGGCGTGCAGGATCAACGCCCCCGATAGAGCCGCCACCAGCGCTCCGCCGACGCCGCCGACCAGCAGCAGTAGGATCGGGTCTTGCACCCAATGGACGGCGGCGATCCCCGCCGCATAGGCCCCCGCCCCGAAGAGGGCCGCGTGCCCCAGGGTAGCGATTCCACAAACCCCCAGCACCAGATCGAGCGATAGAATATAGAGCGCGGTTGCAGCGATGCGCGTTAACAGCGCCAAATCTTCCGGCAGCACCACATAGGCCAATAGCCCGGCGACGATCAGGATCGGAAGCGCGACCGCATCGGTCACGCGGCGGCCGGTCCCGGCGGCCGAACGGTGGAGTAAGCTCATGGTGAAACTCATGCCGCCCTCTTGTGGAAGAAACCGTTCGGCCAGCGGAATAGGATGAGGATCAGCGCCGCCGAGAAGAAAAACTCCCCAAAATTCGGCACCAGATAGCGTCCGGCAGTATCCAGAATACCCAAGGCCAGGGCCGCCGTGACCGATCCCAGAATGCTTCCGGCCCCGCCAACAGCAACTACCGCCAGAAACAGGACGATGTAGCGAATGGCATAGGTCGGATCGAGCGGCAGCAGTTCTGCCCCCAACACACCCCCCAGGGCCGCAAGCGCGGTAGAAAGGGCAAAGACCGCCAGATACAAACGCTCGGTCCGAATCCCAAGGGCTTCGGCCATGGCCGGATTATCGACCGTCGCCCGCAGCCGCACCCCGAATTCCGTACGCTCCAGCAGCCACCACAACCCAATGACGGCCACCGCGCCAACCAAAATAACAAAGGCTCGATGCGCCGGAATGGTCTTAACCCCCAGCGACACGGCCCCGGTTAAAAATTCCGGCAACGGAATTCGCTTTACGGTCGGGCCGAAGATGTAATTCACCACCGCGATCACCACGAAGGTAATGCCGATGGTCATCAGCACCTGAGGCAGTTCCTTGCCAGCCCCGTAAATCCGGCGGTACAGCAACCGTTCGAGCGGCAGAGTTACCACCACCGTCAACGCCACCGCCGCCAGAACGGCCAGCCCATAGGGCAGCCCCAGGCTTTGCACCGCATAAGAGGCAACATAGCCCGCGATCATCGCAAAAGCCCCATGGGCCAAATTGACGACGCGCATCAACCCCAGCATCACCGACAGGCCAACGGAGATGATAAACAGGATCGTACCATAGGCGACCCCATCGACGGCGATGCCGATCAATGTTTCCATGAAGAACTCCCGGCGCGGGAGGGCTGCGCCGCAGCCGCCCCGCCCCTAGCGTGGAACCAAGCGGGGCTTACTTCGCGCCCGGATAACCGTGATCGGGTTGCGCGGGAAGCGTTGCAAATTGGGTATTCTGTAACCGCCCGTCTTTACGTTCCGTCACGCGCAAATAAACATTCTGCGTCACATGCCGTGATACGGGATCGATGGTGATCGGACCGCGCGGGCTTTCCCACGACATGCCTTTAATGGCGTTTACCGCCTTCAGCCCATCTTTACCGCCGGTCGCCTCCACCATCTTATAAATGGCATGAACCCCATCATAGGCCCCGACCGAGGTGAAGGTCACTTCGTCATAAGAGCCGAATAATTCCTTGTGCTTGGCCAGAAATTGCTTGTTCAACGCCGAGTCATGTGCCTGGCTATAGTGAAAGGCCGTGACGATCCCCAAAGCATTATCGCCCAAAACCGGCAAATCCGGTTCCTGCGTCAAATCACCGGGGCCGAAGAATTTGATGCCCTTTTCCCGCAGGCCGTTTTCGTTGAAGGCTTTCACGAAGGTTTGGGTAATCGGCACGGGCAAGAAGGCATAGAGCGCCTCCGCCCCCGAATCTTTGATCCGCTGCATGAAGGGCGCGAAATCATTGGTGCTGAGGGGCATCCGGATCGTATCGACCAGCTTGCCGCCGGATTTTTCAAAGGTGGTCTTGAAGGCGGCTTCGGCGTCAATGCCCGGCCCATAATCGGTAACCGCCGTCACCACCGATTTCACCCCCTGCTTTGCCATATAATCGGCCAGCGGCGCGGTGACTTGCCATAAGGTGAAGGAGGTGCGCACGTAGCGCGGCGATTTTTCGGTAATAACCGATGTGGCCGCATTGAAAATAACCGCCGGAATATTCGCCTCGTCGATCAACGGGGCAACTGCTAGCGCGTTTGGCGTCAGCATATAGCCTGCCAGGAACGCCACCTTTTCCTTCACGATCAATTCCTGCGACAAAGCCTTGCTTTGCGCCGGATTGACCTGCGGCAGGTCCTTGTAGATGAATTCGATGGTATCGCCCTTCACGGTTTTACCGTGGATGGCCTGATACACTTCGATCGCTTCCTTGAAGCTTTTGCCGATCAGTCCGAACTGGCCGGAAAAGGGCGCAAGAACGCCAACCTTGATGGTCCCGGCCAATGCCGTGCCCGCCGAAAGCGTTACTGAAAGCGCGAGACCGACAAGGGCCTTCCGCAAAAGAGCCATAATTTTTCCTCCCTAGGAACCCGCTGCCGCCCCCGCCGTTTGCGGGGCTGGTCGTTGTGGCGGGGAAGCTCCCGCCTTATTGTGTCCGACTGTCTGGAATGGTCGGCATTTCCGCAAGTCAGATTCCCGTCGATTGATATAAGTTTTTGTTAGCGGGACGAAAAACTCTACCGGCGCTAGGCCAGATTTTGCAAGGGAAGCCCCGCGTAATTTTCCGCCAAAGCCGTCGCCGCCGCGCGGGAGGTGACGGTATGTTCCAATTCGGCCAGATGCACCCGCTGCTCGAACGGCCCCTCGTCGGCATTCACATGTAGCATACTGGTCATGGCCCAGGAAAAGCGCTCGGCCAGCCAAATCCGCCGCAACGCGTGTGGCGCATACCCATTCAGCCGCTCGGCGGTGCCGCGCCGGTAGAAATCGGCCAGCCCCTGCGCCAAAACCACCACATCGGCCACGGCGAGATTCAGCCCCTTGGCCCCGGTCGGGGGCACGATGTGCGCCGCATCCCCCGCCAGAAACAGGCGGCCATAGTGCATGGTTTCACACACGAAACTGCGCAGCGCGACGATATTTTTCTGCAGGACCGGCCCCTCGGTTAGGGTCCAACCCTCTTCTGCCGCCAGCCGCTGCTGCAACTCGTCCCAGATGCGCGCGTCCGACCAATCGCTGATCGCGTCGCGGATTGGGCATTGGATATACAGCCGTTGGATTTCCGGCGACCGGGTACTCAGCAGGGCAAAACCGCGGGCGTGATTGGCATAAATCAACTCGTGATGCGATGGCGGTGCTGCGGTCAGAATCCCTAACCAGCCGTAGGGATAGACTTTTTGGAACTCCCGCCGCGCGACCGCCGGGATCGCCTGACGGCTGGGGCCGTGAAACCCATCGCAACCGGCAATGAAATCGCAGCAAATTTCCTCCAGCGCCGCCCCTTCGGCCCGGCGGAAGCGCAGCCGTGGCTGGTCAGTGTCGAGATCGTGCAGGCTGGTGTCCTGCACACCGAAGATGGTTTGTCCCTGGGGCAGCCAGGCGGCGTAGAGATCCTTCATCACCTCGTGCTGGGCATAAACGGTAACGCGTTTTCCGCCGGTCAATTCCTCGATATCCAGATGATGACTGCGCCCCCCAAAGCGCAGGGTGATACCGGTATGGAAATGCCCCTGCGCGGCCACCCGCGCGCCGAGGCCCAGCTCGCCCATCAGATCAACCACCCATTGTTCCAGAACCCCGGCGCGGATCGTAGTTTCGATGTCGGCCTGGCTGCGGTTTTCGATGACGATAGCCTCAAT
Source organism: uncultured Elstera sp. (assembly GCA_964576605.1). GTDB lineage: Bacteria > Pseudomonadota > Alphaproteobacteria > Elsterales > Elsteraceae > Elstera. The sequence continues at coordinate 62,358 of CAZNVY010000004.1, read as the reverse complement.
CCCCGCCCGGCGCAGCAAAAGGGCCAGAAAAATTCCCGCCGGACCGGCCCCAACAATCCCAACCTGCGTGCGATGCACGATCGTGACACCCATGGCTATTCCTCCCTGATTTTTGATGTTCAGAATTATTCTAGGGATGCTGGGCGCGCGACCATGGACGTGCGCCAGATTTTCTTGCACTTTTCAGAAGGGCGGCTGCCGGAGATTTCCCCCATGACCCAAGAGAGCATCCCAACTTACGCCCTCTATGGCGAGGGGCCGACCGAACCAGACTTGGGTTTTCTACATCTCGAAACCATTCCGGCCCGTGCGGCGCTGCATCAATGGCACGTCCGCCCACATCGGCACGCGCGGTTAACCCACGTGCTGCTGCTGACCGCTGGCGGCGGCACGCTCTATCTGGATGGCGAAACCCTGGGGTTCGGGCAGGCGGCGATTATCGTGCCGATGGGGCTGGTGCATGGCTTTCGCTTCACCCCCAATGCCGACGGCTTCGTGCTAACCCTGTCGGACGGGTTCATTGCCGACCAGTTTGCCGGGGCAGCGGCAGAAGTTCGCGACATTTTGGAGGGGTCGCATGTCATTGAACTACCGGAGGGACCGCCCCTCTTGCCCTTGTTCCGAGGGCTGGATCAGGAATTGCGGTGGCCAGGTCCAGCCAGCCGGGCGGCGGTGGCCGCCCTGGTTACGCTGATCTTGGTGGGTTTGGTCCGGGCTGAAACACCAACCGGGGCGGCGGCGGCGCATCCCGCCACCAGCGACCGACTGATTTTATACCGCTTTCGCCGTTTGCTAGAGAGGCATCTCGCCGATCACTGGCGCGTCGCCGATTATGCCGATGCGCTGGGGGTGACCCCCAGCCGCTTAACCCTGGTATGCCGTCGCACCGCCGGGGCCGCCCCGCAGGGGTTGATCCACGCCCGGCTGCTGCTGGAGGCAAAACGTCAATTGCTTTACACTGGTATGAGCCTAAGCGAGATCGGTTATCGACTGGGGTTCGCCGATCCCGCTTATTTTTCGCGGTTTTTCACTCAGCGTGCGGGCCTATCGCCGAAAGCCTATCGGCAGCAAAAGCAGCCGTTGGATCGCGCGGCACCTTAAACAGCAGGTCCCGCGTTTGCGCCGCTAGACGGATGGGCGCATTCGAGGCTCCATACCCTTGGTAACCCCGGCGCTCGACAAACTCGAAGAAGAAACCGCCGTCCAGCACTTGCGTATAGGCGTGTAAAAACACCCCGCCCGCATCGGTATCGTAGAGAATATTCAGCGCCTTTAGTGCCGCAACCTCGGTCTCGGTCAGGGGTGTTCGGGCTTCGAGATCGTCATAGTAATTCTCTGGGATCGCCAAAAGCGGCACCCCTTTTTCCGCCAATCCGGTCAGCGTCGCCCGCAAATCGGGAGTATGGAGGGCGATATGCTGGACGCCGGAGCCAAAAAATTCTTGCACAAACCGTGCCGTCAGCGTTTGGGCACTTTGCGAGCCATTGAGCACCAGCCGCAGCCCACCGTCCGGGGCCTGAAGTCCGCTTTCGATCACTTGGCTCTGGACCACACCGCCGGGATCCATCACCGCCTGCGACGGGGTTTTTCGGGCCTCGAATAGCGAAAGGTAGAAAAGCAACCAGGTTAGCATTTCCTCATACTGCATGGTCTGGGCAATATGATCGACACCGAACAGGCCGATACCAACGGGCACCTCCCCCGTCGCGATGAAATCCACCTCGGCCCAATTCCCCAGGGCAGAGGTCTCGTCGACAAAATAGATCAAGCTGCCGCCAAGGCCCCGGATGGCGGGAATATCCAACTCCCCCGGTCCAATCGCCCCCCGGTGCGGCACATCGAGCAACGCCGTTGCCCGTGCCAGGGTCGCGGCCGCATCGGGTACTTTCAGCGCGAGCGCGCAAACCGACACCCCATGGGTAACGTAATAGGAATGAGCAAACCCTTCCACATCGCTATTCACGATGAACCGGATCGCCCCCTGCTGCCACAGCGCCACATCCTTAGAGCGATGCCGCCCGACGCAGGCAAACCCCAAGGCCTGCAACAGTGCCTCGAACCGTTCCCGGCGCGGGGCATCGGCGGCGAATTCGATAAATTCGACACCAGAAACCTCGGTGGCGGCGGGCAAAAGCGGTCGGTCGGCGGGGACGCGCCCCCGACGGCGCGCCGTTTCATCCAACAGCCACAGCAGGGAACGGTGCCCATCCACCGCCACCGACCGGGCCGATCCCGCGCGAAAACGGTCGTTGAAAATCTCCAAACTCAGCACACCAGTATAGCCGGTATCGGCCAGCGCCTCCATAAAACCCGAAAGATCGAGATCCCCCTGTCCGGGCAGGCAGCGCCAATGGCGGCTCCAGGCCAGATAATCCATCGACAGCTGCGGCGCATCGGCAATCTGCACCATGAATAGTCGTTCTGGGGGGATCGTGCGGATCGACTGCACTTCCACCCCGCGCGCCAGCACATGAAAACTATCCAGAATCAGGCCAACCTGCGGGTGAGCTGCCCGCCGCACCACCTCCCACGCATCGCGGTAATCATGGATGAAGCGGCCCCAGGCCAGCGCCTCGTAGCCAACGCGCAGCCCGCGCTTTGCCGCCCGGTCACCCAGTTCAGCAAAATCCGCTGCCAGCCGGTCGAGGCCGGTTTCCGCATCCGGCGCGACGCTGGAGCAAACGAACAGCAGATCGGCCCCCAGTTCTTGCAACAGATCGAACTTGCGCTCGGCCCGGTCGAAGGTGCGACTGCGGCGTGCCTGCGGCATCCCCTCGAAATCACGAAACGGCTGACAGGTAATAATCTGCAGCCCCAAACCGTCGCACAGGCGGCGCAGGTCGCGCGGCGTGCCGGGAAAGGCCAGCAGATCATTCTCGAAGATCTCCACATGCCGGAACCCGGCGGCGGCAATGGCCTCAAGCTTTTCCGCAAGCGTGCCGGAAACGCAGACCGTCGCGATGGAGGTATACATGCTGCATCCCCTATTCATCGGTAAACTGCGCCAGATGGCGCAAATGCTCGGCGCTGGTCGCCGGAAAGCCGAAAAACTCCAGATAGGCGGGGATCTGCTCGAACAGCATATCGCTGCCCACCTGCACCGGGCAGCCGCGCGCCGCGGCGGCGCGCAGGAACGGCGTGATCTGCGCCCGCATCACCACTTCGCCAACCAGCGTATCGGGGGCAATCCGTGCCACGGGCAAGGGCAGTGGGTCGCCCTCGCTCATACCCAGTGGTGTCGCGTTGATCGCCAGATCAACCCCCTCTGGGTCCGGCACGCCCACTTCGACGGATAACCCCGGAAAATGTCCAACCAGCCGGGCCGCCAGCCCCGCCGCTGCCGCCGTATCCGTATCATGCAGACGTAAGCGCGCCAGCCCATGCGCGGCGAGCGCCGACGCAATGGCCGAGCCGACCCCGCCCGCCCCAACAATCAGCGCCGACGCCCCCGCAATCGTTCGCCCCTTGCGCAGCACGCCGCGCGCAAACCCTTCGCCATCAAACATATCGCCTACCAAAGCCCCATCTGGGGCGCGTCGCACGGCATTGCACGCCCCGGCGATCTTCACCGCGGTCGATACCCGATCGAGCATCGGCACGATGGCCACCTTATGCGGCATGGTTATCAAGGCACCGTGGAAATTGCTGATTCGGGTAATGGCGGAAAAGGCAGCGGCGAAATCATCGCGCGGCACCCCCATCGGCACGACAACGGCATTGATCCCGGCGGCGGCGAAATAGGGATTATAAATCAAGGGGGCTTTGAAACTATGCGTCGGAAAGCCGATATGGGCGATCAGCCGCGTGTGCCCGTCGATCCTCATGCCGTCGCCTCGGCGATCAATCGGGCCACCCGCTGCAGGGCCAGCGGATAGCCTTGGGTCCCCAGCCCGGCGATAATCCCATCGGCCCGCAGCGACACATAGGAATGATGCCGGAAGCTCTCGCGCTTATGGATGTTAGAGATATGCACCTCGATCACCGGCCCATCGAAAGCATTCAGCGCATCCAGGATAGCGACCGACGTATGGGTAAAGGCACCGGGGTTGATGATGATCCCGGCGGCACCGTCCCGCGCGTCGTGGATCCAGTCGATCAGCTCATATTCACGGTTCGATTGATGAAACCTTAGGGCAAGACCAAGATCTTCCGCCGTTTCGCGGCAGGCGGCCGCCACATCTGCCAGAGTCTCGTGCCCATAGATATGGGGCTGGCGTTTGCCGAGCAGGTTCAGATTTGGCCCGTTCAAAATGAAAACGCAGGGCGACACGGTCAGGCTCCCGCACAGCGGACGGCCCCAGGGCCGCCCGCCGCACCATCAAGGGTTAACGCAGTTTGGCGAGTTCGGCATTCACGTCGGCAACAAAATCGGCCCCGGCTTCCTGGCCGAATTTCGTCAGCACCGGCTTTACCGCCTCGCGGATACGGTTCAGTTCCGCCGACGATAGGCTGTTATGCTCCATCCCCGCCGCCTTCAGGCTGGCCAGCGCCGAATCCATCGCGGCGCGCGAGGTTTCCCGCTGGTAGGCCGTCGCTTCCCGGATCGCATCGGCAATGATCTTCTTTTCATCACCCGATAACGCATCCCAAGTCTTTTTCGAGATCAGCACCGATTGGGCATTGTAGATATGCCGCGTTTCCGAAACATATTTCTGCACTTCATTGAATTTCGCCCCCAGAATGGTCGTAACCGGGTTTTCCTGACCATCCACCACTTTCTGTTCCAAGGCCGAGTACAGTTCCGGGAACGGCAGCGGTACAGAATTCGCGCCCAAGGCGTTAAACAAGTCGATGAACAACGGCGATTGCAGCACGCGCAGCTTCAGGCCCTTAAAGTCTTCGATCTTGGTGATCGGGCGTTTGGAATTCGTGACATTCCGGAAGCCAAGTTCCCAATACCCCAGGCCGATCAAGCCTTTATCGGCCAGACCCGCGTGCAGCTTGCTGCCAATCGGCCCGTCGACGATGGCGTCGGCTTCTGTCGGGGTCGCGAACAGGAAGGGGAAATCCAGCACCGCAAAGCGCTTATCCAGGCCAACCAATAGTCCGGCATTCAGCACCGTCATATCGATTGTGCCGCCTTGCAGGGCCGAGACGGTCTGTAAATCGCCGCCAAGCTGCCCGCCGGGAAAACCCCGGACATTAAACTTACCGCCGGATTTTTCCTTCGCGAGTTCGGCGAATTTGGCGACACCCCGCCCTTGTGGATGTTCGGCAACATTCTGATAGGCGAACCGCAGCGTGCGTTCGGAGATCTGCGCCAAGGCCGTTTGGCTAACCAACAGCCCGGCGATCGCGAGAAAACTCGTTTTGAAAAGGGTCATCACGTTTCCTCCTAAGGGTTTTTATGGGTAGGCACTTATCCAGCGAACCAGCGCGCCGGTCCCGTAACCAGAACCGGGAACAGGACGAGCAGGAACAAAACGACCAGTTGCGCGATCATGAAGGGCGTCACCCCGCGGATGATCTCGCCCATACTGATTTTTGATACCCCGCACACGACGTTGAGAACCGTCCCCACTGGGGGCGTTATCAGGCCAATTGCGTTGTTGATGATGAAGAGAACCCCGAAATAGACGGGATCAATCCCGGCGGCTTTGATGATTGGCATCAGTACTGGGGTCAGAATGAGGATCGTCGGGGTCATATCGAGCGCGGTGCCGACCACCACCACCAGCAGCATGATCGCAATCAGCAGCAGGGTCTGATGTTCGATTAGCGGCTGCACCAGATCCACAATCTCGTGCGAGATTTCGGCCACGGTTATTAACCACGAGACCACCAGCGCCGCCGCGACCAGGAACATGACCACCGAGGTGGTCAAAGCTGCCGATACGAACAGCCGCGGCAGATCGCGGAACGATAATTCTCGGTAAATACAGGTCGACACAATCAGCGCATAGACCGCGACCACCACCGCCGCTTCCGTTGGGGTGAAAATACCAAAGCGCAATCCGACGATGATGATAACCGGCAGCATCAGCGCCCAAAACCCATCCAGTAGCGCCTTGCCGACCGCCCGCAGCGGTGCGCGGGTTTGTTGGGCCGGGCCATCGTGCCGGGTGACCCACCACCAGGCTACCGCCAACCCCGCCCCCAGCATCAGCCCCGGTACGATCCCAGCGAGGAAAAGTTTAGAGATCGAAACCCCCGCCGCGACGCCGAAGATCACAAAGCCGATCGAGGGCGGAATGACCGGGGCGATAATGCCGCCCGCCGCCACCAGCCCCGCCGCATGGGCGCGGCTATGGCCCGCTTTCACCATCATCGGCACCAGCAGCGCCGCCAAAGCGGCCGCATCCGCCACCGCCGACCCTGAAAGCGAAGCCAGCAAGCAGGAGGCCAAAATCGCCACATACCCAAGCCCGCCGCGCACGTGCCCCACCAGGGTCAGCGCTACGGACACAATGCGGCGGGCCAGCCCCCCGGCATTCATGACCTCCCCCGCGAGCATAAAGAACGGCACGGCCAGCAGCGGAAAACTATCGGCCCCATTAATAAGGTTTTGGGCGATGATCTGGCTGTCGAACAGACCGATATGCAGCATCAGCGCCACACCGCAGAGCAGCAGGGCAAAGGCGATGGGCATTCCAAGCGCCATGGTTCCCAGCAGCGAAGCGACAAAAATGACAATCGTCATAGCCGTCGCGCCCTAGTGCTCTTCAGACTCGCGGACGCCGATATACTCCTCCGGCGTCATGCGGCCTAAAAGCGCGCGGAGCAGCTCGTGCCCCACAATCGGCACTGCCGAAAGGCCGAAGATCACCCCAATACCATAGAATAACCCAACCGATAGTCCGGTCGCCGAGGCGGGAACCGCCAGATTGATCTTGGTCTGTATCCAGCTTCCCTGCACCAGCAACCCACAGGCAAGCAACATTAACCCATGGCTTAGGATGAAGGCCAGGCGACGTCCCTGCGGCGGTAGCGCCCGCACGAGATTATCCAACCCCAGATGCGCCCGCTCGCGCAGCCCGATCAGCGCCCCCAGGAAAACCATCCAGACGAAAAACCAGCGCGATAGTTCTTCAGACACCGTGATTCCGGCGTTGAAGACGTAGCGCATCACCACATTGCCGAAAACCAGCATCACCATCCCGGCCATCAGCAGGCCGATGAGGAGCCTGAGAGCGGCAAAATACCGCTCCACCCAAATACGCATCGCGTTTCCTCCGGTCCCCGCTGAATGGGGTTATTCTGCTTGATTGGGCAGGGGTGGCGCTGTAATCGCCACAGCCTGCCCTACAAAATTGGACCAGATCGTCCAATTGGTCAATCGCAAAATTATCGAGATAGTTCATTTACCCAGCGACCGCCGATGCTATGGTTTCAACGAAGGAGGACCCCGATGCTGACCGCCGCCGCCAAAGCCCCCCCCCCTGCCAAAGCGCCCAAACGCCCGCAAACTTGGACACAAGACCCAGAAGGCGTGAAGCGGGAGATCCTGGCCGTCGCACGGGCAGAATTCGTGGAAAAGGGCCTAAGCGGCGCACGGGTTGATGAAATCGCCGCCCGCACCTCTACGGCCAAGCGGATGATCTATTATTACTTCAAGGATAAGGAAGGCCTGTATCTGGCGGTATTGGAGGAGGCGTATAGCCGCATTCGCGCCCTCGAACGCACCCTCGATCTTGCCGCCCTGCCGCCGGTTGCCGCCCTAACGGCGCTAACCGGCTTCACCTTCGATTATCATGCCGATAATACGGACTTTGTGCGCCTAGTGATGACCGAAAATATCCACCACGCCCGCCACCTGAAAGTTCTGTCGAAAATCGGTGAAATTAACCTATCGGCTATTCAGATGATCGCCGATGTTTATGCCCGCGGGGTTCTAAGCGGCGATTTTCGCTCTGGGGTCGATCCGCTTGATATTCACCTGACGATCAGCGCCCTTAGTTTTTACAATGTGTCGAACCGCGCCACGATCGAACAGGTGTTCGGCCATGATATGGGTGCCCCCGCCGCCCGCCAGCGGCGCCGGGCGAGCGTCATCGAGGCGGTGCTGCGGTTTGTGAAAGCCGATCAGATGTCTGGGTCGATTTCCGCCATGACCGCCGGGGCATAGCGCGGCCCTTGCACGGTTTCCGGGGCGTAGAGCGCGTCGAGGGCGGCAACCTGAGCGGCGGTTAAGGTAATCGCTGCGGCGCTATTGTTTTCCGTCAGATGCGCGGGCTTGGCCGTGCCGGGAATCGGCAGAATATGCGGGCCTTTGGCGAGAAGCCACGCCAGGGCGGCCTGCGCCGGGGAATAGCCCCAGGCGCGGACCAGCGCGGCAAAGCGTTCGGCCTGCACGAGATTTGCCGCAAGATGAGGCTCGGCGAAGCGCGGCATGGTCAGGCGAATATCCCCCGGCGCGAACTGCGGCTGCGGCGCAATTCCGCCCGCCAGAATGCCGCGCCCGACCGGGGAAAAGGCAACGAAGGCCGTGCCCAGCTCGGCGCAGGTCGCCAGCAGTCGCGGCTCCGGGTCGCGCGTCCACAGCGAATATTCGCTTTGCACGGCGGCAATCGGATGCACGGCATGGGCGCGGCGCAAGGTTTGAGAGGAGACTTCCGACAAGCCGATAGCGCGGATTTTCCCGGTGCGGACCAGATCGGCCAGCGCGCCGACGCTTTCTTCGATGGGTACCTGCTTATCCCAGCGGTGCAGCGTGTAAAGATCGATCACCTCGGTTTGCAGCCGCTTAAGCGAGGCGTCGCAGGTGGCTTTCAAGGTTTCAGGCCGCCCGTCGATAACGCGCCTCCCGTCAACGCCGGTCATGCCGCATTTGCTGGCCAGGATGATCTTGTCGCGCACCGGCTTGAGCGCCGCGCCCACCACTTCCTCATTCTTCCCGAAGCCATAAAGCGCCGCCGTGTCGAAATGCGTTACGCCCTCGTCGAATGCCTGCCGCAACAGCGCTTCCGCCGCTTCCCGCTCCGGCGGCACCCCATAGGCGTGGCTGACGTTCATACAGCCAAGGCCGATAGCCGAGACGGTGAAGGGACCAAGGGAACGCTGCTGCATCGCTTCTTCCTAACGTCTTAAAACCAAGCGCGGATCATAGTGCCATTTGCGCAAGGGCCGGGCGGTTATCAGCGCAGCATCGGCATGGGCTGGGTTGATTAGTCCGTTATATTCTTCCGGAACGATGGTCGAGGGCACCAGCAGCAGCGCCGAGCGTCGCTGACGCGCCCAGTCGGTTCCAAAACCGATACTGGCTTGCCCTGCCGGTTCCGCATCCCATCCAACCGAACGTTGGGCGTCGAGGCGCTCGGCGGCCTTCCAAACGGCATCGGGGACGGAAATCTCCACCAAATAGCGGTTGAAGGGTAGGCCCCCGGCGTTCAGATGAACCAGGGTTTCAAGGCACGCCAGCGCCCGGCTTTCGGAGGTATAGACCATCGGAATACCGGGGGCATTCCACCGCCCGCCCGATGCCTCCGCCCCTTTGCCGGACAGGTCTGCGGCCGGATAGGTTTTCGCCTCCGTCGCGATCCGCCACAGGGTGTGGGTCACGCATAAGCCCCGCTTTGGACCTGCGCCAGCATCCGGGCGACCAGCCCTTGCCCCTCCATCGTATCCAGAAGCTCGATCGGCCTCCCCCCTCCCAAAGCGGGCAAGGGGGCACTGAGCCATTGGGCGAGCCAAGCGCGCGCATCGAAACCTTCCCCGCCCCCTGTCTCCTCCAGCATTGCTTCGAGCTGACCGACCAAGCGAGCAAGGCCCAGTACCCGCTCACTCTCCTCGACCGATAAGGGCTTTCCCTGCGCCGCCTTCTTGTTGACAGTGGCGGTCTTCAGGTTGAGCGCGTCGAAAACCACGGTCTGGCCGAGGTGTAGATCGGCAATGAAGCGTTTCGCGGCCTGGGCTGGAACCCCGGCCTTGATCGCCGCAATCCGTTCTGCCGGAGACGCACGATAAAGCCGAACGAAAGAGCCGCCCGTGCCTAAAGCCAGCCGGTCAGTCTGTTGAAGTGCGACACCCGCCATGCTTATGCTCCTTTGAGCATTAGAATAGCGCAACAGAGCATTACTGCAAGCTTTGCTCTAAGCGGTTCAAAACCTCATAACAGGGCAGCACTTTGGCAACGCTGGCGTTCGGCTCCCGCCCGTCGCGGATCGCCGCGATAAATTCGCGGTCTTGAAGTTCGATCCCATCCATCGAGACATCGACCTTGGACACGTCGATTTTCTCGTCCTTACCCGAAATCAGATCGTCATAGCGGGCGATGTAAGTGCCATTATCGCAAATATAGCGAAAGAAGGTGCCGAGCGGCCCGTCGTTGTTGAAGGACAGCGACAGGGTACACAGCGCGCCGCCCGCCGCTTTCATCTGGATCGACATATCCATCGCAATGCCCAAGGTCGGGTGATAAGGGCCTTGCAAGGCATTGGCCGCTACCACCGCTTCGCCCGTCTGATATTGGAAGAGATCGACCGTATGGGCGGCATGGTGCCACAGGAGATGATCGGTCCAGGACCGCGGTTGCCCCAGGGCATTCATATTAGTACGCCGGAAGAAATACGTCTGCACATCGAGCTGCTGTAACCTTAGTTCCCCCGCCAGAATCTTCTGATGCACCCATTGGTGCGACGGGTTGAAGCGCCGGGTATGGCCAACCATCGCAACCAGCCCGGTCTTGGCTTGCAGGTCAGCCACCGCCTGCGCATCGGCCCAGGAATCGGCCAGCGGAATTTCCACCATTACATGTTTACCCGCCGCAAGACACTGCTGCGCCTGGGCCGCATGGATCGGCGTTGGCGTCGCTAGGATTGCCGCGACCACGTCAGGCAAGGCCAGGGCTGCGTCCAATGTCGGCAAGGCCAGGGGAATGCCATATTTTTCTGCCGTCGCGCGGGTTGCGTCCATCTCCGGGCCGACCACGGCGGCAACCTCTATCCCGTCGATGCGTTTCAGGGCATCGAGATGTTTTTGGCCAAAGGCCCCCGGCCCGGCGAGAACGAGTTTCATTATGGCTCCTTCAGCGGTCTAAACCGCGCCTTTCAGAACAAGATGCCCCACGGCGGTATTGGATGCCGGGACATGGTAAAAACGGTGTAATTGTTCGACCTTCTCGCCCAAGGCCCCCCGCATGATGAGCCACATGACCAGCTCGATCCCCTCCGACCCGGCCTCGCGGATATAATCGACATGCGGGATCGCTGCCGCCGCATCCGGATCCTGGACGATCAGGTCAAGAAAGCGGTTATCGAACTCGGCATTGATAAGACCCGCACGCGGCCCTTGTAGCTGATGGCTCATGCCGCCAGTGCCCCAGACCTGCACGTTCAGATCGGTATCGAAACTCTCGATCGCCCGGCGCAACGCCTTGCCCAAAGCATAGCAGCGCGCCCCCGATGGCGGCGGATATTGCACAACATTGACCGCGAAGGGGATCACCTGACACGGCCAAGCTGCCGGTTGCCCAAACAACAGCGACAATGGCACCGTCAAACCGTGATCGACATCCATCTTATTCACGATGGTCAGGTCGAAATCGTCCAAAATCAGCGATTGCGCGATATGGAACGCTAGGTCCGGCGCGCCTTCCACCACCGGCACGGGGCGCGGCCCCCACCCTTCGTCAGCGGGGTTGAAGCGTTCCCCCGTTCCGATGGCAAACGTGGGGATTAGATCAAGGCTGAAGGCGCTGGCATGGTCGTTATAGACCAGAAAAACCACATCCGGCGTTTCTTCGGCGATCCACCGTTTGGAAACCTCATACCCCGCAAATAGCTTCTGCCAATAGGGGTCCCCCGACCGACCATTGTCGAGCGCCGCGCCAATAGCGGGCACGTGCGAGGTGGCGACCCCGGCGGTGATCTTAGCCATGGGCCTTACCCTCCAGCAGGTGATCGTTCTTCGGGCTACGGCCCCCGGCCAGCATCATGGCGGCATACTCTTCCTGGCTCATGCCGGTCATGGTGGCGGCGGCATATTGAAAACTCAGCCCGTCAGAGGAAAATATCTTGGCGAGGAAATAGACATTCCCCCCCAAGGCCAGCAGCCGATTGTAGTCGCGGGCGAGCACGGCCTGTTTCTGCGCCTCGCTCATCGGCCATTCATCAAGATAGGCGCGGTTATCGGCCTTAAACCGCGCCCGATTTTCGGCCTTCATCAACGACATGCAGAATTGGTTCAGGTGATAGCCAACGCGCGCCATCTCGGCGTCGAAAATCACCGTGCCGGGAATGGAGGCATAGGGTTTGTCGAGCGACATCTCACCTCTCCTCCGGCCAATAAAGCCGCTGCGGATTGTCCACCAGCAGTTTGTGCTGCAAGGCCGGCGTCGGCGCGATCTTTGGCAGCAGATCGACCAGATGTGCATCGTCCGGCATATGGGTTTTCAGATTAGGATGCGGCCAATCGGTGCCCCAGAGCACGCGGTCAGGAAAGCGTTCCACCACCGTGCGGGCGAAGGGAACGAAATCGGCATAGTCCGGCGGGCCGGATTGGCTAAGGCGCTCGGCCCCGGTCACTTTCGACCACACATGCGGATTATCCGCCATCAGGGATAGGAACGGGGCAAACCCCGGCCCATCCGGCGGTTGGGTTAGGTCCGGCCGCCCCATATGGTCGATCACGACCACGGTCGGCAGCGCGGCGATAAACGCGGCAAGGTCGGGCAGGTCCGCCGCCTCGAAATAGATCACCACATGCCAGCCCAAGGGGGCGATGCGCGCCGCAATATCTGCCAAGACCGCTTTCGGCGTGACATCCACCAGCCGTTTGACGAAGTTGAACCGCACCCCCTTCACCCCAGCGCTATTCAATTCGGCTAGGTCGGCATCGCTCACATCGTGCCGAACAGTGGCGATGCCCTTCGCCTGACCGCGCGACGCGCGCACAGCATCGACCATCGCGCTATTATCCGCCCCATGGCAGGTGGCCTGCACGATCACGGTTCGGGAGAAACCAAGATGGTCGCGCAGCGCCCAGAGTTTTTCCTTCGGGGCATCGCAGGGGGTATATTTTCGCTCCGGCGCGTAAGGAAACACCTCTCCCGGCCCGAACACGTGGCAATGGGCATCCACCGCCCCCGGTGGCAGAAGAAAGCCCGGCTTACTGGGGTTCGGATGAAACGGCAGCCAATTGGCATCCATGGTAAAGCGCGGCATCATCAGCGTCCCTGGGCTTTGAGAATCGCATCGAGCCGAGGATAGACCCGGCGGGCATTGCCCTCGAAAACCTGCTGCCGCTGGGCGTCGGTTAGATCGAGGGCATCGATATAGCGTTTGGTATCGTCGAAGTAATGGCCGGTTTCCGGATCGATACCGCGCACCGCGCCAACCATTTCCGACCCAAACAGGATATTGTCGAGATCAATCACCTCGAACAAAAGATCGATCCCCGGCTGATGGTAAACGCAGGTATCGAAGAAGACATTCTTCATCACATGCTCGCGCAGGGGCGGGCGCTTTAGCATATCGGCCAGGCCTCGGTACCGCCCCCAATGATAGGGAACCGCGCCGCCCCCATGGGGGATAACGAACCGCAGCGTGGGAAAATCGCGAAACAGATCGCCTTCCAAAAACTGCATAAAGGCCGTTGTATCGGCATTGATGTAATGGGCACCCGTCGCGTGGAAATTGCAGTTACACGAACCGGAGACATGGATCATGGCCGGCACGTCCAGTTCCGCCATTTTCTCGTAGAACGGATACCAGGATTTATCGGTCAGCGGCTTTGCGGTCCAATGCCCGCCCGAAGGATCGGGGTTTAGATTGCAGCCAACGAAGCCAAGCTCGGTCACGCAGCGTTCAAGCTCGGCGATTGATTGGTCGATCGGCGTACCGGGGGACTGCGGCAATTGGCACACGCCAACAAAATGCTGCGGGTAAAGATCGACCACCCGCTTAATAAGATCATTGCAGGCGCGCGTCCATTCCTGGGAAATCGCAGCATTCCCCTCATGATGCGCCATAGCCGAGGCGCGGGGCGAGAAGAGGGTCAGATCGGCCCCACGGGCGCGCAACAGTTTCAACTGATTAAGCTCGATGCTCTCGCGGATCTCATCGTCGCTGATCGCCGCCGGCTTCGGTAGCGGGCGGGACGGATCGCTGAAGGCGGCGAGTTGCGCCTCGCGGAACGCCTGATGCGGGCCGGGAGCCGTGGTGTAATGTCCGTGGCAATCAATAATCATCATTCGGCGGCATCCTTCAGGCCGAAAGCCGGGTGGGCGCGCAGGGCATCCAGCAGGCCAGTAAGGCCCTCGGCAGACTCGGCGGTAATGAATTGCGGGGCCCAGGCGTGGCGGTCGGCGCTGGCCGCACTCATCCAGGCCGGAACCCCCGCTTCGGTCACCGTGCGGGCAACCTCGCGCATCTCTTCGGCCCGGCGGGTGCCATGCACGAGGGAGCGGGAAATCATATAGCGGGCCAGTTGCGGCCAGTCCGGCCCTGGCAGCAGATCATCCAGGGACTGCAGCACCGTCGTCTCCACCCCATAATGACGGGCGGTCAATAGGGATTCGGTCAGCAGCGCTTCGATCCCTTTAATCATGACACTGCGGCACATTTTAGCGGCCGACGCCTGCCCTAGGATTTCGGAGAAAACCGAAAGCCCGGTCAGCCCCAAAGCGGCCAGGCGGGGCTGCGCTGCCGCCGCATTCGGCCCGCCCAGTAGGATGGGCGACGCCAAGCGCTTCGGGGGGAACGGAGCCATGACCGCAGCCTCCACATAAACCCCGCCCGCTGCCGTAATCACCGCCGCCGCCGCGCTCTTTTGTCCCGGCGAGGCAGAATTGAGATCGAGATACAGCGCCCCCGGTGCCAAGCAGGCCGCGGCGGCGGTCGCGGCCGCCAGGGTTTGCGCCGCCGTTACGGCACTAAGAATAACCGCCGCACTATGCAGCGCCTCGGCTCCTGAGGCCGGGATCGGCAGGCCCTGCGCCCGCGCCGCCTGGGTTGGACCGGCATTGGGATCGTCAAACTGGCGATCCCAGACCGTTAATTGGGTAACGCCCGTGAGATCGGCGGCTAAAATCCGCCCAACCTCGCCAAAGCCAAGAAGCGCGACCGCCGTCATGCTGCCCCTCCCCAGACGCTGGCGGGGATATAAACCTCGCCCCGCATCAATTTTCGCGCGGTTCGCAGCAAGGCGGCGCGGGTAACCTGCGGGCTGCCGTCTTGCATCTGCACCGCCATATCGACCGAGAAAAACCCGGTCGGATGTTCGATCTCCAGCACCCCCTGGGTAAAATCCGCCACCCCAACCAGATCGGCGGCGACCGTGCCCGGTAGAACACAGGCGGTCGCGACACTGACCGCGCCCAAAACGCCAATCGCCTCATGCACCCGGTGCGGGATAAAGCTGCGGGTGCTCACCGTTCCGCCGTGCTGGGCCGGGGCGATCAGGGTCATTTTCGGAACGGTCTTTTTACTCACATCCCCCAAGTTCATACGCGGGCCAACCGCCCGCCGCAGGCTTTCGATCCGCGCCGCCAAAACGGGATCGGCCTCCAGCGCGTCAGGGGATTCATGGCCGGTTTTACCAAGATCGGCGGCGCGCAGCAGCACGATCGGCATTCCATTATCGATGCAGGTAACCTCGATCCCCTCAAGCATCTCGCGGCGCTGGCCCGTGGGCAGCAAAGCCCCGCAGACCGATCCGGCAATCTCCAGAAACTCCAAGGGAATGGGGGCCGCCGTTCCCGGCACCCCGTCGATCCGCGCGGGGCCGCTATAGCGTACCTGCCCGTCCGGCGTTTCGACCGTCGCCACCGCGATACTACCGCTATTGACCATATGAATGCGCACAGGCGTGATCGGGCTTCCGGCCGCCACCCACCCATTCTCAATAGCCCAAGGACCAACCCCGGCCAGGATATTACCGCAGTTCTGCGCGTCGCTTACTTCGGCCCGGTCAACCGATACCTGCAAGAAGAGATAATCGATATCGGCATCAGGGCGGGTGGAGGGGCTGAGAATCGCGATCTTGCTGGTCAAAGGATGCGCGCCACCTACCCCGTCGATCTGCCGCAGATCGGGCGATCCCATTGCCGCCAGCAATACCCGGTCACGGGTCAGCGGATCGGCGGGTAAATCCGCCGCTTTGAAATACAGCCCCTTGGAGGTACCGCCGCGCATCAGCGTGCAAGGAATGGCCGTCAGCATCGCCCCTACTCCGCGCGAGCCGACCGATAGACCAGCCCTTTTTCTGCCAATCGAGGGCGCATATTATAGATATCCAGCCCCAGTTCCCCGGCCTGCAACCGTGCCCTGGTCGCGGCTTCCTTCGCCTCGCGCGCCGCGCATTGCGCCAGAACCGCCGCCGCCCGCGCCTGCGGCACGACGACCACGCCATCATCATCAGCGACGATAATATCCCCTGGATGCACCAAGGCCCCGGCACACACGATGGGCAGATTTACATCCCCCAGTGTTTCTTTCACCGTGCCTTGCGCGAAGATTGCCTTCGACCAGACCGGAAAGCGCATTTCGGTTAGGGTTGCCACATCGCGCACCCCGGCGTTCAAGATCAGGCCGCGCACCCCCCGCGCCATCAGCGAAACGCCCAAGAGATCGCCGAAATACCCGTCTTCCGAGGGGCTGGTCGGCGTGACCACCAAAATATCGCCCGGCTGACACTGTTCCACCGCTACGTGGATCGTCCAATTATCGCCAGGGGCGACCGTGCAGGTAACCGCCGACCCGGCGATATGGGCGGGCCGGAAAATCGGGCGTAAGGCCGCAGCCATCAGGCCAACGCGCCCCTGGGCTTCATGTACGGTTGCGACGCCGAACGCGCCAAAGCCGTCGATCACATCGCGCGGCGGGCGCGGACAATCGGTTACCACGGTGGGCATTGCCGTTCCTTCCCCAAAATTATTGGCCGTCGAGCGCGACCCGTTCTTGCGACTATTCAAGCCCGATTTCCGCTGCCGGGACTACTCACAAGCGTGCGCCATGGTATAAGTTTTTGTTAGCCCTCTCGCCCCGAAGGTCGATCGTGCCAAAACTGCGCATGTTGCGCGCAATTTCCGTCACAGCCCATCGCGGACAAACGCGGGCGGCGGCGGCGGAACTGCATTTGACCCAGCCGGCGATCACCCAAACCATCGCCCGACTGGAGGCGGCCCTTGGCACGGCGCTCTTCACCCGAACGCCCAGCGGGCTGTATCCGACCGACCCCGGTCGGCGGCTGGTGGCGCGCATCGACCGTGCCTTCGAGCATTTCGCCAGTGCCGAGCGCGCCCTCCCCGCCGCCGGCTCTCGCCGCGGTCCCGGCTGGCTGCGCGATATGATGACCAGTGTGCAAGCCCGTGCCCTCGTGCAAACCATCCGCACCGGCAGCCTGACCCTCGCCGCACAAAGCTTAGGGGTTTCGCAGCCCAGCGTGAACCGGGCCGTCCGGGAGTTAGAGGCGCTTTGCGGGTTTCCCCTCTTCGACCGCAGCCCGCGCGGGATGGAGCCAACGCGCGACGCCCGCAGTTTCGCCCGCCCCATCGCCCTGGCCCTAACCGAAATCGAACAGGGGTTGCAGGAAGTGCGCGAGGAGCAGGGGGTGATGGATGGCGGCATTACCATCGGCTGCTTACCGTTAGCGCGGACGCGGATTCTGCCGCAGGCGGTGTTGGCGCTGCTGGCCGAGTTTCCGGCGGCCCGTGTGCGGATCGTCGATGGGGCCTATGCCGATCTTCTGGACGAATTGCGCCACGGCGGAATCGATCTCTTGCTTGGAGCGTTGCGCCTGCCCCCGCCCACCCCAGAGATCGAGCAGGAAGAATTATTCCGCGAACCGCTGTCCATCGTTGTGCGCAGCGGGCATCCGATTCTCACGCTGCCTGCGCCGACCCCCGCCGATCTGGCGGCGCTGGACTGGATCGTCGCCGCCCCCGGTGCCCCCGCCCGGCGAGAGTTCGAGCTGTTTTTCACCCGCGCCCGTCTGCCGATCCCAGCGCGGTTGATCGAATGCGGTTCGCTGATTGCCACCCGAACCATGATCCTGCACAGTGATCGGGCCGTGGTTCTGTCGGCCAGTCAGGTGAGCCATGATGTGGAGACCGGGCACCTCGCCGTCTTGCCAACGCCGCTACCCGCCTCGGAACGGCCCATTGGTCTTGCCCGGCGCAAAGGGTGGCAACCAACCCGGCTGCAGGCAGCGCTGATCGCGCGGATCCGCGCGGCCGTACCGGGGGGCTAGCGCAAGACCCCCCGCCCCGCAAGATTGCGCATCAGCGCACCGATGCCAAAGGTCCAGGGCGCGCATCGGTCGCTGGTTTGCATCCGGTTGACGAGACGGCCCAGTTTCGGTGCGGCGATGGTGACGAGGTCGCCGCTTTTATGAGTAAAGCCCTTGCCGGGATCGTCGCGGTCTTTCGTCGGCGCGAACATCGTGCCCATGAAGAGGGCGAACCCGTCCGGGTATTGATGGTTGGCATTGACCGTCTGGGCCACCAGATCGGTCGGATCGCGGCTGATCTTGCTGATGGACGAGCTGCCGTCGAGCCGGAATTGGTCCAGCCCCTCCACCGTCAGGGTTACATCGGTCGCGCGCACATCATCGAGGCTGAAACTCGCGTCGAAAAAGCGGATGAAGGGGCCGATGGCGCAGGAGGCGTTATTGTCCTTCGCCTTCGAGAGCAGCAGCGCTGACCGGCCTTCGACATCGCGCAGGTTGACGTCATTGCCCAGGGTGGCACCGGTGATGCGGCCATCGGCGCTAACGATCAACACCACTTCCGGTTCCGGGTTGTTCCAGGTCGATTTCGGGTGCAGCCCCGCGTCGCTGAGGGTGCCGACGGCGGACAGGGTGGGGGCTTTGGTGAAAATCTCCGCATCCGGGCCGATGCCGACTTCGAGGTACTGGCTCCAAGCGCCTTGGGCGATCAGCACCTCTTTGAGTGTCATCGCCGCGTCGGAGCCGGGTTTCAGCTTCCCCAGATCGTCGCCGACGAGGCGGGTTACTTCGCTGCGGATGGCGGCGGCGGCATCGGGATTGCCGCGCGCCCGTTCCTCGATCACCCGTTCCAGCATCGAGACGGCGAAGGTCACGCCCGCCGCCTTCAATACCTGCAAATCGGTCGGGGCGAGCAGCCAGGGTTTGGTGAGGTCGCGCGCGTCCTCCGGCGTATTGGCGAGCAGTGCGGCAAGGTCGCCAATCGGCTCCCCCACCACGGCGGACAGCGCTTGCGCCGGATCGTCCTGCCCGGCAAGATCGCTCATCGTCGGGAAGGCGGCGGTCACGTCGAACACGCCTCCCGCCCGCACCGCCACGACGGACGGGCCGATCCCCGGCCGCCAGACGCGCCCGGCAAGGCTGCCGGCATATCCGTCCGCAGGCAGGGTGGCGGCGGGATCCAAGGGAAACTGAAGCATCGCGCGGTTCCTACATAATTGCGCCGAGTTGCCAGGGCACGAATTCGGCATCGCCGTAGCCCAAGGCCTCGGATTTGGTTTTCTCGCCAGACGCGGTTTTGAGGATAAAGTTGAAAATCTCGCGGCCTTTTTCCTCGACGGTCACGCCGTCGAGAATATCGCCGCAGTTGATGTCCATATCCTCGCTCATGCGGCGGAACATATCGCTGTTCGTCGCCAACTTGATCGAGGGGGTGGGCTTGCAGCCATAGGCCGAGCCGCGCCCGGTGGTGAAGCACAGAACATTCGCGCCGCCCGCCACTTGGCCGGTGGCCGCGACCGGATCGTAGCCCGGCGTATCCATGAACACGAAGCCCTTGGCCGTCACCGGTTCGGCGTAACGATACACGCCGCGCAGGGTGCCCGTGCCGCCCTTCGCCGCCGCGCCCAGGGATTTTTCCAGAATCGTGGTCAACCCGCCCGCCTTATTGCCGGGGGAGGGGTTATTGTTCATCTCGCCGCCGTGGCGGGCCGAATAGGCTTCCCACCAGTGAATGAGATCGACCAGTTTCTCGCCAATGGCGCGGTCCGCCGCCCGGTAGGTCAGCAGATGTTCGGCCCCATAGATTTCCGGGGTTTCGGAGAGAATGGCGGTGCCGCCGTGTCGTACCAGCAGATCGACCGCCGCGCCCAGCGCCGGATTGGCGGTGATGCCGGAATAGCCGTCCGACCCGCCGCATTGCAGGGCAAGCATCAGTTCGGACGCAGGCGCAGTTTCGCGCGTGTAGCCATTGGCGAGCGGCAGCATGGCGCGCACGGCGTCCACCCCCGCGTCGATGGTCCGCCGGGTGCCGCCCATGTCTTGAATGATGAGGGAGCGGAAAGCGTCGCTTTCGACGATGCCGTAAGCCTCTTTCCATTTGCCGATCTGAAAGGCCTCGCAGCCGAGGCCGACCATCAACACCGCCGCCATATTGGGATTGGCGGCATAGCCCCATTGGGTGCGCTTTAGCACCTCATAGCCTTCGCCCTTGGTATCCATGGCGCAGCCGGTGCCATGAACCAGCGGGATGACCCCGTCGATATTCGGGTAATCATCAAGAATGCCGGAGCGCTCGACCTCCTTGGCGATGAAGCGGGCGGCGGTGGCCGAACAATTTACGCTGGTCAGGATGGCGATATAGTTGCGCGTGCCAAACTTGCCGTTAGCGCGGCGGAAGCCTTGGAAAGTGGCGCGCTGGCTGTCGGGCAGTAAATCGTCCGGCTTTGCGCCTTCGGCAAAACGGTAATCGCGGTCGAACGCCTGCACCGCCACATTATGCTCGTGCACCCAGTCGCCCGGTTCGATGGGCTGCGTGGCAAAGCCAATGATCTGGCCGAATTTCAGCACCGGCGCGCCCACGGCGATGGGGGCGAGGGCGATCTTATGGCCCTTATGGATGCGCGCCTTGGCCACAACGCCGCGTACCGATACGCCGGGGGCGATGCTATCGACGGCAACAGCGGTGTTATCACTCGAATGCAACAAGATGGAGCGGGGGTCTTGCAGCGCCGCGCTCATGGCAGATCCCCGATTATCACACCCTTGCGGAACAAGAAGCAGCCATAGGGCCGCGGGTCGGCCACTTGCACGACGGCGAAAGCCTGTTTCGCGGCATCGTAGAAGGCGAAGCGTTCGATGCCCTGCAAGCGGGTTGGGGGTTCCGCCGCCCGGTCGATTTCCGCCTGTACCGCCTGCTGCACGGGCGGAACGGTGACGGGATCGCCGACGACTTCCATGCGCCGCGCCGGATCGGGGACATATTGGTCGAGCGGGAGAAGGCTCAAGATCGCCCGCGCCGCCCGTTCGATGGGAATACCCGACAGAAGAATGGGGCGTCCGAAAACGGTGTTTTTGGCAATCGCCTGCGCCGGGTGATTGCCATCGACCAGGGCGAGATCGTCGCCATGCCCCATCGCGGCCAGTGCCCACAGAAGATCGGGCGATAGGATCGGATCAAGCCCCTTCAGCATCTCTATTCCTTCCCTTGAACGCGATAGACCCGCGCAGCAGTGCCGCCTTGGATGGCGGCTTTTTGGGCGGCGGTGAGCGGTGCCAGCAAATCTTCCGTCGCCAGCGCCCAGGCGGCATAGCCACCTGCAAGGTCGGCAACCGGCCAGTCGCTGCCCCAGATCAGCCGGTCGGGGCCGAACAGGTCCAGCACGGTTTCGACATAGGGGCGGAGGTCGTCCACCCGCCAACCCACGCGGGCCTCGGTAATTAGGCCCGAAAGTTTGCAATGAACCTTGGGATGGGCGGCGAGGCACCGCATATCCGCCCGCCACGGCTCCATCTGCCCATCGGCGATGAAGGGCTTTGCCAAATGGTCGATCACCACGGTCAGATCGGGATGTCGTTCCACGATTTGTAGCAGGCGCGAAAGATGGCGCGGCAGCACCAGGGCGTCATAGACCAGACCGTGTTTGATCGTGGCGTCGAACGCTGGAATCAGATCGGCGCGCAACAGCCAATCGTCGTCGGCGATATCCTGCACCATCGGACGCAACCCGACGAGCTTCGGATGGGCCGTCAGCGCCGCAATGCGTGCGGGCGCGTCGGGGGCGGAAAATTCGGTCCAGCCGACAACCCCGGCAACGCGGGGGTCGGTGTCCGCCACGCTCAACAGATACTGGGTTTCGGCTTCGGTCGGCGCGGCCTGGACCAGGATCAGCTTTTCAATCCCGAAACGGGTGAGGAAGGGCGTGACCTCCGCCATGCCGAAATCACGATAGAGCGGGGTCAGGTCCGGCGTCAGCCAGCCATAATCACCGCGCGCAAGCTGCCAGATATGGTGATGGGCGTCGATCTTCATGCGGGCAGCACCGGGGCAGTTTCAACCAGCCTTCCTAAGGGATAGGCCGACTGAAGAAGCCTTGCAAACAAAAAAACATCGAACTAACATGTTACTGAGACTGGAAGCGGGTAATCGTATCCCGCCCTGGGCCGGATGCCGGCCCCGTCCCCAAGCGTCTAAGGGGTCACAGCATGGCAAGCACGGCAGCCAAGGCCGACCGAGAGACGCTCACCCTGCGCGGGCGGGCCTATGAAAGTTTCACCCGGCATCTGCTGGCCGATGATATTCGGCCCGGCCAGTTCATCTCGCAGCGGGAGCTGGTTGCCATCACGCAACTCCCCCTGGGGGCAATCCGGGAGTTGATCCCACGCCTGGAGGCCGAAGGGCTAATTAAAACTGTCCCGCAGCGCGGAATGCAGGTGGCGCATGTGGACTTGAACCTGATCCGCGACGCTTTTCAGTTTCGTCTTTTTCTAGAGCGCGAGGCCGTCGCCCTTTTCGCCGAGCAAGCCCCGGCGGCGGTGATCGCCGAGCTGCTGGCAGAGCATCAGACAATCATCGCGGCTTTCGAGGCGGCGGAGCGGGCCGGTACACTTCCCGATCCGCTGATGCATAAGGCCCAAGAGGTCGATCAGCGGCTCCATACGACGATCATCGAAGCCCTCGGCAATGGGATTATCGCCGATGCCTATCGGGTGAATTTCATCAAGATTCGGTTGATCCGCCAAGCGACGACCCGGATTCACCGCGCCGTGCTGCGCCCGACCATGGCGGAGCATCTGGCCATCCTCCACGCCCTGCAAGCCCGCGACCCAGCGGCGGCTAGGGCGGCGATGGGGGCGCATATTCTGTTAGCCCGCGATAGGGCCATGGGTTTGCAGGCGGGATAAGCCGCGATCAGGCCCCGGCATCGGCCCGTGTTTCTCCCGTCGCCTGAGGCATCGCGGAGCGGCCACTGGCCCAGGTCAGGCCCACCCCTTCCCGGCGGGCGAAGCGCAGCATATGCACTTCCACCACCTGCTTTACCTGGTCGAGCGACGGGGCATCCGCCGCTTCGCAGTGCAGGGTTAGCGTTTCACCCTCCGCCGCCAGCAGGCAAATCCCCCAAGGAAACACTGCCCGCCCCCGCCCTTCGGCGGCTTCGGCCGGGATTTTATGGGCGAAATGTTTGCATAATTGCACAAGATAGCGCGGCGCGAGCGGCGATAGGACGGTCGCGGTATCGGTCAGCATCGTCACACTCCGAAAAAGCGGGCCGGGCAGCCCGGCAGGGCTGCCCCTGGGGCTGGCTAGAATTTGATTGCCGTGGACAGCATCACACTGCGCCCTTCGGCCAAAACCGGGGTAATCGCCGAAGTCTGCGAGTAGGTGGAGCGTGACGAATAAGCCGCATCCAATAGGTTCGTCGCATCAAGGCGAAGGGTCCAATGAGGGGTGCTAGCCAGGGGCTGCCATTCCACGAAAGCATTGACCACCGTATAGGATTTTAGCGGCTTGAACCCGGCCTTCGCCAAGTCGGCATCATCGACGCGCAGGGCAATCTCGGTGGAGCCGCCGACCGTCAAGCGCCAGGGGTCATAGAGATAAGCCGCGTTAAGCGTGATAAGATCGCCGACGGATAGCCCGTTATTGTAATCGCTGGGAAGGGCCATGCGCCCCCCATAGGTCACGTCATTATGGGTATATTTCGCGCCGATGCGGGCATTCTCCCAGGCATAGCCCGCCGCGAGATCAAAGCCGCGCGTTTTCAGAGTTTTGCCGTTGAGGCGGGTATAGGTACTGAAATTATAATCCACCGGGTTTTCAATGATCGTCTGGAACACGGCCCCTTCCAGCGACAAGCCCCCGGCCTCATAACGCAGCCCGCCGCGTAGGGTTTGTGCGGTCGTCGCCTTCAGGTTCGGGTCATAGCGATAATTGGCGGCATGAAAAAAGCCGGTTTCCGCCAACTCCAGCCCGCCCCAGGTATGGGCGGCACCAGCAAAGGCGGTCAGGGTTGGAGCGATCTTATACTCCACCGACAGATTGGGACTGACCCCGGTTTTGGTGAACTCCTGACCATCAACGGCCTTATAAACCTGATGATCGACACGCAACCCAGTGGAAACGCTTAGGTCGGGCAGCGGCGCGAAGCGGAATTGGCCGAAGCCACCAAGGTTCGAGACTTTTTCCCGCGCATCGGTCGGAAAGTGGAACCGCTCGATACCCACATCATCCTGACGATAATCAACCCCAAGAGTAAGTTTGCCGGTTGAAAAGGCAAAACTATTCTGCGCCTTCATCCCGTAGGTTTCGACGTCGGAATTGAAAGCCCCATAGGCGGTGGACCGCTTACTATCATTCGGACGGTCCAGCCCGGCACGGTTGAAATAGACCGAAACTTCCGGGGCGAGCCAATCGGTCGGCCTCGTCAGGCTATAGTCCGCCGCAAGGGTGGTGCGGGTGGCCTTATTACTGTTGAACAACCGCCCGGTCGGGTTGCCGACCACCCCCATATTGGGGCGCAGGCGACGCACCGCATCATCCACCACATGTTCGGCGGAAAGCTGCACCCGGTGCCCGCTTTCCGATTCATGCCCCAGCTTCACCAACCCGCTTTTCAGGTTCGTCTTCGTGCCCAATTCCTCGTCGCCATGGCCGGTTTTATAATTCTCGCCCCTGGCCCAAGACGCCCTCCCCAGAAGATCGAACCCCTGAACCGCCCCATAGCCGGCCCCCGTTCCGCGCAGCGTGGCGGAATTGCTGCTATAGCTGGCCGACAGGGTTCCGCCCACGGTTTGCCCTGGTAACAGTAGGCTCTGCGCCGATTTGGTCTTGAAGCGCACCGCCCCACCCAAGCCGCCCGGCCCGGCGTCGGCGGGAGAGACGCCAGGATCGACCTCCACCCGCTCCAGGAACATCGGATCGAGCGATAGATTGCCATTGTGATGCCAAACGGCGGCGCGCTGCGGCACCCCATCAATCGTGACATTCAGCTTACTTTGGTCGATCCCATGCAGATAAAATTTCTGCGCCGCCGTACTGCCGCTGGTCACCTGCACCTCTGGCGCGCCCTTGAACAGATCTTTCAGCGTCAGCGGCTTTTCCCGATCGATCATCTCTTGATCGGCAACGATCTTGCTCTCCACCCGGCGCGTATCGGTCACGGTGACCGGCGGCAATATGGTTTGCGCGAAGGCTGCCGGTACCACGCCAAGCAGCAGTAGGGATGTCAGGGTCGCAGAAACAGGGAGGCGGAAGGTCACAATCGGCGGTCCTTAATCTATAAGAGTGAGACGCATTCGCAATTGACGCTGCGCCGAAACAGGCGTAAGGCGAAAGCAGCATAAGCGTTGACCCATCGGTTGGCCTGTGCAGGATCGTCAAACTTCGGTGCGGAAGGACGGGCGGAGATGCAGGCGCAAACAGACGCGGGCTATGACGCGATCCGGGGGCGCTGCTGGCTGCGCCAATTTCACGGCGGCCTAACCCTGCATGTGACCGATGGGGTAGAGGCGACCGACCAAGTGATCGTCGATGAAACCGACCGCCGCCTCTGTGCATTGCTGTTTTTGGAGGGCGGGGCCGATATTGCTTTGGGCCAAACGCCCCTGCATTTCGGCCAACCCGGCCACCGGGGGGAAGCGGCGCTGATGGCAGTCGCCGGGCCAGACCGTTTCGTCCGCTACCTACACCGCGGAATGCGGGTAACGAAAGTCTGCGTTAGTCTGGATTTGGATTGGCTCGCGGCAGCCGCCCTGACCGAAAGCGGCGAAGGCCAAGCCCTGACCCGCTTCGCCACCGCCCATGGCCGGGTGGAACGTTGGCCGGCCAGCGATGCCCAGCGTATTCTGGCGCAGGCCTTACTCTGCCCGTCCGGGGAAACCCCGCTGTTTGAAAATTTGCGCCTAGAGAGCCAAGCCCTGGCTTTCGCCGCCCAGATGCTCCGCCCGATCACCACCAACCACCAGGCAGCCCCGCCGCTGACGGCGCGGGATCGGGCTTGCCTGCGCCGGGCCTGCGCGTTTCTCGATACGGTGGCGGAAGCCGACTTTCGCCTAGCCGATGTTGCCAAAGCCGCGGGGATGAGCGTATCGGCCCTGCAGCGGCTGTTTCGTGCCGCTTTTGGCACCACGGTGGTGGCCTATCTGCGCGGGCGGCGGCTGGAGCAGGCGCGCGATCTTCTGGCCCGCGATCAGATCAGCGTCACCGAAGCGGCGTTTTTGGCGGGCTATTCCGACCCTGCCAATTTCGCGAAAGCCTTTCGCCGCCGCTTTGGCTGTGCCCCCAGCGCGGTTCGGTAATTATTCCCCCGCCAGCGCCCGCGCGGAATTTAGATCCTGGGCCTCGTGCAGCCGCCGATACAGGCCCCCGGCCCGCAGCAACCCATCGTGGGTGCCTTCGGCGGCGATCCCACCGTCGCTGATAACCACGATTCGATCCGCGTCGCGAATGGTCGCCAGCCGATGGGCAATGATAAGCGAGGTGCGCCCAACCGCCAGCTCCTGCAACGACGCCTGGATCGCCCGCTCGGTTTCGGTATCAAGGGCGGAAGTTGCCTCGTCGAGAATCAAGATTGGCGGATTCTTCAGGAAAATCCGGGCAATCGCCACCCGCTGTTTCTGCCCGCCAGAAAGTTTAACCCCGCGTTCGCCAACGATGGTATCCAGTCCATCCGGGCAGTCGGCGATGAACCCGTCCAACCGGGCACGGCGGGCGGCATCCCAAATTTCCGCATCGGTGGCATCCAGCTTTCCATAGGCGATATTCTCGCGCAGGCTGCCCGCAAACAGAAAAACATCCTGCTGCACAATGCCGATCTGCTGGCGCAGGGAGGCAAGCGTCATGGCCCGAATATCGATACCATCAATGGTGATGCGCCCGGCTCCCACATCGTAAAACCGGGGCAGTAGCGACAGCAGCGTCGTCTTCCCCGCCCCGGACGGACCAACAAAAGCTACCGTTTCCCCCGCGCGGATGTGCAAGCTAACGTCCGACAGGATTGGCCGATCTGCGCTATACCCAAACCGTACCTGCTCGAAGCCGATATGGCCTTGAAAGGCTGGAGCCGGTTTGGCATCGGGGGCATCGGCAATCTCTGGCTCGGTGGCCAAAAATTCGCAATAACGGCGGAACCCGGCGATCCCCTTCGGGTAATTTTCGATCACCGCCGCAATCCGCTCTAGCGGTTGATAAAACACATTGATAAGCAGCAAAAAGCCAACAAACCCACCGACAGTTAGCTCCCCCTGATAGACAAACCAGGTTCCCGCCACCAAAACAACCACCTGCACCAGGCGCATTCCTAGATAATTCAACCCCAGGCTATAAGCCATAATGCGATAACCATTCAGTTTAGCTTGCTTATATTGCCGGTTATCATCGGCAAAAAGCCTTTGTTCGTGCGCTTCATTTGCAAAGGCGCGAACAACGCGCGCCCCGCCGATCACGGCTTCGATCCGGGCGTTGAAGGCCCCAACGCGCTCGAACTGCGCGTGCCAATTGGCGGTCATCTCCCGCCCAAACCGCAGGACCAGCACCATCACCACCGGCACGATCAGCAGTGTCATCAAGGCTAGCGGCACATGGACCGACAGCATCAAGATCAGCGCGCCGATAAAGGTCATCACCGCAATGAACAGATCTTCCGGCCCATGGTGGGCGAGTTCGCCGATCTCTTCGAGATCTTTGGTCAAGCGCGCCACCAAATGCCCGGTCTTCTGGCCGTCGAAAAACCGCAGTGGCAGTCTTTGCAGATGATCGAAAGCGCGGCGGCGCATTTCGGTTTCGATATTGATGCCCAGCACATGGCCCCAATAGGTCACCACAGCGATCAACCCGGTATTCAGCAGATAGACCGCCAGCAAACCCAAACTGGCCAGAATAATGAGGTTCCAGTCCCCACCGGGCAGCAACTTGTCCACATAAGCGGTCACGGCGAAGGGAAAGCCCAGCGATAGCAGACCGGATAGGATCGCCCCGCCGAAATCGATCAGAAACAGCCGCTTATGCGGCCGGTAATAGCTGAAAAACTCGCGAATCACGCCTGTATCCCCAAAATCATGCCGGACCGGGCCGGCGGCCTTACTAGAAAGACGGTTGGGGCCGGGCGATCTTACAAAAAATCAACCGCGCTCGCTGCGGTTAAAGCGATCCAAAATATGGCCCAGCGCGTGTTTCATATCGTTAAACACCGTGCCTTGCGAAACGCCGAGATGCTCGGCGATTTTGGGATAACTCCAACCGTCCACCCGGTTCAACAGCCAAACCTGGCGCGCCCGGTCGGGTAGATCGGCCAGGGCTTGCTGAAACACATCTAGCCGCTGCTGCTGGATCAGATGCTCTTCGGCGGAAGGGGCGTCGCTCGGCACCTCCAGTACTTCCATCGCCTGCATTGGTCCGCCCTCGAACCGCTCGCGCGTCCGCCGCCGCCGCACATAATCGAGCGCTAGATTCTGCGCCGTGCGGTGCAGAAAGGCGGTGACATTCTCGATCCCCCCAGTTTCCGCCGCCTTATGGGCGCGGATATAGCTTTCCTGCAAAACATCTTCGGCCGCAGGCCGATCCTGCACGATGCGCAGCGCCCGCCCTAGCAGCGCGCGGCGTTGATCGAGGTAAATCGCGGTCAGACTTGCGGACATCATCGGCCTATCGTCGCAGACATGGGTTCTGTAGTTTGCCCTCGCATCCCCATCGAGTCGGCGGCTTGTTACCGCGATTGATAATCGATCTCATCCGAACCCGCCTGAGACATAGCGAAGCGCCGCCAATCTTGCAACCGCGTTGTAAGGGACCGGGCAACGTTTTTCGGCTTTCTGATTCGGGCGAAATACGAAAAGCTACGGAACCGATCTTTATGAGATGCAGCGTTCCGAACGTCAGTAAGAATAACCTTTCCCCCAACACGAGTATTCGGCACGTGGATCAGGCAGCTTCGGCGCAGGAACCGGCAAACGGCCCACTCCCCGGTGATCCCGTTGCGGATGCGGCGCTGGATTGGTTCGTCACGCTGCACAGCGGCACGGCCACAGCGACGGAGCGGGCGGCTTTTGCCGTTTGGTATCGCGCCGCCCCGTCCCATGCGGCGGCCTTCGAGCGCATCGCCGAGGTCGCGGCCTTACCGGAACTGGGTGACGCCAATCGCCATGCCCACGCCGGGGCGCGACCACCCACGCGCCGCCGCCCTTTCCTGCCCTGGGCCGCCGCCGCCGCCGCGGTTTTCGTCGTGGTCATAGGGTTAAGGGTTGCCCCCCAGATCATCCCGCTGGTGGCCGCCGACATCCGCACGGCGGCGGGGGAACGGCGGCTGGTGACGCTTCCCGATGGTTCTAGCGTGCTGCTGGACGCCGGTAGCGCAATCACCCTTGAGTATAGCGACCGACAGCGCGGCGTGACCCTGCTCGCCGGGGCGGCATTCTTCGAGGTGCGACCCGATGCCGCGCGCCCGTTTCAGGTCACCGGCGGCTTCAGCACGACGCGGGTAACCGGCACCGGCTTTTCCGTGACCCGTGACCGCACCGGGGATCAGGTGCTGCTGGCGCATGGGCGCGTGACGGTGACCGGCCAGGGCGCAGCTGGGCACGCGCGGCATCTTACCCCCGGCGAAGGGGTGCGGATTGATGCGGCAGGCCTTGGCCCGCTCGAACGGCCCGACCCCGCCCTGGCCTTCGCGTGGCGGGATGGTCGCTATAGTTTCCGCGATCAACCGCTAACCCAGGTGGTAGAGGGGTTTCGTCGCTATCACCCTGCCCCAATTCTGGTGATCGGTGATCGGCTGGCTGCGGTTACAGTCAGCGGCACCTACCGGACCGACGATCCGGAGGGGGCCTTGCGCTCGCTCGCCGCCATCGCCGGGGGACGGTTAGAGCGCCTGCCAGGGGGGCTATTGTTGCTGCACTAACAGAGGTCGCTGAGTTTTTTTGTGAGAGCGCCCGGTCTCGCGCGTCGAAACAGGCATAGGGGTATTCAGCCGACCGCCACAATGCCCCCTTCCCCTTTTCGATCGAAGCAGGAGTTGGACGGAATGACCGGCCGGACGCAGATGCCTTTTCCCCTCTTTCCCCGTAGCTCTAAGGCGGCAGCCCGGTCCCTGGTTCTAAGCCTGATCGCCTCGACAATCCTTGGCACGGCGACCCTGACCGCCCTTCCCGTGCAGGCGCAACAGCCCGCCGTCACCGCCCCGCAAAGCTTCGCCTTACCAGCCCAACCGCTGCAAACCGCACTAGACGCTTTCGTGCGGCAGACCGGCTGGCAGCTGGGCTATCCGAGCACACTGGTCCAAGGGCGCACGTCCCGCCCGGTTAGCGGTACCCTCGCCCCGGCGCAGGCCCTGCAAGCCCTCTTGGCAGGTACCGGCGTGACGGTAACCTTGACCGGACCGAGCACCGCCGCCCTGACCGCCGCCACCCCTGCTGCGGCACCCCCGGCGGGAACCACCATGCTGGCCCCAGTCACGGTCTTCGATACCGGCCTGCGCCGGGGTGGGGTTGCCGAAACGGTCATCGATCAGAAGGATCTGGAACGGAAAAACCCCTCCGACCTGCGCGATGTTTTCGCGGGCGAACCGGGGGTTCGGGTTGGTAGTTCCGTGCCGATGTCGCAGAAGGTGTATGTGAACGGCGTGGAAGAAACCAACCTCGCGGTCAGTATCGACGGCAGCCGCCAAAACAATAAGGTCTTCCATCACAATGGCACGACGGTCATCGACCCCAGTTTTCTGAAAGCGGTGCGCGTCGATGCCGGGGTGGCCCCCGCCGATGCCGGACCGGGAGCGCTGGCCGGGGCGATCGCCTATGAGACCAAGGATGTGAAAGACCTGCTGCCCGGCGATGGTATCGGCGGTCAGCTGAAATCTAGCTTCAATACCAATGGGTCCGTCTTTACCAATAATGCGACCGCCTATGGCCGCGACGGGGCGTTCGAGGCGTTCGGGTCGGTCAATTACGGTAAGGGCGGCAAATTCACTGCCGGGGATGGCAAAAAGGTCGATGGCACCGCCACCGACGTTATCAGCGGTCTTGGGAAGCTGGCGGTGGAAACCGAGCGCGGACATCGGTTCGAGATCAGCCACGAGCGGGTGCATGACGATGCTGCCCGTCCCTTCCGGGCCAATATTGGCTTTATCACGGGTCGGCCCACGTGGGAACCGCGCGTGCGCGACTATACCATCGACCGGCAAAATACCGTGCTGTCCTATTCCGATGCCAAACCCTCGGCGTGGTGGAACCCGACTGTCGTGCTGGCCTATAGCCGCACCGACGTAGAAACCCCGATCTATACCCGGCCAACCGGCAGCAGCACCACCCCCGGCAGCTATCCGGGCGAAGGGGCGACCGATTCGCTGAATGGCAAGATCGAGAATAAGTTCGATGTCGGTATCGGGTCGGTCACGGCGGGCACCGATTTTTATAAGGATAAAGGGTCGTACGAAGACCAGACCTATGGGGTCAGCGAGCGCGCCCGCAATCTGGGCCTCTATGCTCAGGCCCGGCTAGAGCCGGTCGATATTCTGCGCCTCTCCTTCGGTGCCCGTGGCGACCGGCAGAATTTCAAAGGCACGACCGGCCAGGAATGGACCAATAGCGGCCTTAGTTACAATCTATCGGGCGAACTTGACATCGTTCCGGAGTTCCTAACCGCCAAGGCCGGTTATTCCCATACCTGGGCGGGGATTCCGCTGGCTGAAAACTTCATCATGAACAATGTCTGGCGCTATGGGTCCGGCCCGAAGCCGGTTAAGTCCGATAATGTCACGGCGGGCCTTGCCGCCCAATACGCAGGCTTTACGCTGGAAGGCCGCGTGTTCCAAACCAAGCTGAACGATGCCCGCGCCGCCCGCTTCGCCGTCGCCAGCGCCACCTTGGCCAATGACGTGAAGTCGAAAGGCTTCGAGATCGGTGCCGGTTACGCCTGGGCCGATGGGTTCGTCCGGGCCAAATATGCCGATATTGAGGTCACCATCAACGGCCAGCCCGCCGATTCGGATACGGGCACCTATCTGGCTACCCCGATGGGGCAGATCATCACCCTGGGCGCGGGGCATACGTTCCGTGATTGGGGCCTAACCTTGGGGGCTGATCTTGAAGTCGTGCTGGATTACGAAAAGGTGGCTGCAGGCAACCGACCGCTGAAGGGCTATGAAGTGTTCAACGCCTATGCCGAATATCAACCGGCCAGCCTGTCGAACGTCACCTTCCGCCTCGACGTTCGGAACCTCTTCGACCGGACCTACGCTGATCGCGCAACCTATGGTCAGGAATTCGGCACGGTCACCCCGCTGTATCAGCCGGGCCGCGCCTTCCTTATCAGCGCGACGGCGAAATTCTAAAGTCGTCGGCGATGATGCACGCATCAGCCCATTTCCCGACCGATCAACCGGGTCGCTATCTGGCGCAAATCTGTAAGCATTTCGCCCATAAGCTGCCGGTCGATTGGTCGGATACGGAGGGGGTGTGCCGCTTTGTTTGCGGTACCGCCCGGCTTGCCGTAACGGAAACCGGGCTTGCCCTATCGGTGACCGCCCCCTCCGAAGCTGAATTGCTGGAAACCCAGGACGTTATCGAACGGCATCTCTTGCGGTTTGCTTTCCGGGACGGGGCGGAAGTCCTGACCTGGGGGCGATAGAGGCTCGCCCCCGCGCAGGCCCCTCCCGCGACGCCATCTTTGCCTAAATACTATGAGTCACGGCAGCCCACCGCCACCCGCCGCCGGGAATCCCCCCGGCGGACGCGGCCCGGCCAGTCCGGGTCTTCGACAGGAATGGCCTTTCATGCGCTCCTCCCCTGCCCTCGCCGAAGAGGCGGTGTTTCAGAATTTCGCCAATTGCTACCGGCGTGAAATCGACCCCGGCACTCCCGCCGCCCCGCCGCAATCCGGGGCCGACTGCCTACAATGGGCCTTACCCTCGCAGCGCAGCCAGCTGCGGGCCGAAATTCTAACCCCCTCGCTATGCGGCCCCTGCCGGTTTGGACGGATCTGGGTGCAGCAGGGCAGCGATCCGCACTGGCAGCCCCTGCCGCCCTTCGCCGCGGTCTGTGCTTTGGCGCGCGAATGCTACGGCCGTTTGGATACGCAGGGGGGCCTCCGCGCCAGCGAATTGGAACTGCTCTTGCGGGTTCTTCTGAGCTATCAGGGCATCCGCGATGGGCTAGAGGCCCAGGCGGGACCGATGGGCGATGAGTTCATCGCCGCCGAACAATCGCTGATCTACGGCCATACGCTGCATCCAACCCCGAAAAGCCTGCAAGGCATGGCCGACTGGCAGCAAGTGCACTATGCGCCACACCGCAAGGGCCGCTTTGCGCTTGATCTTTTCGCCCTGCAGGCGGCACGGGCCGTGCAAACCTCTGCCGCGCCCTATTCGGCCGCCGAGGCATTGCACCAGGTTTTTGGCCCTGCTGCGGCGGCCTTAGGCCTGCGCGAGGGGGAAATCCCATTACCGATGCATCCGCTGCAGGCCCAGGCCCTGCGGCTCGATCCGCAGGTTCAGGCCCTGTTGGCGACAGGCGCGCTGCGCGATCTCGGTCCCGGCGGGCCATTGTTCACCGCCACCTCCTCGGTCCGCACGGTCTATAGCCCCGATAGTCCTTGGATGCTGAAATTCTCGTTGCCGGTGCGCATCACCAACTCGGTCAGGGTCAATCGGCGGCACGAATTGGCGGCGGGCGTGACCATGGCGCGGCTGATACACGCCATCGGCCCCACCCTGCGCCCTGGGCTGCGCTTTTTGCTCGATCCCGCCGCGATCACCCTCGACCTACCCGGCCGGGCCGAAAGTGGGTTCGAGGTAATTTTGCGGGAAAACCCCTTTCAAGGCCCGGCGGGGGCTGGAGTAACAACCCTGGCGGCCCTAACCGCCGATCCGCCGCCGGGGTACCCGTCGCGCCTGGTCGCGGCCCTTCGCCAATCGGGCCGGTCGGCCCAGGCGTGGTTCCGAGCCTATCTGACCGTGGCTCTCGCGCCGCTGCTGCATCTTTACGACGCGCACGGGATGGCGCTGGAAGCCCATCAGCAAAACGGTTTGTTAGCCCTCAACCAGGGGTGGCCAGAGGCTTTTTATTACCGCGACAATCAAGGCTTCTATCTGGCCGATAGCTATCGTGCCGATCTGCGCCGGATCATTCCAGAGGCTGATAACATCAGCGGTCTCTATTACTCGGAGACGGTGATCCAAAAGCGCTTTTCTTACTATTTGATCGTCAATCAAATTTTCGGCGTTATCGCCCGCTTCGGGCGCGACCAACTCTGCGCCGAAGAAACCCTGCTGGACGATCTAGGGGTTTTTCTACGCGATCAGCACGCCAGCTTACACCGGGCAGGCCGCCGCTTTGTCAACCATCTGCTGGACAGCCCAACCCTGGGGGCCAAGTTCAATCTAACCGCGCGGCTGCACGATGTGGATGAACTGGCCGCTGCCGACGAAGACGCGCTATACGCCGCCGTACCGAACCCGCTGCGGGACCTAGCCCGCGCCCGGAGGGATCATGCCGTTCCCGCGTGATCTACCCGGTCAGCCGGAAGAACGGGTCGTCCGGCAATTGGCCGCGGCCCTGCTGTTTGAAAAGCTGGTGCCCGCCCGCTGCACCCCCGATGCCGACGGCCTGAGCTTCACCTGGGACCGTTTCCGCTGTCGGGGATTAATTGGCCCCTTCGGTCGGCTGCGGCTAACCGCCGGATCGGTGCAGCAACAGGGGCCACTGGGGTGGGGACCCGCCGAGCCGGCAGCGCTGCTCGCCTCAGTCCCGACGCCCGCCGAGCACAAAGCTGGGCTATTGGCAGAACTGGCGCGCACGGTCGATCTCTGCCGCTGGAATGCCGCGCATCTGCCAACCTACCCCCGGCTCAACCTGCCCTATGCCGCCGTCGATGGGGCACTGGATGAAGGCCACCCCTATCACCCCTGCTTCAAGGCGCGCTTGGGGTTTTCCGACGCCGACCATGACGCCTATGGGCCGGAGGCGGGGCATCGTTTCCAACTTGTTTGGCTCGCGGTGGCGCGGGCCGCGTTGCACCAAGTTTTACCGGGGCGGGAAGCGGCTTTCTGGGCGGCGGAACTCGGCCCCGCCTGGCCCGATCTCGACCGCCGCCGCGCCGCCGTGCCCGGCGGGGCCGCCGCCTATGGGCTGGTACCCCTGCATCCCTGGCAATGGGCTGAGTTAAGCGCCGGGGCACTGGCCCCCTGGTTGGCCGATGGCCGGGCTGTCCTGCTGGGACCGGCGGGGGCCTTTTATCGCGCGAGCCAATCGGTGCGGACGCTCATGAATGCCGATGATCCGACGGCGGCGCAGGTGAAACTGGCGCTGAATATCGTCAACACCGCCTCGCGCCGCAGCCTAACGCCGCATTCGGTGCCGGTCGCGCCGGTGATTTCCGACTGGCTGACTGGCATCGTGGCCCGTGATCCCTTGTTCCAAACCCGCTATCCGCTAGCGCTTTTGCCGGAATATGCGGCAATTATTGCTGATCGCGATGGGCCGCTGGCCGGGCAAGTTGCCGCCATTTGGCGCGGCAGTGTCGAGGCGGCGCTCCTGCCCGGTGAAGCTGCCGTTCCCTTCAATCTTCTGGCCGTTACCGAGGCCGACGGCAGCGCCGCAATCGCGCCTTGGCTCGATCACTACGGCGGTCCGGCCTGGATAAAGCGACTGATCGAGGTTGCCGTTCTGCCGGTCTGGCATCTGCTGGTCCATCACGGTATCGCCGTCGAAGCCCATGCCCAGAATATGGTGCTGACCCACCGCAACGGCTGGCCAGAGCGGCTGATCCTGCGGGACTTTCACGAAAGCATCGAATATTGCACCGCTTTCCTGCGGGAACCAGAGGCCGAACCGCCGTTCTTTGAACTGAACCCCGCCTATCGCGACGGTGCCCCCAATCAATATTACTGGTCGGAGCATACCGAGGCGCTGCGGGAACTGGTGATGGACACGCTGTTCGTGTTCAACCTGACCGATCTGTCGGACCTTCTGGCACTGAAAGCTGGGGTGCCGGAAACCACTTTCTGGGGGTGGGTGCACGCCGCCTTGGCCGCCTATGCCGCCCAAGAACGCCCCGGCCCGCGCCTGGCCGCCCTGGGCCTGGATGCCCCCGAAATCCTAACCGAATCGCTTCTGACCGAAAAACTGCGGCGGGCAGAAACGGAACTGCATCACGCAGTACCGAATATTCTGGCCGACTTCTCGTTCGCCGCGCGCGAGGTGGATTATGCTGCTTATTGACGAAACCCCGTTCAGCGCCGCCAAGGTGACCGAGCGGACCGAGGCGATGGCTACGCGCTTTCGCCTGACTTCCGGCACCCGTTATGCCGTCTGCTTTCCCGATACGATCGACTGGCTGGCCTTTTGCTTTGCCGCGCGGGCGGTTGGCGCGGGGGTCATGCCGCTGCATCCCAGCACCCCGCTGCCCGCCGCCCGGCGTTTAGCCCAGGAAGCGGGATGCGCGCTTCTGCTGTTTCACGATCTGCCTGCCGAAATCCTGCCGCCGCCGCCAGAGACAGCCCGCGGCGGACACTTGGTGCAGCTTTCTTCTGGCACCACCGGTGCCCCGAAGGTCATCGCCCGCACGTGGGCCGAGATCGCAGCGGAAATCGATAGCTATACCGCCAGCTTCCGCGCCCCCATCGGTATGGAACCGCTGATCGCCTGCCCGGTCACCCATTCCTATGGGCTGATCTGCGGGCTAATGGTGGCGCTGCACCGGGGGCAGGTGCCGCATATCGTCAATACCGGCAACCCGAAGTATCTGCTGAAGCAGATGCGCGCGCTGGCCCGGCCTTTGCTCTATTCCTCCC
Organism: uncultured Elstera sp.; assembly: GCA_964576605.1. Taxonomy (GTDB): domain Bacteria; phylum Pseudomonadota; class Alphaproteobacteria; order Elsterales; family Elsteraceae; genus Elstera. The sequence continues at coordinate 25,480 of CAZNVY010000004.1, read as the reverse complement.
CGGTTATCTTGCACACGCTGGCGCAGTTAACCCCGCCCGACGCACCGCTGCACGGGGTGATGACCTCTGGCACGGTTCTTCCCGACCCCTGGTTCGCCGCGATCCGGGGCAAGGTGATGCATTTCTTTCAGCAATACGGCTGTTCCGAAGCCGGGGTGATCGCCGTCAATCCCGATCTGACTGCCAGCAACGATATGGGGTTCGTGCTGCCGCAGCATCATCTGATCGCCGGCGGAACGGCGGACACCGCCGATGAAATCATTCTACGCCGCCCGCAGGGGGATATTCACACCCGCGATCTTGGCTACCGGCGGGACGATGGAATGCTGGTCTTCGTTGCCCGGTTGGATGATACGATCAATGTATCGGGCCTGAATGTCTATCCGCAGGAGGTGGAGGATGCGGTCATGGGCCTGCCCGGCGTGACCGATGCGGTCGCCTTCCGTAAAGTTGATCCTTTTGCGGGCGAACGGGTGGCCTTGGTTTTCACGGCGCGGGAGCCGATTGCCCTTGCGCAGATTCGCGCCTGGTGCCGCGAGCATTTAGCAACCCATCAGCAGCCCGCCGATATTCGGCAAGTCGCTAGCCTGCCGCGCAAGGCCAATGGCAAAATCAGCCGCCGGGAGGTTGCCGCCCTGATCGCCGATGGGGCCTTGCCCGCGCTGGAGACGCTATCATGAGCGCGCCGACCCTATCGCGCGACGCGATCATCGCGGCGATCGAAACCGTGCTGCGCGATAAGCTCGACAATCAGCATCTCCACGCCTTTGGTCCGGACGCGCGGCTGAACGAAGATTTATATATCGACTCTATCCTGTTGCTGAACCTGTTGCTGGGCCTGGAACTCGATTACGGCCTAAGCGCGCCAGACGATCTCGTGTCCACGCAGGCCTTGACTACTGTCGCCGATCTCGCCGCGCTCTATGTCCCCGCGCCCGCCGCCGCCGCCGCCGCCGAGGCGGCAGCCCCCAGCGCCAGTGTGCACGATGAGCTGGACTATGACCTGAAAATCCATTGCTTTGTCAGTTGTGTCTGCGATGGGTTGAAAAAGGCGAAAATCGATCACCGCCCCTTCTATTTCGGTGTTTGGGACGCGGATTTTGCCGTTACCCCGACGTGGCGGCTGAATTATCACGCCCCTGGCCTGCGGCACGATTTCTTCCGGCTCTGGTTCCGGCGGCTTTATGGGGCGGAGGTGGCGGAATGGTACGATCACCGCGCCGATAAGGCCGCCAACCTAGCAACCCTGCTGCGCCTCGTAACAGAACGACACCCAAGCCAAGCAGTGATGGCGATGGTTGATCTATACCATCTGCCGGAGCGGGAGAATAAGTTTAACCAGAACCCCTTCCCGCACTATCTCATGCTGGAAAGTGCCGAGGATGCGGATTTTTTCCGGGTTCTCGACCCAGACTTCCGCTGGGAAGGGGAAATCCCGCGCGATAAGATCATCACGGCTTTCACGCAACCGTCGGTCGCAGGTGGTTTTATGATTGATCGGGCGGCGCTACGCCCGGCGCGGCCAGCCGATGTTGCCGCCTTTTTCGAGGCGTGCTTCGTTCGCACCCGCAATCCGCTGACCGACGCGATCCGCCGCATCCTGACCGCGCATCTGGCCGGCGACCCGGCCTTACCGCCCGCCGCCTTGGCCAACGCCCTGCGGGAAATCCCGGTGCTGTCGATCCGCAAATATGCCTACGAGCATGGGTTTGCGTTTTTCTGGCGGGCGTTGAAATGGTCCGACGCAAGTTTTCTGGCGCAATGCGACGCGATCGAAGCACTGTTCCAAGGCTATAAAGCCCTGCATTTCGCTATTTTGCGCCTTAGCGAAACCGGCGACACGCGGCTTGCGCCCGATCTTTTTGCCCGGCTGGCAACCCTGGATGCGCAGGAGTTTGCGATCAAGCGGGCGCTTGATACCGCCTTCCGCGCCTATTGCACTGCCTGCGTTGGCCAAGAGGTGGCGTGATGAAACTCTCGCTCTGCACGATCACCTTTCGCCACCATTTGACCTCTCTGGATGATCTGGCGGTTTGGGCAGCAACCAATGGTTTCGATGGCCTAGAACTATGGGGGGCACACGCCCGAAATCTGGCCGACCACCCCCAACGCAATGCCGCCTGGCTGGCCGATTTCGGCCTGCGGGTGCCGATGGTCAGTGATTATCTGCCGCTGGATGGCGACCCTTCGGTTCTAACGGCCAAGACCTTAGACCTCTGCCGCCTCGCCGGGCGGTGGGGTGCCCGAAAAATCCGCAGTTTCGCGGGGACCCGTAGCAGTGCCGCCACCGATCCAGTCGAAAAGGCCCTGCTAACGGCGCGGCTGCGCGCGGTTTGTCATCTCACCGCTGATCACGGCATCGATCTTGTGATCGAAACCCACCCCGGCACCCTGGCCGATACGCTGGCGGGGACCAAAGCGCTGATCGATGCTGTGGATCACCCGGCCCTGAAAATCAATTTCGACGTGCTGCATGTTTGGGAAGGCGGCGACGATCTGATTGCGGCCCGCACCACCCTGGCCCCGCATATCGCCCATTATCACCTGAAGAATATCCGTTCTCGGGCCGATCTTGCGGTTTTTGCGCCAGAGAATGTCTATGCGGCGGCGGGGCGGCGCGACGGGATGGTGCCGCTGTTCGAGGGGGCGGTGGATTATCGCCGCTTCCTGCATTCCTTCAGCGATCCAGAGGCCGATGCGGCGCTGGAATGGTTCGGCCCCACGCCCTTTACCGTTCTGCGGCAGGATTGCGCGGCGGTTCGGGCGTGCCTTGGCACCGAAGATATGCTAGCCCTGGGCCGCCAGCCAACCCAGCCAGCCCTCGCCCTTGCGGCACGTTCTTAAGTTTGACGGAGGGAGTCTCAGGATGCGGACACTCAGGGTTCTGGCAGTGGCGGTAGTGGCCTGGGCAGGCAGCTTGGCCCCCGCGCTAGCGGCGGCGATTGAAACCGCCCAAGGGGTGGTGCAGATTGCGCAAACCCCGCGCATGATTGCGGTTTTCGACCTAGCCGCGATCGATACGATTACCGCCCTGGGAGTTAAACCGGCAGGACTGCCGAGCAATCTTTATCTACCGGAATTCGCCGCCCTGCACAAAGGGGCCAGCAAGGTCGGCACTTTGTTCGAGCCAGACCTAGAGGCCCTGAGTGCGCTGGCCCCCGATTTGATTATCGTCGGCGGGCGTTCCTCCCCCCAGTTGGCGTCGGTGCGTCGCGTCGCCCCGGCAATCGACATGAGCCTGAGCGGCACCGACCTTCTGGCCGAAGCCAAACAGCGCCTGGCCGCCTATGGCACCCTGTTCGGCAAAGAGGCGGCGGCAGCGGCGCTGGCGCGTGATCTCGATACCGCCGTCGCCGCCACGCGGGCCGCCGCCCAGGGCAAAGGGAAGGCGCTAATCGTTATGGCCAATGGGCCGAAGATTTCCATCTATGGGCCAGGGTCGCGTTTTGGCTGGCTACACAAGGAACTTGGCCTACCGGCAGCGGTGGAAACCACGGCAACGGCCGTGCACGGAGAAATCGTCTCCTTCGAGTTGCTGCATCAAACCAACCCCGATTGGCTGTTGGTCCTCGACCGGGGGGCGGCGATTGGCGAAACCTCGGCCAAGGCCACTTTAGCGAATGATCTGGTGGCACAAACCACGGCCGGGAAAAAGCAGCAGATCGTTTATCTGCCGCCGGGCGATTTCTATCTGGCCGCCGGGGGCATTCCCGCGACCCTGCGCGTCCTGACCGTGCTGCGCGAGGCGTTTGCTGCGGCCAAATGAAGGTTTCAACCCTGCGATCAGCGCCCCACGCCGCCGCTGGGGTACTGCTGCTGTTCGGCGGATTAGCGCTTCTTAGCCTAATGACCGGCGTTGCCGATACTGCCGATGGGGACATGCTGTGGATTAGCCGCCTGCCCCGCACCCTGGCGGTCATTCTAACCGGCGCGGGCCTGGGGATCGCCGGGCTGGTGATGCAAACTTTGGCGCGTAACCGCTTTGTCGATCCCACCCTCGCGGGGACCGAACCCAGTGCCATGCTCGGCATTCTGCTGGTCACGCTGCTCTGGCCCGCCGCGCCCGTCGCTGGGAAAATGGCCATCGCCAGCCTCGCTGCGCTGATGGGCACGGCGGGGTTTCTGTCCGCCATTCGCCGCTTGCCGCCGACCGAACCTTTTCTGCTGCCGCTTTTCGGTCTGGTCTATGGCGGGGTCATCGGCGCGGCGGTTACTTTCGTCGCTTGGCAGACCGACCTGCTGCAATATGTCGAAACCTGGGTGAATGGCGATTTTTCCGGCATTCTGCGCGGGCGCTACGAAATTCTGTGGGGGGCCGCAGTGCTGGTCGCCATCACATGGTGGTTCGCCGACGCGCTGACTATTGCCGCCCTGGGGAAGGAGATGAGCCTCGGTCTCGGACTCGATTATGCCGCGTTGGTGCGCCTGGGGTTGCTGTTGGTTGCGATCCTTTCGGCCTTGACCGTGGCCACGGTGGGGATGATCCCCTTTATTGGCCTAATCGTTCCAAACCTCGTCACCCGCCTATGGGGCGATCATTTGCGGCGCAGCCTGCCCTGGGTGGCCGTGTCCGGGGCAACCCTCTGCCTCGCGGCCGATCTTCTGGGCCGGGTGCTGCGCGCCCCTTACGAGATTCCGGTCGGAACCATCCTAGGGGTGCTCGGCTCGCTGGCCTTTCTAGGGCTGCTGTTAGGGCGGCGGCCCCATGGATAAGCGCTTGGCGGGATTGGTCGCCCTGGCCCTGGCCGCGATCGGCCTGTATCTCGGCTGGGGTCTCAAAGGCAATATCGCCTTCGTGCTAGAACTTCGAGTTTGGCGGCTGCTGGCGCTAGTGCAGGTGGCGGTGGCGGTGGCCGTTTCGACGGTGCTGTTGCAGACCGTCACCGGCAACCGAATTCTATCGCCTGCTATTCTGGGGTTCGACGCGCTCTATCGGCTGGGATTGACCCTACTCTTATTCCTATTGGGCGGGGTTGGCTTTGCTGGACTAGAGCCACGCTTGAAATTCGCCGCAGCCCTGCTGCTGATGACCGGCGCGGCCTTGGCGATCTTTCTACCGCTGTTGCGGGATCGACGCGGCCTGTACTGGCTGTTGTTGACCGGAGCGATGCTGGGGATCTTGTTTCGCAGCCTGACCAGTTTACTGGCCCGGCTGATCGATCCGAATGATTTTATGGTCCTGCAAGGCGTAAGCTACGCCAATTTCAGCCAGGCCCGCAGTGAGTTGATCGGCATTGGGGCCGTGCTGATTTTCGGCACAACCGCCCTGGTATGGCGGGGACGGCGCGGGGTGGGGGTGATGGCCCTGGGACGGGCCGCCGCCACCGGCTTGGGGGTGGAATGGACGCGCTGTCTAACCGCTGTGCTGCTCGCGATTATCGTGCTGGTCGCGGTCTCGACCGCCTTGGTCGGCCCGGTGGCGTTTCTGGGGTTGCTGGTGGTCGCGCTGGCCGAACGTCTGTTGCGCACCCAGCGGCACGGGATGCTGTTGCCCGGTGCGATGGCGGTCGGAATCCTATTCCTGGTCGGTGGGCAAACCCTATTGCAGCATGGGTTCGGCGGGGCCGGTACGCTGGGAATTATCGTCGAATTTCTGGGTGGGCTGCTGTTCCTGGCCCTCTTGCTGCAAGGGGCGAAACGATGATCGAGATCGCGGGCGTTTCCAGTTGGCAGGGCCATACGCCGATCTTGTGCGACATCTGCCTAACCCTGCCGAAGGGCGGCGTTACGGCGCTGATCGGGCCGAATGGGGCCGGAAAATCGACGCTGTTGTCGCTGATCGCCCGCTTGCAGCCGGCGCAGCAGGGCGAGATCCGGGTGGATGGGCTGCCCGTCCACCGCACCCCCGGCCCGATCTTGGCGAAGCGGCTGGCGATCCTGCGTCAGGAAACCGGCCTCGCCAGCCGCCTGACCGTACGCGATCTGGTGGGCTTCGGGCGGTTTCCGCACAGCCGGGGACGGTTAACGCCTGCGGATGAGGCGGCGATAACCGCCGCGCTCGACGCCTTCGACCTGACCGCCCTCGCCGACCGTTTGCTGGAAACCCTCTCCGGCGGTCAGCGCCAGCGGGCTTTTGTGGCAATGACTTACTGCCAGGGAACGCCCTATCTGCTGCTCGACGAACCCCTGAATAACCTCGACATGCGGCACGGGCGGCAGATGATGCAGTTGCTTCGCCGGATCGCGGACCAGGACGGGCGCACCATCGTTATTGTATTGCATGATATCAATTATGCCGCCGCCTATGCTGATCGGATCATTGCCCTAAAGGATGGTAGGGTGATCGCCGATGGCCCGCCGAGGGAGATTATCACCCCATCCCGGCTAGAGGCGATTTTCGGCTATCCAATGGCGGTTGAAACCCTGCACGGTCGCCCGGTAGTGCTGCATCACGCCTGACTTCGGCCTTGGACGGTTAGCGCAGAGGGCTATAGTGTGAGGAAATGATAAGCGATCCCACCTTCTACGCCCTGGCCGCCCCGGCCATTTTGCTTACCGGCATTAGCAAGGGTGGCCTATCCGGATTAGGCGCGCTCACGGTTCCGGTCCTGGCGATGCTGCTGCCGCCCGGCCAGGCCGTGGGTTTAATGCTGCCAATCCTGCTGCTGATGGACCTTTTCGGCCTCTGGGCCTACCGCCGCAGTTGGAGCCGCGATCAATTGGGCGGGTTACTGCTGGGGGCCTTGATCGGCATCGGCCTTGGCATCCTTGCCTTCGATCATCTCGACGATAACGCCGTGCGCATCGCGATTGGCGCGAATGCCCTGCTGTTTACCCTGATCGCCTGGGTCAAGCCGCTTCTGGTGAAAGGGACCGTCGATCTGCCAACCCAGCCGTCCCGCGCCAAGGGGCTTTTCTGGTCGGGGCTATCGGGCTTTGCCAGCTACATTGCCCATGCCGGCGGGCCGCCGTTGCTGATGTATCTCTTGCCCCAGCGGATCGATAAAATGCTGCTGGCGGGCACGACGGTCGTCTATTTCGCCCTCGTCAACCTCGCAAAGCTTCCTCCGTATATCTTGTTCGGCCAGATCGATGCCAGCAACCTAAGTCAAGCACTGGTGCTGGCCCCCCTGGCTCCCTTGGGCATTTGGATTGGCTATTGGCTGACCAAACGGATGGATGGCAAACGCTTCTATCAACTGAGCCATTGGCTGCTGCTGCTCGCCGGGGCAAAGCTGGTGTATGATGGGTTGGTCGGCCTGGCCGTCTTGTGATCGGAATTAAAAAAGTTGGTGCGGGCGGCCGGAGTCGAACCGGCACGGGGAAACCCCCGACGGATTTTAAGTCCGTTGCGTCTACCATTCCGCCAAGCCCGCAAGCCGGGGCTATCTATAGCTTTCCCGCAGGATCAAGCCAAGGATGTTTTCACAGGATCGGACAGTGGGGAACGGGGCGTTGGGAACCAGGCGCGCACCACCGTCCCGGCCCCGACTTCGCTTTCCAGGGTGAGTGTGCCGCCGTGGCCTTCCAACAGGCCGCGCACGATGGACAGGCCAAGGCCGGTCCCACCTTCTGCGGTGAGTTGCGCCGCCTCGACCTGCACAAAGGGTTGCAGGATTGCTTCCTGCATTTCCGGCGGAATGCCGATGCCATTGTCGCGGACGGTCAGGGTAACGCCAGAGCCATCCGCCGCCTGCACCGCTTTAACCGACACGGTTCCGCGCGCCCCTTCCTCTGGCCGGGTAAATTTCACCGCATTGGAGAGAAGGTTAAGCAGAATCTGCCGCAGGGCACGTTCGTCGGCATAGATCGACAGTCCTTCCGGAATGCGCGCCACCAGATCAATCCGGGCTTTTTCGGCCCTGGGAGCCAGCAGCGCCAGCGCATCCTGCACCGGCCCGTCCACTGGCAGCCAGGCCGGTTGCAACTCATAGCGGCCTGCTTCAATTTTAGCGATATCAAGAATATCGGCGATCAGTTCCAGCAAATATTGTCCAGAGGTTTGGATTGCTTGCAGATATTCGAGATGTTTGGGTACCACCGGGCCGAAATACCCGCCGATCAACGCGTCGGAAAACCCCAGAATGGCATTCAAGGGTGTGCGCAGTTCGTGGCTCATATTCGCAAGGAAGACCGATTTCGCCCGATTGGCTTGCTCGGCCTCATCTTTCGCCTTGGCGAAAGCATTGGCGGTCCGGATTAAATCACTAACATCCGTATAGGTCGAGAGTGACCAACCATTGTCCAACGGCTCGTGACGGCACTCCACATAGGTACCGTTGGACAATTGCCGAATGAACTGTAACCGCTGCCCCCGCTCCAGACTATCCAACCGGGTCTGAATATGCTCCGCATCCACCATTGGCCCCAGGCGGCCCATTTGTTCGGCCATAGCATAGAGGTCGGACAGGGTAAGATTGAGGTAGGATCGCCCCGGATCATACCCGAAAATATCCAAATAGCGGCGATTATAGAGCAGGATCCGCCCGTCGGCATCGAACATCACGATGCCTTGATTCATATGGGCAAGCGCCGCTTCCAGTTTGGTGTTGCTCGCGCGTAGGGCCGCATCCTGCGCATCCATCCGCTGCCGGTTGCGTTCCATACGGGTTAGCTGCACCAGCAGCGCCAGCCCCAGGACAAAAACCACAAGCGCCGCAGCATAGGCGGCCACCCAGGCACTGCGGGCGCTTTCCCGCACATCGGCCAGCGCTTCTGCCGGACGAAAACTCAGCAGCAGATCAAGGTTCGTGGTGCGCAACGGTAAACGCCAAACGATTTCTTCTCCCAAAAACACACCGGACAGCGTGGCATTAGGAATCGGCCCTGCAACCGCCGAGGATTTGGAGACCGCCGGATCGGCCAACAGAACCGGCTTTCCGGTCGCAAGCGGCGGCCGTCCCGGCTTGAGCACGGCGGCAACCGTGCCGTCGGGATTCAGAAGCGCCAGCCGCCCTTCTTGCCCCAATTGTTCGGCCAATTCTGGCGGTAGCAGGCGCTTCAAATCAATTGTAACCAGGACCACGGCCTGCGCGCCGCTAACATCCGACTGCACCCATCGCCCCAGGATAACCCGGCCCGGCCGGGCCATATCGCCAATCGTCTCGATCTCGAACCCCGACCCTTTGCGTGGCATTCGGTATAGATCGACGGTCAAAGGGTCTTCGATATCCTCGCCCCAACGGCCAAGGATAAGCCCTTCCGCCGAGACGATTACCGCCCCACTGACCGCCTCAAGGGTGCCCACCAGCGCCGCCATGCGGGCATTCAAATCGTGGCTCGCGTGAAAAAGACTATCCGTGATTGCCACATGCGGGGTCAGCATCTGGATAGCCTGATCGACCTGCCCAAAGGTTTGATCGACCAGCGAGCGCAGCGAGAGCGAGGTCATTTCTGCGGCGCGGGCGGCGGCAAATTGCGCGGTTTCCTCATTGCTGCGGATATTAACCGACGCCTGCAAAAAAACCGCGCCAATAAAGGCGAAAGTGCCCAGCACGATTCCTGCGCGCATCAGAAGAATGCGGCTGGCACTGCTGGTCTTCATCCGCCTCCCCTTTACGCATTCTGGCGCGACAACACGTCAATCTTAAACGTAAGGGCAAGACTATAACAAAAACTTAACGCCCACCCGTAGCATTTTGTTGGTTTTTTACGTACCACGGGTCAGAAATAACACAAAGCACTTTTAAGTAGTATAACATTCGGCAAAATAAAACCGGGAGCGCGCATTGCCCCCGGTCCCCTTATCTGCGGCTAGAGATTATCTTTATTAAAGCTGACCGCCAAAGCCGCCTGCGCTGCTGCCAATCGGGCAATCGGCACCCGGTACGGCGAGCAGGACACATAGTTTAGGCCAACCTTTTGACAGAAGGCGATCGAGGCCGGATCGCCGCCATGTTCGCCGCAGATACCGAGCTTCAAATCGCCGCGCGTTTTGCGCCCACGGTCGGCGGCGATCTGCACCAACTCGCCCACGCCGTCCTGATCGAGGGAGACGAAGGGGTCTTCCTCCAGAATGCCTTGGCGCAGGTAGGACTGCAGGAAGTTCCCCGCATCGTCGCGCGACAGGCCGAAGGTGGTCTGGGTCAGATCGTTGGTGCCGAAGCTGAAGAATTCCGCCGTTTCGGCGATCTTCCCGGCTTGCAGCGCCGCGCGCGGCAGTTCAATCATCGTGCCGACGAGGTAGGTAAGGGTGACGCCGGAAGCCGCCGAAACTTCGCCCGCCACCCGGTCGATCACCGCTTTCAGCAGATCAAGCTCCTTCCGGGTCGCGACCAGCGGGATCATAATTTCCGGCTCCACCGTCGCACCGCTGTCCTTCTGCACCGCGACCACTGCCTCAAAAATCGCCCGCGCCTGCATTTCGTAGATTTCAGGGTAGGTCACGCCCAAGCGGCAGCCGCGATGGCCGAGCATCGGGTTCGATTCGTGCAGCGCCGCCCCGCGCGCCTTAACGAAAGCCAAATCCTTACCCGCCGCCTTGGCGACTTCCTGCATTTCAGCTTCCGAATGCGGCAGAAACTCATGCAGCGGCGGATCGAGCAGGCGGATCGTCACCGGCAGCCCGGCCATGATGGTGAACAGCTCGACGAAGTCGCTGCGCTGCATCGGCAGGATCTTCGCCAATGCCGCCCGGCGGCCCGCTTCATCGTCCGCCATAATCATTTCGCGCACCGCGATGATGCGGTCGGCGTCGAAAAACATATGCTCCGTCCGGCACAGACCGATGCCTTCCGCGCCGAACTGCCGCGCGGTGCGGGCATCCAGCGGGGTTTCAGCATTGGTCCGGACTTTCAGCGTGCGCTTGGCGTCCGCCCAGCCCATCAGCGTAGCAAAGCTGCCCGACAGTTCCGGCTGCAGGGTCGGTACCTGACCGACGAAGACTTCGCCGGTGCTACCGTCCAGCGTGATGAACTCGCCCGCCTTCACCGTCGTGCCGCGCACCGACAGGGTCCCCGCCGCATAATCGACGCGAATATCCCCCGCCCCCGCGACGCAGGGACGGCCCATGCCGCGGGCCACCACCGCCGCATGGCTGGTCATACCGCCGCGCGTCGTCAGGATGCCCCTGGCCGCGGGCATCCCATGAATATCTTCCGGGCTGGTTTCGATCCGCACCAGGATCACCGTTTCCCCCTTCGAGGCGAGGTCTTCGGCCGCATCCGCCGAGAAAACAACTTTCCCCGCCGCGGCCCCCGGCGACGCCGGCAGCCCGCGCGACAGCAGAGTGCGCGGCGCATTGGGGTCGAGGCGCGGGTGCAGAAGCTGATCGAGGCTGCGCGGCTCGACGCGCTGGATGGCTTCCTCCTGGGTAATCAGCCCTTCATTCGCCATATCGACGGCGATCTTCAGCGCCGCCTGCGCCGTGCGCTTCCCGCTGCGGGTTTGCAGCATGTAGAGCTTGCCCGACTGCACGGTGAACTCGATGTCCTGCACGTCGCGGAAATGCTTTTCCAACTTGTCGCGCACCGCCGCCAGCTCGGCAAACACGCCGGGCATGGATTCTTCCATCGCGGGCAGCGTCGAATGGTTGGCGAGCTTGCCCTGAATGGTGATCTGCTGCGGCGTACGGATACCCGCCACCACGTCTTCGCCCTGGGCGTTGATCAGATATTCACCGTAGAAAACATTTTCGCCGGTCGAGGGGTCGCGGGTGAAGGCAACGCCCGTCGCGCAATCCTGGCCCATATTGCCGAAGACCATCGCCTGGACGTTGACCGCCGTGCCCCAGCTTTCCGGGATTTCGTGCAGGCGGCGGTAAACAATGGCGCGCTGGTTCATCCAGCTTGCAAACACGGCCCCGACCGCACCCCACAGCTGTTCCTGCGGGTCTTGCGGAAACTCCCGCCCCAGGGCGTGCATAACTTCGGCCTTATAGTCGGCAACAACCGCCTTCCAATCGTCGGCGGTCAGGTCGGTATCGAGGCTATGGCCCTTTTCGTCCTTATGCCGATCAAGAATCTCCTCGAAGTGGTGATGATCGATGTCGAGCACGACGTTCGAGTACATCTGGATAAAACGGCGGTAGCTGTCGTAGGCAAAGCGCGCATCGCCGGAGAGCCGGGCCAGCCCTTCCACAGTGATGTCGTTCAGGCCGAGGTTCAGCACCGTATCCATCATCCCCGGCATCGAGGCGCGGGCACCGGAGCGAACGGAGACGAGCAGCGGATTGGCAGGATCGCCGAATTTCTTGCCGACAATGGCCTCGACATCGCCGAGCGCCGCCGCCACCTGGGCGCGCAACTCGGCGGGATACTGACGGCCATTGGCGTAGTAATAGGTGCAGACTTCCGTGGTCACGGTGAAGCCGGGCGGCACCGGCAGGCCGAGGTTGCTCATTTCGGCAAGGTTCGCGCCCTTACCGCCGAGCAAGTTCCGCATCCCGGCATTCCCTTCCGACTTTCCGTCGCCGAAGCTGTAAACCCACTTCGTTGCGTCAGCCATCTTAATCCCCTTACCCCGGTGAAAAGCAGTTCCTTCGGGTTCCTTAACCGCCGAACCCCTAGCCTTCAATCAGACCAAAGTCGGCAATTGCCGAACAGGCCTGCCGAATTTGGGCCAGCAACGCCAAACGATTGGCGCGCAGGGCCGCGTCATCGGCATTCACCGTCACATGCGTGAAGAACGCATCGACGGGATCGCGCAGCGCGCCGAGCCGGGTCATGGCGTCGACGAACTGCTCTTGCGCCAGAGCGGCTTCGACGGCGGGCAATGCCGTCGAAAGCGCTTCGGCCAAGGCTTTTTCCTCTGCTTGGGCGAGCAGAGGCATCGAGACGGTCGCCTGGGCAGGGTGCCCGTCCTTCTTTTCTTCGATTTTCAGGATATTCGCGGCGCGGCGATAGGCGGCCAACATATCAGCCCCGACCGGCGTCGCGATGAAATCGCTGAGTGCGGTGACGCGGGCGAGCAGGCGCACCACATCGTCTTCCGTGCCGAGGGCGAACACCGCCTGGATGAGATCATGGCGCTGGCCCTGATCGCGCAGAGCAACTTTCAGGCGGTCAGCCAAGAAGGCTAGCAGCGCATCGACCGTCGCGGCCTTGTCGAGTTTGTCGACCCGCGGCGCATAGAGCGAGACGGCCGCCTCCAGCACCGGGCGCAGCGGCAGGCGCAGACCGTTTTCGGTAATGATGCGCAGCACGCCGAGGGCGGCACGGCGCAGGGCAAACGGATCTTTCGAGCCAGTCGGTTTTTCGTCAATCGCGAAGAATCCGGCGAGCAGGTCGAGCTTATCGGCGAGCGCGACGACGCGGGATACCGGCGCGGTGGGCACCCGGTCGGACGGGCCGAGCGGCGCGTAATGGTCGGCGATCGCCTGGGCCACCGCCGCGTCTTCCTTCTGATAGCGGGCGTAGTAGCGCCCGATCACGCCTTGCAATTCGGGAAATTCCCCGACCATGCCGGTTGAAAGATCGGCCTTAGCGAGACGCGCGGCCCGTTCCGCCAAGGTGCCATCGGCCCCGGTCTGCCCCGCGAGCGCCAGCGCCAGCACGGCGAGACGATCCACCCGCGCCGAAACCGTGCCGAGCTTGGCGTGGAACACCCGGCTTTGCAGCTTTTCCGCCCAGGCTTCCAGCCGCACCTTGCGGTCCTGATCCCAGAAAAAGCGGGCGTCCGATAGGCGGGCGCGCAGCACGCGCTGATTGCCGGAAATGATGGCCGCGCCGCCATCGGCGGCAACCATATTGGCAACGGTGATGAAATAGGCGGCGATGCGCGTATCGCCGTCCGCCGCATCCTTGGGCGTCAAGGCAAAATACTTCTGATGCTCGCGCATCGAGGTCGTCAGCACCTCGGCGGGCACATCCATAAAGGCATCGTCAATACGTCCGAGCAGCGGCACCGGCCATTCAACAAGGCCCGCCACTTCTTCGAGCAATCCGGCATCGGGTTTCAGGCGGCAGCCGACCGATGCGGCCAGTTTTTCCGCTTCGGCCAGGATCAGGCGCTTACGCTCTTCGCGGTCGAGCAGCACAAAGGCCGCCCGCAGCTTCGCCTGATACTCGGCGGCATCGGCGACCGAGATAGAAGCGGGGGCGAGGAAGCGATGACCATAGGTCGTGGTGCCGAACGGCAGATAGTTGAGATCGTCCGCCGCCCCGGCGGCGCGATAGCCCGGCTGCTCGCCGCCCTCGACATTCCGGCCCAGGTGCAGACCGCCCGGCAGCCCCTGCCCGTCGAACAGTGCCAGGATCGAGCGCAGCGGGCGCACCCAGGCCAGGCGCGTGTCGCGCCAGCGCATCGATTTGGGCCACGTATAGCCGAGGATCAGGCCGCAAATCAGCTCCGGCAGAACCTCGCGCGTGGCGCGGCCCTGAATATGGGTGACGGCGAAGAGCACCGCGCCCTTATCGGTCTCGCGGGTTTCAAGCTGGTCGCGGGTCAGGCCGGTCGATTTGAGGAAGCCCTGGATCGCCCCATCCGGCGCATCGGCGCGCGGGCCTTTGCGCTCTTCGGTCCGGTCTGGCTGGGCGGTCGGCAGGCCGGTGACGTGGAAGGCCACCCGGCGCGGCGTGACCCAGGCGGTGACGCTAGCGGGGGCGAGGCCCGCATCAGTCAAAGCCGCCGTCAGACGGTCTTTCAACTCCTCCGCCGCGCGCGCCTGCATTCGGGCGGGGATTTCTTCGGAGAATAGTTCGAGCAGCAAATCGGCCATAATCTGATCCTGACGCATTAGGCGCTACGCGCCGCAAGCCAGCCTTCGCAACACCCTTTCGAGAGGGCGCGCACCCGGCCGATATAGGCAGCGCGTTCGGTGACCGAGATCACCCCGCGCGCATCGAGCAGGTTGAAGGTATGGCTGGCTTTGATCGCTTGGTCATAGGCGGGCAGCGGCAGGTTTGCCGCCAGCAGCTTCTGGCATTCCGCTTCGGCTTCGAGGAAGTGGCGGAACAGCACCTCGGTATTGGCGTGCTCGAAGTTATAGGCGCTGAACTGCTTCTCGTTTTCCAAGAAGACGTCGCCATAGGTCTTGCGCCCCGGCCCCTCGACGCCGTTCCAGTCGAGATCATAGACGTTCTCGACGCCCTGGACGTACATAGCGAGGCGTTCCAGCCCATAGGTCAGTTCGGCGCAGACCGGATTGGCTTCGATGCCGCCCACCTGCTGGAAGTAGGTGAACTGGGTGACTTCCATCCCGTCGCACCAGACTTCCCAGCCAAGGCCCCAGGCACCCAGAGTCGGGCTTTCCCAATCGTCCTCGACAAAGCGAATATCGTGCAGGGCGGGATCGATGCCCAGCGCCTTCAGGCTTTCAAGATACAGGGCCTGCGGATCGACCGGCGACGGCTTCAGGATCACCTGGAACTGATAATAATGCTGCAAGCGGTTGGGGTTCTCGCCATAGCGCCCATCGGTCGGGCGGCGCGAGGGCTGAACGTAAGCAACATTCCAGGTTTCCGGCCCCAGGGTACGCAGCGTGGTCGCCGGATGGAACGTACCCGCGCCAACCTCCACATCATAGGGCTGCAATAGGGCGCAGCCTTGGCTTGCCCAAAAGCTCTGCAGCGTCAGGATCAGCGACTGAAACGGAAGCGGGCGCGACGCCATCCTATGACCTTTCGGTGACACAGCGAAAAACGCGCGCACCTTAGTCTGCCGACCCTTGGCGAATCAAGCGCCGTGCCGCAGGTTTTCGGCGTTGCACCCGAAACGAATTGGCCGGTTTAAGCGGTTTACGGCGCGTGCGGGCAGTTGGACCGCCCGCAGGAGCGGGCATTCCGCACCGGCACGTAAATGTCGCAGAAGGTGCACTTGCGCAAATCTTCCATCTGACCTGCGCTTTCGACAGGGCCAGGCGGGGATTTCGGCGGCTCCGGTACCGGCGGACGCCGCCCACCGGGCGGAATAGCCCGCAGTTTGGTCAAAATGACCCAGCCCGCAATGCAGGCCAGAATCAGAACCAGCAGTTTTCCAAGCGTGAACCCGAACATGGCACGCAGTTTTCACGCTTTCGCCGGGTCTGGCAAGCGTCGCGATTTCCAATGGAAGCGCAGGGTCAGCGCTAGGGCCGCAACGGCAAGGCCTAAGGCAAGCCCACTCCAGAGGCCGATCAAGCGCAACTCCAGCCCAAAGGCCAGCAGCGCACCACTCGCCATGCCGATTGGCCAATAGGCAATCAGCCCGATCACCATCGGCCCGCGCGAGTCTTTCAGGCCCCGCAAGGCTCCTGCAGCAATTGCCTGGGTCCCGTCGAATAATTGGAATAGGGCAGCAATCACCAGCAGCGGCGCGGCGAAATCGAAAACGCGGGCCGCATCGCCCATGGCGGGATCGAGAAACCCCGCCGCAATCCAGCGCCCGCCGAGGGCCAGCACCAACCCGGTCCCGCCCATGCCCAGCCAGCCGAGAGCAATGCCCGCCCAACCAATGCGCCGCACCGCCGTCAGATCGCCTTCCCCCGCCGCGCGCGCAACCCGCACCATCGTGGCGTGCGAGAGGCCGACGGCGATCATGAAGGCCGTGGTGATGCTCTGATACCCGATGCTATGGGCCGCCACCTCTGCCCCGGTGAAAAACCCCGCCAGGGTCGTGGTTAGCATGAAGAACAGGGTTTCTGCGCCAAACGCGACCCCCATCGGCCAGCCAATCCGCCAAAGATCGTCCATCTGCCCCGGCTGTCCCTGCTTACGGCGGAATAGCCCATAGGGAACCACCGCGCGCGATACGCCAATGTACAACAGCATTCCCGCCAACATGGCGAGGCAACCCGCTGCAACGGCAAGGCCAACCCCGGCAACGCCCATCGGTGCGCCAAACCAACCATCGAGCAGCGCGCGACCGACCAGAAACTCCACCCCAACCCCAAAAATCGCCGTCACCGTCCCCATAAGAGGCCGTTCGATCGCCGCCAGGAAATAGCGCAAGGCCATAACCATTGCGTAGGGGATAATGGCAATCGCCATAGCCCCCAGATACTCCCCCGCCAGCCCCACCAAGCTTGGTGCCTGCCCAATCGCCGCCAAGAACCACGGGGCGGCATAGAGTAACCCCGCGGCAGGAACCGCCAGCAGCACCGCCAGCAGCAGACTGCGTTGGGCATAGCCCGCCGCGCGCAGCGGCTCCCCCTGTCCTTCGGCCTGGGCGACCATAACGCCGGTGGACGATAGAACCCCGTTAGTGATAACCGCCAGGGAGAAGAAAAACGCATTGCCGAGCGCCCCGGCGGCCATCGCCTCGGTCCCGATCCGGCCCAACAATAGGGTTGCCACCAGGTTCATGCTCACCAGGGCCAATTGACCGATGATGATCGGAAAGGCCAGCGATAGGGTGGCCCAAGCCTGAGCACGCAGCGAAGGGGAGAGAGCGTCCCGCGCGAAACCCGCCATGCCCTGCCCCTGCGCTACAGTATCAGCCCGCATTATTCCGCTCGATTCCTGTAAAAACCCAGTTCAATCCCAGCCACCGCGCCCCGTCAAGTACACAAACAGTCGACGTCGGCGGATTATGCCATAGGAAGCGGGGATTTCCCCCTTAAAATTGCATCAACCTCCGCCGTATACCCGCCTTTGTCACTATGAAGCAGCACCCCTTGCCCTAAGGTAAGCGGCGCGCGGCTTCCCTGTCGGGCAGATACCAGCAAACGTTTAGCTGGAACCCCAGATCGGGGCCAGAGCGGGAAAATCTGTACCCCGCCAAAGCTGGGGCGCGCTGCGGCTAAAGCCGCCAGAATGGTCGCCAGCCCATCGGCGCGATAAATTAAGGCAAGCTCACCCTTATGCGGCAGCACGCGAGCGGCACGCGCGACCCAATCGGCCAAGAGGGCACCATGGGTGGCCCGCGCCCGCCGACCATCGGGCGAGGGGCTAGCGCTCGGATCATGGAACGGCGGATTGATAAAAATCCCGGCAATGGTGGGCAGAACTGCCGGATCGAGCTGGGCCACATCGCCGACGATTACCTGAAACCGCTCCGCCATCCCATTCAGGGCGGCATTCTCGCGGGCCAGCGCCGCTAGCACCGGATCGATCTCCACCCCAATAACCGAAACCTCTGGACAGCGGGCGAGCAGACAAAGGCTGGCGGTGCCAACGCCGCACCCGAACTCCAACCAAATACTGCCAGGGCGCGGGGCCAAGCTAGCGGCGAGCAGCACCGGATCAATGGCCGCGCGATACCCGCTTTCCGGTTGTCGCAGGCGCAAAAGCCCGCCGTAAAAGGGGGTTTCGGTTAGGGAAATTGGGCTTAACACGAGAAAGACTTACCTTTGTCGCCGGGGGATCCTGGGAATCGGACTTGACCGGACGGGTGCGCCGCCTATGCTCCCGCCGCTAGGATCTTCTCTTAAGACTAAGGGGTTCTGGCGCGCCCGTCGAGACGCGCCCTTGCCTTGAGGCCCGACCGAAGGACGGATTGACGCGCTATCATGACCCGACCCATGCCCTCGACCGATACGCCCCCGACCGCGCCGTCCCTGGACCCGCTCGTCGCCCTGGTGGCGGAGGATATGGCCGCCGTCAACCAGATCATTCTGGATCGGATGCAAAGCCCGGTCGCGCTGATCCCGCAGCTCGCCAGCCACCTGATCGCCGCCGGGGGCAAGCGACTGCGCCCCCTCATTACGTTAGCGGCGGCACAGCTTTGCGGCTACCGCGGCACCCGTCACCAAAAACTCGCGGCCTGCGTCGAGTTCATCCATACCGCCACCCTGCTGCATGATGATGTGGTCGACGAAAGCCAGCTGCGCCGCGGGGCCGCGTCGGCCAATGCGATTTTCGGCAATAAATCGAGCGTCTTGGTTGGCGATTTTCTGTTCTCCCGCGCCTTCCAATTGATGGTGGAAGATGGATCGCTGCGCGTGCTGGCGATCTTGGCCAATGCGTCGGCGGTGATTGCCGAGGGGGAGGTGCATCAACTGCTGACCACCGGCGATCTTGAAACCGACGAGGCCCGGTATCTGGAGGTCATTAGCGCCAAGACCGCCGTACTCTTCGCCGCCGCAGCCGAGGTGGGGGCCGTCGTCGCCGACCGACCGGAAGACGATGCCGCCGCCCTGCGGCATTTCGGCACGCAGCTGGGCGTTGCTTTCCAGCTGATCGACGACGCCTTGGATTATGCCGCGAGCCAAGCCGCACTGGGAAAGACCGTGGGGGATGATTTCCGCGAAGGCAAGCTGACGCTGCCGGTCATTCTGGCCTATGCGCGTGGGACCACCGAGGAACGGGCTTTCTGGCACCGGACCATCGAAGATCTCGATCAAACCGACGCCGACCTTGCGACCGCACAAGCGCTGATGGAAAAATACGGCACCATCCGCGAGACGGTCGAACGGGCGCGGCAGGTCGGGGATACCGCTAAAGCCGCCCTATCGCGCTTCCCAGCTTTGCCGATCCGAAGCAGTCTGATGGAAGCCATCGATTTTGCCGTGGCGCGGGGGTATTGACGCTCTTGCGCGGGGGCGCTATACAGCCGCCCTCCCCCGCGAAAACCGGGGTGATATTCTGACGGAGTGTAGCTTAGCCTGGTAAAGCGCTTGCTTCGGGAGCAAGAGAGCGGAGGTTCGAATCCTCTCACTCCGACCAAACCAAAACCGCCGCTGTGGGAAACCGCTGCGGCGGTTTTGTTTTGGGCTGCTAAACCTTCTCAGCCCTATCCAGCCCCGGCGCTTTCCCTTATGGTTGCCGCATCTTATCCGCCTGAAAGGACCTGTCATGGCCCGCGCCGCGTTCCTGCTCGCCTGCGATCAAGAAACGATCTACCCAAGCCCGGAAGCCGATGACGGCATCACCATCAAGGCCTTGGCCGTTGATGAGGAGAATATTCCGCTGCTGTGGCTGTGCCTTTTCGGCCCGGAACAATTGTATCAGGCCGAAATGGTCGGCACCGATGGCGAGGGCGAGGAGGAGGATGTGACACAGCTTACCGCCCCGCTCGCCAAGGTAGAAGATGCGATCGCCCGCTTGGAAAGAACCGTCCCGCGCCTGGAAGCCGCCTATCCCGGCCGCGGCAGCCTGGCCAATCATAAGGATCTGCTGATCCAGGTTTTACGCGCCTGCGGTCTGCCCTATGTGACCATCGATGCCGCCGATATTTCGGAGGTTTTTGAGTCGGACGAGGATTTTGCCGATCTGCTGGCCGTCTGCCTCGATTACCTCAATGGGATCGACCATGAAGGGCTGGATGAACCGGCAGAACTTCTCAGCACCCTCTGCGATCTGCCGGAAGATGGCCGCTTCCTGCCGATTCCGGAACTCCACAAAAGCCCCGATACCACCGAAGCCGATCTGATTACCCTCTGCCGCCTGCTGGGGACTGAAGCGGAAGTGCCGCTGCCCTGGGAGCCGACGGAGCATTAATCCAACGATGTCTACCCTGCTGCTGTGGCCGATCCCAGCCCCACATCTGGAAACGGGAAGCCTACTGGAACTGACCCGCGCGGCGCTGGAGCAGGAACCCAGTCTGGAAGCGGCGAAACAGCGGGTAGAAAGGCTGGCAAAGGCCACCGGCAGCCCGGCGCTAACCCTAGGGTTGCGTGCCGCGCTGCTGTTGGTCGCAGCCGAGCTTGACGATCACCGCGCCTTCGAGGCGGCGGAAGAAATGCTGCATAGCGCACTCGACCTTGCGCCCGACGATGGTCGGCTGTGGCAGGCGATGGGCATCGCCCTCATGCGGATCGCCGAAGGGGGCGGCCAGCCGTTACCCGAACTCTTACGCGGTGCCGCCGCAGCGCTCGCAAAAGCCCAGGCCCTGGATAAGGCGCTCAACCGCTTGGCTCTTACCCAGGCACGGCTGCTGCTGGCCCTGGTCGAGGCGAGCCAAAATCAGGTGACTGGCGAAACGCTGGATGCAATCGACGACGAGCTTGCGGCGGCTGAAGCCCGCTATAAGGCCGCGCCGATGCAGGTCGTCACGCTGATGCCCCTGCTCGATGTCCTGCAAGTGAGCGCCCGGCTGGACCCAGAAATGGTGGATGCCCGCCTCAAGCGGCTCGTAACCCTGCTGCGCGCGGCGGTGCCGAAACTGCCTGAACTGCGCAAATCCATCCCCGATCTGGCCCAAATGCTGCTGCTGGGGGCGCAGACGATTGGGGATGAGGCGGCGGCCTTCGCCCTCATTAAACAGGCCAGCCTGCTGGCAAATGACGCGGCAACCCTGCTGCCAGACGCTCCAGAAAACCGAGTGCTGCACGGCAAGACGCTGATCGAGCTTGCGGGCTATGTGGAGGATCAGAATGCTGCCCGGCTGCTTTTCGTGGCCCTAGGGCGGCTTCGCGAGGCGGTGGAGATGACCGACCGGCGCGACGCGGGTTTGCTTATCACGCTTGGAAATGCGCACCTGCTGCACGCTCGCTTAGTCCGCGATGGCGAGGCCGATCTGCATTTCGCCGACGCACTGGCCCAGTATCGCGACGCGGCGATTGTTCGCGGACACCGGCATACGTTCCATGAAGCCATCGTCCATGCCTTGCTGGGCGATGAGGCCGCAGCCCGCATCGCCCTCGAAGATTGTCAGGACTTGCCCGAACCCGCCGTACTGCTAACCTTACCCGGCGTGGAGAGTTTTCGGGACCGCGACTGGTTTCAGGACCTGACCGCCGCCGCGCACCCCGCTTCAGCCCAATAGCGCCGCGCGCCATAGGGTAAGCGCCCGCGCAAAATCGGCGCGCGGGACGCTTAAACGCTGAGTTTCGTCGAACAGATTAACGATTTCTACTGTCGCCACCATAACCCGCGCTTCGTAGAGATTGCCGAAAAACCGGGCCTCTTGTTCCGGCGGGGCGGCTAGGGCGGCGATCATATCATCGGCGCGGGATTGATAGAGACCGATGTCGGTCTCAAAAAAATCGGCCAGTAGCGGCGGCACCCCAACCCCGCGCAGGATTAGGCGGCCATCCGCATCACGCTGAGGGTGAAAGGCCGGTGTCGCCACGCTGCCTCCCTTCTCTTCTACCGTGGGAAGGCGGTATTGATTCGCAAACCGCCGCCAGCCCCCAGGGTGCCCATCCGAATTTCAAAGGGCTGGCCAGTCGCATCCAGGCAATAGATCGCGCCCCCTGTCGGCGGGGCGGACATGCCGGAAATCCCCCAAGGGGCCACCGGGCCGCCGTTATGACTATAGGCATAGAGAACCGAGGTCACAATCTGGGCCTGGGAACAGCCGTTCGGAAAAAAGGTCGAAAATTTCGTCGCGCCATTGCGAAAGGTCGCCCTGGCATCGTACAGGCCAGGGGTGGGGCGCGGCGCAATCCCGGCGATTCCCGTCACCGTCTGCCCGGCCCCCGGTGGTACCACGGTTGCGGAGTGATAGCCTTTCACGGCCCCACCCGCGGCAATCTCCCCGCAGAAAATATGCTCCTGATTCACGGGCGGCACAGTGGCGCTCCAGGCCGGAAGCCCGCACGCCGCCGCTGCACTGCCATAGCCCAAGCCCGCCACCAGCGCGACAATCGCAACCCGCATGATTATTCCTTCCCCTATGTAGAAACGCGACGTGATGCTCGCATAAGGGGAAGGGTTTTCATACCGAAATACGTTAGGCGACCCTCACCAACCCGTAGCTCTTCTTCCCCTTGCGCAGCACCAGCACCTGCCCATCGATGAAATCATTGGCGGTCAGTACGGGTTCGCCCGACACCGGCTCGCCGCCATTCAGGCGCACGGCCCCTTGCTGAAGCTGGCGGCGGGCATCGCCCTTCGAGGCCGTGAGGCCGGTTTCAGTCAGAAGATCCGTCAACGCCACGCCCTCGGCGAGCTTTTCGCGCGGCAGGCTGACGGCAGGAACATCGGCAAAGATTTCCAGCAGGGTCGCCACCGGCAGCCCTTGGATCGCGCCGGAGAAGAGCGCTTCTGACGCTTTCTTCGCCCCGTCCAGCGCGTCCGCCCCGTGGATATCGCGCGTCAGGGTTTCCGCCAGCAGCTTTTGCGCCGGGCGAGCACCCGAATTCACGTCGAGGGCGGCGATTTCGTCCAACGGAATATCCGTGAATAGCCGCAGCAGGCGCTGCACGTCGGCATCCGCCGCATTCAGCCAGAATTGATAGAAGGCATAGGGGCTGGTCAGCGCTGGATCGAGGAAAATCGCGCCTTTTTCCGACTTACCAAACTTCTTGCCGTCCGAATTGGTGAGCAGCGGCACGGTCAGCCCGAACGCCCGATTGCCGGTGACGCGACGGATCAGATCGGTACCAGAGACGATATTGCCCCATTGATCCGACCCGCCGGTCTGCATCGTGCAGCCATAGCGTTTATGCAATTCCAGGAAGTCATAGGCTTGCAGCAGCGAGTAGGTGAATTCGGTAAAGGAAATCCCCTCGCCGTCGCGCTCGAAGCGCGATTTCACCGAATCGCGCTGGATCATGGCGTTGACCGAAAAATGCTTGCCGATATCGCGCAGGAAATCGAGCAGCTTCACCCCGCCCAGCCAATCGAGGTTATTGGCGTAGATCGGCGGGTTTTGGTCGGCTTGCAGAATGCGCGTCACCTGTGCATGGATCAGCTTGCCGTTCTCCGCCACGGTTTCCGCCGTCAGCAGATTGCGTTCGGTCGATTTGCCGGACGGGTCGCCGATCAACCCCGTGCCACCGCCAATGAGCGCAATAACCTTATGCCCCGCGCGCTGCATATGCTTCATCAGCGTTAGCGGCAGCAGATGCCCGACGTGCAGCGAGGTCGCCGTGGGGTCGTAGCCATTAT